>CAYNZS010000141.1:0-10579 GCA_964401695.1 uncultured Nitrospirales bacterium
GCGAGGATTTTTTGGTGCCGCTTCGTATCTATAATTTCTTAAAACGCTCTAGCCCGGATATCTCACCGCTTTTCTATTGCGACGGCGGATGAGGTTACTCTGACGAGACTTTTCTCGACTTTCGACCTTGACGTGACCCGGCACGCTGTTGTCCGAAAGGCTTCGAATAAGTCTCGTTATAGCAGCCTTCTCCACCGTCGCAGTAGAAAAGCGGTGAGATATCCGGGTTAGAGAGGGGCTGGGGGAGGGTGGACCTTCCCCAATTCCCCGCGCAGCCAGTTCCGGCAGCAAGTTTGCGCCCTGCGGCCCTCGATAGGCAAAGTAGCAGTCAAGCCGCATCCAACGAATCGGTCGAAGGACCCGCGACACGCATGAACAGACAAGATTCACTAGACAGACTCGCCGATACGCAAAGCGCGTGGGATTTCGTCGTCGTCGGAGGCGGCGCGACCGGGTTGGGAGTCGCCGTGGACGCCGCGTCGCGCGGGTACAAGACGCTTCTATTAGAGCAGCACGATTTCGCGAAATCCACATCGAGCAAGAGCACGAAACTCATCCACGGCGGCGTGCGCTACCTCCGGCAGGGCAACGTTTCGCTTGTTCTGGAATCGCTGAAGGAGCGAGGTATACTCCGCGAGAATGCCCCGCATCTGGTCCACGATCTTCCGTTTATCGTGCCGAACTACGATTGGTGGGAAGCCCCGTTTTACGGCATCGGCCTCCATCTCTACGACCTTCTCGCAGGCGAACATGGCTTCGGAAAGTCGCATCACCTCGATAAAGAGGAAACGCTGGAACGCATTCCTACGCTGGAAGCGGATGGCCTGCGCGGCGGCACGATCTACTATGATGGCCAATTCGATGACGCGCGCCTCGCGATAAACCTGGCTCAGACAGCCGTGGATCACGGCGCAGCGGTCTTGAACTATGTGCGCGTGACTGGTTTGACGAAATCGAACGATCTCGTGTCGGGCGTGATCGCGGTGGATGCGGAAACGCAGCTAGAATACGGAGTTAAAGCGAAGGCGGTCATCAACGCAACGGGGGTTTTCACCGACGCGCTGGTCCAGATGGACGACCCTGGGGCACGGCCCATGATTAGCCCGAGCCAGGGCGTGCACATCGTTCTTGACCGCTCGTTTCTTCCGGGGGATAGCGCCATCATGGTCCCTCACACGGACGACGGACGGATCCTGTTTGCGATACCCTGGCACGGCCGCGCGCTGATCGGAACGACGGATACGCCCGTGTCCGGCGCCTCGCTGGAGCCGTTGCCGATGAAGGAAGAACTGGAGTTTTTGATCGTCCACGCTGCGCGTTATCTCACGAAAGATCCTGAACCGGTGGACGTGCTGAGTGCTTTCGCCGGCCTCCGTCCTCTCGTCAAGGAGGGAGGTGGGGATGGGGACACGGCTTCCATCTCGCGCGACCATACGCTCCACATAGCCAGGTCGGGCCTAATCACCATCGCGGGCGGCAAATGGACCACGTACCGGAAAATGGCGGAAGATACGGTCGATCAAGCGTGGGGCGTCGCCGGGCTCGGCGAGGTCGAGGCTCGAACCAAGAAATTGAGGGTCCACGGCCATTGCGCCGCCCCGGTAGACGGTGGCGATTTCGAGTCCTACGGAAGCGACGCCGAAGCCGTGCGCAACCTCTGCGCCGAGATCCCTGGGGGAAACGGCCTGCTTGCTTCTAGCCTTCCATATCGCGCCGGCGAAGTCGCGTGGGCCGCGCGCGAGGAGATGGCCCGCACCGTCGAGGATGTCCTGGCTCGAAGGACGCGGTCGTTGCTGCTGGACGCGCCCGCGAGCGTCAAGGCCGCACCCTTGGTGGCCAAGCTCCTCGCTGTCGAGATGGGCAAAGATCAGAAGTGGCAAGAAGAACAGGTGAAGGAATACGAAGGCCTCGCCCGGGGATACATCGTCGCTTAATCGTTCCTCGTTCCCACGCTCATGCGTGGGAACGCACACGAAAATTAACCCTATCAAGAATCGCGCGAACAAGATTGGCCACATAGTGAAACGGAGATCGGAATTCGGTACTCTCAAGCCGGTGATGTTCACGAGCGATGACTCATCATTAAGCTACCGGCTCTTCCGGTGAGAATTCATCAGGCCCCGCCGTTCCGGCGTTGTGCCTTCTTCGGTTCCACAGGGAGTTTCGCAAATATCGTCGGAAGGCACGATCGTTCGATACAGAATCCGCGTGTATCCAAATGCTCTCGGGCTGCGCTGCCAACCATTGGCAAAGTTAATAGACAAGACAGGAAAAGCCGCCAAGGCTCACCTTGGTTGACGCTATTCTGAGACGATTCTCCATGTTTGGACAACTCCCGGTCCGCGCAAAATTACGTCCGGCTCAGGCAATATTCTTGGCCGCCGGAGGATAACATGAGGGCTTGCCGTCTGGTTGTTCGTGGAGCGTTCCTGATTTTTCGCGTAAGAGAGGAGTCCATGGTGTTTAGGAACCCTGCCATAGTGCCGCTGTGTTTACTACTGATTCTCGAAACTTTCCTGGGGATAGGGTTTGGACTGAGCGGAAGCCCTGCCCTGGCCGCGCAAGAGAGTCCCCCGGCGGGGCGACGCCCGCGGAACTGGGAAAGGAGAATGGGGACTACCTGAACGTTGTCGGCGTGATTCCGCAGCCGGGCGATAAGCTACTTCCTCGGTTACAGTACCTGCTCCGACGCTGTACGCTGCACTCTCCCGCCGCCGCTGAAACTCAGGAAGCGTCCGTAACGAGGTGGCCCGCATCCGCGATGGATTGGGACCTGGCATCGGTCGCCGCGCCGAAGCCAGCGCCCTCTTCTGGGGCGACTCAGCCCACGCAAAGGCAGGAGCAGTTCCGCACCCTGCAGCCTGCCAATCGGGCCGCGTTTGTGCTCACTGGGGAAGCGAATGCAGACCGCATCGCGCTGCGGGCAACACGGAGTGACGACGCGGACCGGTACTAGTACTTAGACGACACCTTCCTTGGAATCGCACGGCAGGGACATCCACTCCTGATCGACCTCGAACCCGGCACACACCGCGTGACCTATATGACCCCATCGGGTCAAGTCGATTCCGCGGTCTTCACCGTGGCGCTTCCAGGGGCTTAGGCTCTGCCGTTCCGGCGTCGTGCCGCTGTCAGTTCCACGAGGACCTTCGCAAATAGCGTCGTCCCTCCTCCAATGATATCCCCCTTTGAAGGGGGATCAAGGGGGATGTTGCGTTCTGCCTGCGTTGTGTCACCCCCGCTCACCGTAAACTGCTATGAGGCCGGAGCGGGTACATGGCCGGCGGGCCGCACCTGTTTGAAGCCCATGGCCTTGGCTTCGGCGCAGGTCGGCACACACAGCCCGCAGCCCCAGCACTTCACCGGATCGACCCGGGCCTTAAGCTTCTTTGAGTTCCTTCGCCCTTTGCCGTAATTATTCGGCTTGAACATTTCGATGGCGTCGAAATGGCAGCGTTCGACACAATCCTGGCAGCCGTCGCACTCGATCTCGTCGACCACGGCCTCGTAGGGGCTCTTGGCCCAAATCTTCCCGACGGACTCGCCCACCATATCCAGAGCCTGATAGAGGACGCAGCAATCCTGACAGCATTGGCAACTGTGCAGAGTCTTGTCCGAGTTCGCACCGTTCGTCCAAGTGTGAATGAAGCCCGCATCCTCGACCTCGTCGACAAGGCTCACGGCTTCCTCGGCGGTGAGTTGTCTGGCGGCGCCACGAGCCACGGCATAGCTCGCGCCCCGCCCGAACTGGAAGCAAACCCAATCCTTGTCTTCGTCGCTGTGGTCGCACGGCTCCTTGATCCCGGCCTTGCGAAGGCGGCACGGGCAAGGGATGACGGAGATGGTTTCCTCTGCCTTAAGCTTAAGCAATTCGCGGAAGTCATCTAAAGGCGAGACATTTGGCAGGCCCTCGAGCGCCTTATAAGCTGGAACGACGCGCCAAGGCGGTTCGGGGAACGCGGCATACTTCTTCCCGAGATTGACATACTCTTCGTTCATACTGAAATCATCCCAAAGTTCGAAGAGCTTCCGGTCTTTCACCATGTCAATGCCTCTTGCCGTAAGGGTAGTGTCGTGAAGCATCAGAGTATCGAACGCCAAACGAAAGCTACCGGGGTCGCGCCGCGGATACACGATCCCCTTGACCACGAGAGTATCCAACTCTTTCTGGATGGCGTCTGCGGCGAATCCCGTCTTTTCGGCCACCTCCGGGGCCGTTGCGGGCAGATGTACCACGATCTGCGCTTGTTCAGTCGTCATAAGGTACTCTATGATCGTCCGCAGCCTCTCCGATCCCGGATAGTCGAGCTTGGCGGCCACTGCCTCAAAGGCGTTGTTGGTTGTCATATGTCTGATCTCCCATTATCGACTGCCGAAACGGCAACCATTTCCATCCGAGACTTCCCCTAAACGTGAGTGTTCAGGCCATCCGTGCCCAGAAAAAAGGGACGGGTACGTCTCCGCTCGTGTCTCGCTACGCTTGCGTCAGTCCCTTTTCTTACAACGATAATCTCGATGGGAGTATCCGGAATCGCCGATGCCCACGATGCCAACTTCAACTCGTTTGCTCACCTGCCGGCTCCCTTCGGCACAAGCCCTTCCGCCCGCGCGATGAGTTCGCGCATGATCTCGCTGGAACCCGCACCGACCGTGAATGTCCACGCATCTCGGTGCCCAGAGAGAGAGATTGCATCAAGCTATGTTCTATTATCAAGCGTTACTCAGTTAAGAATGAGGGAATGCGAGACGCGACGATTATCTTCTAACTCTAATAGATAGGGACCATAATTGCATTATTCCCGGTTGAGAGAGTTAAAAATATTGCCTCCTCCTAAGAATCTGTACAGACAATTGGAGCAAGACAGGCGTGATTGCCTCGATTTCACACCCAACGCCAAGGCGAAGTTCCCCACATATCCACAGCCTAGTGGAGCCTTTGCCGCGTAGCTCCAGTAGTGGCTGTGGGGATGTGGGGAACTTCGCCTTGGCAGTGGAAGCTTCTCTAACTTGTAGACCGTAGATAACTTGACCCATGTCACCTTAAGCCATTGGTACCGCATAACTTACATAGAGTCCTCTACTCATTTCTTGCACAGAATCTTGTGAGGAACCAAAATAGTGAAGAACTGCCTATTTCTTCGTCGTGTCCATAACTCCGAATTCTTTTCAGATTAAAGAGCAGCGGGGATGTGCTTTCAATGTACAGATCTCTGTCTTCGTACGGCGCGCGCCGTTTGCAGTGAAGGCTTAGACCTTGATAATAAGGCGGCAAAACCTTGCCAGTCGGATTTCGCAGAGTGGGTCCTGCAGAACCTTTATTGGCGCAGTGATTTGACGCGCTTCATTGGACGCCATGCTGGGAAATGCGCGTGGCAGCGATGGTGAATTGCTGCGTTTCATCATGAGTGCTTCCTCAATTGAGAAGTCGTCTCTGTTGGCTGCGGCACCACTTATATTGATTTCCGATTTGTACGGCGCGCGGGCTTCAGGCATCGACCTCGATGTCTTCTCCGCCCATTCCCTCCGGGCAACCGCGGCCACCAACGCCCTCGAACACCAGGCCGATTCTGGGGAAGAATGGCTTGAACGCTCGCCTTGGTCCTGTTGATGTTACTTGTTGCCGTGTGTCGGCGGACGCGGCTACGGCAACTCAGTCCGAGTACGGCCCAATCAGCTCAACCGGTATCTGATACCACGGCGACAAGTGCGGTTTTAGCTCAGCGAGTGTCGCTCCGTGGACATCCTTGCTACCCGTTCTGTTGCCCAGATTGATTGCGCGCCCTACGCCGCCCCAATCGCCGGAGCCGAGCTGTAGGTTGCCGACTAGGTAGTTGTGGTTGTCGTCGCCGTTGAGAAGGTCGCGCACCATCGGGTACTTTTTGCGCCAGGCCTCGGATTTCCAGTCGGTGTCGGTCAGCATCTTCTTGGAGTTGCGGTGTTTTTGGATCACGGTGGCCCACTTCTCGCCGGATACGGAGCCCCCGGAGAATGCTTTGTGCCAATCGACGAACACGTTTCCCTCGACGTAGCTGTCGGTGCCCTGGTTGAACTGTACGGCCCCGAAGGCGCCCCATCCACTGCCTTTGCGGATGACGTTCTGGGCAACCATGAAGCCGCTGATGAAGTCGTCGTGGCGTATGGCGGCGGCGCCACGGTGCATGTCGCTGGCGATGATGCTGTCGAAGTCGTTCCAGCGAATGATGTTTCCTCGATAGAGCGGGTTAGCCCACATGTCGATCGCGCCTTGGTCGCCGGATTCGTAGACGCATCTTCGGAAGTAGTTGAGTTCGATCAACGCATCGCAGGCCTCGAGGCGGATTGCGCTGCTGGGAATGTCGGTGGATGAGTTGTGGCGTACCTTTAACCCCATGCCCTCGAGCAGGACGGCTGGGGTATAGGTTCGGTCGATACGGGAGAGATTGGAGATGCGGCAGTTCTCGACTGTGCTGTGGGCCGGCGTTAGCTTCTGCCAGTCCCCGGCCCATAGGTCGATGCCGTTACGCCCCATACTGTCGATTCGACAAGTGTGCAGCAGGTGGCGCTTGCCGCCGTGGATCCGGATTCCCAGCCCGGAGCAATCTTGGATATCGAGACCGGCCAACAGCAGATCCGAGCAGTCCTCGAAGATCAGGGCATCGCCACGCACGAACTCGATCGAAAGATCGCGTATTTGCAGGTGTCGAGAGGCTTTGGCGTGGATGGCCGTGTTGAAGGTTGACAGAATGCATTGCTCGGGATCGAAGTCTTCGGGGGGCCAGTAGAAGACGCGGTTCTGGGCCGTGTCGAGGTGCCACTCGCCCGGCCGATCCAGCTCGCACAGCGCGTTCACCGCCCAGCCCATTCGCATTTCAAAAATTCCGCTGGTCGGCGGCACCAATCGGATCGTCCCGTTCGCTTCGATCGACGCGACCTTTTCGTAGGAGTCTGCCCACTCCCTCCACCAATATCCGTGGAGCCAAAGCTCGGTCTCCTTCGCCCACCGTTGGTAACGCTCCAACTCGGTCTCCGGCACCTCGTCAATCGGAATCCGCGTCATTCCTTCGTTCGGCCACCGCGCCATGGTTTGCGGTTCGCCCTTGTGGAACAGCTCGGGAACGGGCAACGTAGCAAAGCGGTGGTTCGCCTTCGGTCTCGCGCGCTTGCTTCCGAAGCCCCCGAACACGAGTTCGCCCATCTCTGCAACCCCGTGGGCCGAGAGGTCGCATGTTAGTACCCCGGCTCGCGCGATATCGGGGATTTGCGATAGCGCGGATTCGTCTTCGACCGTGGTCCAACGCCTCAGAACGGTTCCGCCGGTCAGTATGGCGGGGTCGCCGGCATCGCGCGACCGGATGACGAGGGGGCTCTCGGCTGTTCCGGCATCGGCGGCGCTAAGCTCAAGTGTCTGTGCCTGGCGATAGGCGCCCGGCTCCAGCACGATCTCGATAGCCCCTTTGCCGGCGTTTCGGCGCTCGAGGCGCGCGGCCATGACCGCTTCTTCTAAGGCCGCGAAGGGCTTGTCCGGTGTTCCGTCGCCGCCCGGCTTCGCGTTGGCATCGACCACAAACGTCGCCCGCACTCTGCCGATGGCCGGAATCGGGGTGCGCGCCAGGCCCGGATGCGGTTTACCGGCCGTCACGGCGCTCAACTCTTCGGCGGCTAAGGCGTGGTGCTCTGGCACATAATCGAGTTGGCGCAGCCGCTCGAGCGCTTTTAGGCAGCCCGCCTTGTCGCCCGAAGCGAGCCGCGCCCGGGCGAGCCGCATGACGATCGTGGCCCGAAATGGCTCGGCCTCCTCCGGCAAATCACTCAAGAGCGCTTCATACCGCTGCGCAGCTTTCGCGGCGTCCCCGCCCAGCCAGGCGCGATCCCCCTCCGACAGTACCTGCTCCACTGCCTCTAGATCGTCGAGCGGGATGTCTTCCCCGGCGCCTGCCCGCGATGGCATTGCAGACGCGAACAGGGCAAACGATAGACAGGCTGCAATCGGTAAACGCTTTCTCATGGGATGTCCTATGCCTCGCAAGTATTCGTCAGCGCTGATATCATCAAGAAGAGGGACAAGAGTCCCTTTTGCGGCTCCCCTTGCATTGTTTGCAGCTAACGCAGGCCCCACCCATGCGCGTACTCTACTTGCATCGCGATGTACTTGACACGGCGAGCCGAATCGATGGACCGCATCCAAGAAGAAACCGAGAGTCGGTTTGTGTCAAAGTGCCATGTCTTCATGCTACTGGGGGCGTTCGCGGTTCCGAATCCGGCCGCTCCTCCTTGATCTCCGCGACTTTTCGTTCCAGCGCGTCGATGCGCTTGCGGAGGTCCACATTTTCCGAACGCCGCTTAGCCCCCTGCGACAGCCGCTCCTGCATGACATCGTCCGAAATGAACACCCGTTCCAGGTAAATCTTCAGCAGGACGTGAAGATACCGACGTCCCATTTCCGAGAGACGCAGGCTTGAGCTTCCCCAGGTGCGTCCGTACCACGAAATCGGCACCTCGGCGATATTGTATTTGCGAATCAGCGCGCTCAGCGACATTTCGATCGTGATGTTGAAATGGCTCGCGCGAAACGGGCCGCACTCCTGGAGGACGTAGCTGCGGTACCCTTTGAATGCGTTCGTCAGATCGTTGAACCCACAGAAGAACATCAGTTGGATACAGCGATTCACGACACGGTTCGCTATGAGCTTGAACCACGGATAGTTCTCGACCTTCGACTCCTTGCGGAACCGAGACCCGAACACGCAGTCGTAGCCTTCCTCCATCTTTTCGTAGTACTTCACGGCGTCCTTCGGGTCGTCCGACCGGTCCGCCATGTAGACAATAACCGCGTCGCCTTCCACCAACTCAAGCCCGGCCCGAATCGCCCTGCCAAACCCGGCCGGCGATTCGCGATCCAGCGTCTTCACGCACGAGTCCGCCGCGACGATATCCTGGATGACCTCCCCCGTGTCATCCTCGCTATTGTCGTTGACGATAATAATTTCGTAGGGGATTTCCCGCTCCGCGAACGCGTCCCGAAGCTCGGTGTAGGTCTGCAAGATATTCTGCGCCTCATTGTGCGCCGGAATGACTATAGATGCCTTCAGATCGTGCATAGGATTCGCATTCGATATTGGGTATTCGTTAAGCCGCGCCATGTGCCGACACATCATAGCAGTTTCGGCTCCGCCGTGATTCCGGAAGAGCAAGCCCGGTCAACAAGAAAGCCTCTCGGCGCTCTCCGCGTCTCCGCGGCCGCGCTGGGAAACCGGGCTAGCGAAGCGTCATATACGCCAACACTTCCACATGGGGCGTATGCGGAAACAAGTCGACCGCCTTCATATCCGTCAGCGCGTATTGCTCCAAAAAGGCGGGGAGTTCGCGAACGAATACCTTCGGGTTGCAGGAAACGTACAGTATGCGGGGCGGCCGGCACTCGACGAGCCGCTTTACCGCTTTCGGATGCATCCCCGAACGGGGCGGATCCAACACTGCCGCGCTCGAGGCCTCCATGCCGCCGGAGTTCAGAACATCCAACAGATAGTTCTTCACCTTCTGGGTCGAGAAGAACACGTTATCGATGCCGTTCCGTTTCGCGTTCGCCACGCCGTCCGCCGTCGCCGTTTCCACATTTTCCACCGAGCGGATGACTTGCGCAAGATCCGCGCAGCTAAAAGCGATCCCGCCCGCGCCTCCGTAGAGGTCGTACAACACTCTCGGCGAAACCGCCCGCGCCCACTCGCGGATCAGGCCGTACAACACTTCGGCCCCCAGCGTATTCGTCTGAAAAAAACTCATCGGCGAAATCTGGAACCGTAGGCGGCGTTCGCCGTTGCCGTCCGGTACGCGCAGTTCTTCTTCGATGGTCTTGTCGCCGTCAAGCAACTCGAGCGTATCGGCGAAGGAGCCTTGCGAAAGCCCATGGAACACGCCCCGGTGGATGCTTGTTGCCTCGAAGGCCCCTTTCACGGCTTCGACAAAGGAACCAGTCTCAATCGGGCCATCCGCCGTAATGAGCGCCACCATCTTCTGGCCCGTCCGCCGCCCCTCCCTGACTAGCAAAGCCCGCAGAAGCCCGTCTCTCGTTCGCGAATCGAAAGCGCGCAAGCCGACATCTTGCTGCCAGCCTCGCACAGCCGCCAACAACGCGCCCAGGCCGGCCGGCCCAATTAGGCACTCATCCACCAGCAACGGCCAATACCACTTCCCCTTGCGCGTAAAGCCGAGCACCGTCTCCTTGACAAAATCCTTCGGCGGCGGTTCGTCATAGCGTTTCCGCACGAAGTTCAAGTCAACTTTGTTTCGGTACTGCCAAATCGCCGGCGACGCGATGGTCTCGACACGTCGATCCCAATACGGCGAAAACAATTCCTCGATCGCCGCTGACTTCAGCTCGAGTTGTTCCGGATACAGAATGTCTTGAGACGCGCAGCCGCCGCAGATCCAGAAGTGCGGACACAGGGCGTTCGTATCGGTGGTTCTGTGGGGAGACATGGTCATCTCGATATCTCGATGTGGTTGGAAACCGCTTAAACGGAGGAAATGCCTTCTAGTCCGGATATTTCACCGCTCTTCTACTGCGACGGCGGATAAGGCCACTCTGACGAGACTCTTCTCG
>CAYNZS010000142.1:0-10575 GCA_964401695.1 uncultured Nitrospirales bacterium
ATCTGTCAATACTTTCGATGAGACAAAATCGGACTTTTACCACGGGCTGATAGGCCAATTTCACTTTGATCGCACGGCCATGTGCCCGGCATCGGCGAGGGCTTTGCTGGCTCACCTGTGGATCAGTTCTATGGCTTTTTCGGCGAACCGTTGGCCAAGGATCTCATATCCCTTGACCGAGTAATGCAGATCGTTCTCGATCTCCTGACCACTCCAGTTTCTTCCATCGTTTAGATCGTCGGTGTTTATCCAAGCGCCCCGCGCATCCGCCTCAGCAACTTCCATCTGGGCCTCGCGCACCATGGTCCAATGACGGTATTTCTTGTTCTCCATATCAAAGTCGCTGAGACGTCCAAGGACGAAGTTGATATGCCTGCGTCTCAGATCATCCCTAAGTTGATCCAGAAGGCCTCTCATGCTGGCCGCGTAGACCTCTCCATGCCTCTCGACCGCGTCCCGTTCACCCTGCATCCAGACAAGGGTCGCCGTCTTGATCTTCTCGTCTTCTATGCCGGCGTTCACCTTGACCATAAGACGGTCATATAGATCGCCGTTCGCTTCGGGCCTGTCGCCCTGCGCGGATTCCCACTTCTTGTACCAGCGCCGGATCGGTCTACCGCCCTCGGAGTCTTTGACAACAATCACCGTTTCTGCTCCGAATTCCTCCGCAACGGTGGGGATGAACGATAAGTTCGGATCGAGGCCATCCATGTTCGATTGGCCAGAGAGGATGAACAGGTGTTTTCCCTGGCTAGCGCAACCGGAAAACGAAGCTGTAGCCAATGCGGCCAGGGCGATGATATGCAGACATTTCATTCTAATTTCAGCCTTTCTCTCTTCCACAAGATCCCATTCAGATCCTTGCGCCAATGGGTTAGTGTCTCATTCTCTGACGTTCAGACTAGACTACCCCGCGCGATCCCGTCGGTCAGGGCATCGAGAAAGCGTTTGTTAGCTTAGCTAGGTCTGAGGACGGCGTCAATGTTTCACTGATGTCATCAGTGAGATACCCGGGCTAGTTTCGGCGGGATTCGTCGGTTAGTTCGTTGGCGACGGGGTCGATGGCGGGCTCTTCCAGTGGGTTGTCAGGGACGGTGTCCTCGGCCAACGGCGCGCGTTGCGGTTTCCGGGCGCTGTAGAAGAAGGAAGGCATCGCGGCGAAGACCGCGCGGTTGCCGATGGCGTGGTAGCGTACGACAAGCGTAAAGAGGTAGCACCATGTGAGGAGCTTGCTCGACCCAATGAAGAGAACAATCCATTTGAGAAGCCCAATGTTAATGTCTTGAAATCCGATAAGAAGTTCGAGGATGGTCCGCGCTTCATGAGAGGAAGGGCCGCTCGCGGACGCGCCGCCCGACGACGGGAGATAAAGGAATGCGACAATCGCCAGGAGTCCGGCCTGGATGGCGCGGCCCTGAGCTTCCACTTCGGTTAGTCCGGATTCGCGGCAGCGTTGCAGTACGAAGAAGGCGAGGTACGCGGAAAAGGCAAGGGTGACTACGGCGGGCGTGTTGACCATGGCGGTGCGTGGCGAGACAAAGGCCCAGTCGCGCAGGAGGTAAAACACTAGGTCGGGAACGAGGCCAACGACGAACAGGATGGACCAGAGCCCGAGCGTCAGCACGTCCCAACGACCAACACGTTGTGTTCTCGTATTTTCATCACCCGAGCCAAAATGGGCCATCATCCAATACCGCCTGCGTGATTGTCCCGAAGGCAACGGTGCGTTTGCGTTTTTTACCAGAGATAGACACTGGAATGGCAAAGCGGGCGCGTTCATTATGCGCCAAAGCCGCACCATTGGAACACGCTCCCCGAAGGGTTGTCAAACGGAGCTCATCCGCTCGCCCGCTCCCTGCGGCGTTTTTCCACGTAGATGTGGAGTACGGTGATGTCGGCCGCGCGGACGCCTGAGATGCGGGCGGCTTGGCCGAAGTTGACAGGACGTATCTGGTCGAGGCGTTCACGGCTCTCAGTTGGGAGACCGGGGATGGCGAAGTAATCGAGATCTTTCGGCAGCCTTGCCATCTCGGATTTCTGAAATCGCTCCCAATCGCGCAACTGCCGTTCGATATAGCCCTTGTATTTGACCTGAATCTCCACCTGTTCGGCCGTCTCGAAGTCGAGTGGCGCCGGCGGAGGGGTCGCCCGCCAGACGTCGCGCAGATCCACATTCGGCCGCCGCAATAGACGCGCCGCGGGCAGAGGCGACGCGAGGGGATCTTCGCCCCTCTCCGCCAAAATCGCGTTGACCTCTTCGGATGGCGCGATTACAGCCTTTTCGAGACGGTTCATTTCTTCCTCGGTTTGGTTCTCTTTCTTGCGGACGCGTTGCATGAACGATTCGCCCGCGATGCCGTAGCGCGCTAGGCGCAAGTCAGCGTTGTCGTGCCGCAGCAGAAGCCGGTATTCGGCCCGCGAGGTGAACAGCCGGTACGGCTCGATGACGCCGCGCGTAACCAGATCGTCAACCATCACGCCGAGGTAGGCCTCATGGCGCCCGATGTAGAGCGGGGCATCGCCGTCCAGCGCGCGCACGGCGTTGAACGCGGCAAAGAGGCCTTGCGCCGCGGCCTCCTCGTAGCCCGACGTGCCATTGATCTGGCCGGCGTGATAGAGGCCTTCGACTCGCTTAGTCTCAAGCGTGGGTTTGAGTTGAGTCGGCGGAACGAAGTCGTATTCGACCGCATAGCCCGACCGGATAATCTCGGCCTCTTCGAGTCCGGGTATGGTCTGCAAGTATTCGAGCTGCACTTCTTCCGGCAGGCTCGTGGATAGGCCGTTGACGTAGACTTCCGAGGTCAGCAGCCCTTCGGGCTCGAGGAAGACCCGGTGCTCGTCGCGGTCTGGAAAGCGCATTATCTTATCTTCGATACTAGGGCAATACCGCGGCCCGATCCCTTCGATAACGCCCGAGTAGAGCGGTGATTTGTCGAGATTTCGGCGGATGACATCGTGCGTGGCTTCGGTGGTGTAGGTGAGCCAGCACATGATCTTGTCTCGGTCGAATCCCTCGATGGGTGTCGAGAAGGAAAACGGGCGTTGCTCGGCGTCGCCCGGTTGTTCGAGCATCACGCTCGTGTCGATGCTTCGCCGGTGGATGCGCGGCACCGTGCCGGTTTTCATACGGCCCAACTCGAAGCCCAGTTCGCGGTAGGTGTCGCTCAGGGCGTTCGCGGGCATGTCGCCGCCGCGTCCGCCAGGCAACTGTCTCAACCCGAAATGAAGGCGGCCTCCGAGGAAGGTGCCGGAACAAACGATGACGGCGCGTGCCTCGATCTCCTGGCCCACCGCCGTGCGAATTCCGAATAACCGCCCCCCGCGTGCGATAAGGTTTTCGACCATGACTTGCTTCAGGTCGAGGTTCTCCTGATCCTCGCAGACGCGCTTCATGTCGTACTGGTACATGATGCGGTCGGCCTGGGCGCGCGGCGAATGGACGGCGGGCCCCTTCGAGCTGTTCAGCATTTTGAATTGGATGCCGGTTCGGTCTATGCAGCGTCCCATTTCGCCTCCGAGCGCGTCGATCTCGCGGACGAGCTGCCCTTTGGCGATGCCGCCTATGGCCGGGTTGCACGGCATCATGGCGATGGAATCGAGGCGCATGGTGGCAAGGAGGGTCTTCTTGCCCATGCGCGCGGAGACGAGCGCGGCCTCGACGCCGGCATGGCCCGCGCCCACGACGATGATATCGTATTCGGTTGATACTGACATGGGAACCGGGAGGGGTTGAGGATCGGACCGGTGGTCCGGCACGGGGTTTCCGGGTGCTCTGTAGGATATCAAACGGACGGAAGAGTTCGCAAAGGGCGATGCGAAAATGCCAATCGGGAGATCTCGCGGGCTATATTTCAACCTTAAGGCATGCCGCTTGATGCTGGGTCCCATCGGGGGCCATGTCCGGAGCCATTTGCGAGCAACGCGCTTCCGCTACGAGGCACCTCGGGTGAAAAGGGCAACCTGGGGGCGGGTTCAGGGGCGAAGGCGGGTCGCCCTGCAAAACCGTGCGTTTTCGTGTGCGCTCCGCAATTGGATCGGGTAGGGGAGCGGCGCCGATCAGGGCCTGCGTGTAGGGATGGAGCGGATTCTTGAAAACCTCTTCCGCGTTCCCCTGCTCAACGATCTTCCCGAGGTACATGACCGCGATTCGCTCCGCGACATGGCGGACTACGGCAAGGTCGTGGCTGACAAATATGAGGGTGAGATTCTCCGTTCTGCACAGCGCCGCGATCAGGTTGAGGATCTGCGCTTGCACGGAAACGTCGAGTGCCGAAACGGGCTCGTCCGCGATAATCAGTTTGGGCTTCAATGCCAAGGTGCGGGCGATGGCGATGCGTTGGCGTTGCCCGCCGGAAAATTCGTGCGGATATTTCTTCATGAAGCGTGGCGCGAGCCCGACCTTTTCCATGAGCGCGGCGACATCGCGGTTCACCGACGCCTTCTTCGCCCGCCCATGGGCCAACAACGGCTCGGCGATGGCATCGAAAACCGTCATGCGCGGGTTGAGCGACGCGTAGGGGTCCTGGAAGATCATTTGCGCATCCGGCCGCATGGCACGGAGTTCGTTTCGGCTCAACCCGGCGAGGTCGCGGCCATTCAACACGACCCGCCCACCCGTTGGCGGAATCAGCCGGAGTATGGCCCGCGACAGCGTGGTCTTACCGCAACCCGATTCGCCCACCAAACCCAGGATGTCCCCGCGCTTAATGTTGAAGCTGACTCCGTCAATGGCTTTGACCGTGCCCACTTTGCGCTCGAAGATCAGTCCCTCGTACACCGAGAAATGGGTTTCAAGCTCTTCGACTTCGAGTAGGTTTTCGCTCAAAATTCACCCGCCTGCGCGTGAATACAAGAACTCGAGTGACTGCCTGCGATTACTTCGAGCGCTGGCGCACCCTCTTCGCACCGTTCATCCGCGCGCTCGCACCTCGGAGCAAAGGGGCACCTTTCCATCGCTCCGCTCAAGTCCGGTGGCATGCCCGGAATCGTGTACAGTTCCTGCCCGTGTTCGTGGGCGGAGGGCATGCTTGCCATGAGGGCCTTCGCGTAGGGATGGCGTGGCGCGCCGAACAATTCGTCGGCGTTCGCGGCTTCGCAGATCCGGCCCGCGTACATGACGAGTACACGGTCGCACGTCGCGGCGATGACGCCCATATCGTGCGTGACAAGAATAACGGCCATGCCCAGCTCTTCTTGCATCTTCTTGATCAGGTCTAGAATCTGGGCCTGCACCGTTACGTCCAACGCAGTGGTGGGCTCGTCCGCGATTAGCAGATCCGGTTTCGTAATCAGCGCCATGGCGATCATCACGCGCTGACGCATCCCGCCCGAATATTGATGGGGGAAATCCTTCATGCGCCTGGCGCCGTCCAGAATGCCAACCGATTTCAGCGCCTCGGCCGCCCGGTCCATCGCTTCACTCTTAGGCATTTTTCCGTGAACGCGCAACGGTTCGGTAAGTTGGCCACCGATAGACATGTAGGGGTTTAGCGCCGTCATCGGGTCTTGAAAGATCATCGAGATGCGCCGGCCGCGGATAGCCTGAATCTCCCGCTGGTTCATCGCCAGCAGATCCGCTCCGTCGAACAAGGCAGTGCCTGCCTCGATACGTCCGGGAGGCGAGGGGATGAGCCCCAACAGCGAGTAACACGAAACTGACTTTCCCGAGCCCGATTCGCCGACGATGCCCAAAGTTTGCCCCTTCTCGACGGAAAGGGAAATACCGTCCACAGCCCGGACCACGCCGTTGCGCGTGTGGAAGTGGGTCTTTAGGTTTTCTACTGAGAGCAGGGGCACCGTAAGAGATCTCGCGCAACAGGTCATTGCTCGCGTGAATATATCACGCTAACAGCGCCGCTACGAAATCTGGCGAGCAATGTGGGCTGGGAGGCCCTGCGAAGAAAATTGAGCGAGGGCGCCGAACACCGCGCCTGCTTTGTTCGCGAGGCGGCTCGGCGTCCTCAAAGTTGCAGTGTTTGCCTTACGTGTTTCTGGGCAGGAGAAGCCCCAGCTTCGGAGACTTCATGCACTTGCGTGCGGCCTCAAATCCTATACCGACTCTGCCATCAGGCCGTTGAGACGATTGGCGATAATCTCTTCCGCGCCTTCGCATATCCGCTTGACAAGTTCCTCGCAGGTGGGAACGTCGTCGATCAAGCCTTGTACCATGCCGCCCGACCATATACCGGCTTCCAGGTCTCCGGTTTCGAGGACGTTCTTGCCGCGTTTCCCGGAGATTAACGGCGCAAGCTCTTCTATGGTCGTGTCGCCTTTGGCTTCCATTTCGACCACCTGATCGCTGATCGAATTTTTCGCGACCCGCGCGGTGTTGCGAAGCTTGCGGTTGATGAGGTTTGTGGAGCGCTCGTCGTTGTTAACCATGGCTTGCTTCACGTTGTCGTGCACCTTCGATTCCTGGGTGGCCATGAAACGCGTACCCATGTTGATGCCGTCAGCGCCCAGTGCGAGAGCGGCCACAAGGCCCCGCGCATCCCCGAATCCGCCGGACGCAATCTTACAGATGGATACTTTATCTGCGGTGGCGGGGATGAGAATGAGACCTGGGATGTCGTCCTCGCCGGGATGGCCGGCGCACTCGAAGCCATCGATACTCACGGCGTCGCAACCGATACTCTCCGCCTTCACACAATGGCGAACGGACGTACATTTGTGGATGACCCTGATCCCGGCTTCCTTGAAGGCTGGCAGATATGGTTCGGGATTGCGCCCGGCTGTCTCGACGAACTTGACGCCCGACTCGACGATGGCGTCCACGTACGCTTCGTAGGAGACCGGCTTCAATGTAGGCAGAATGGTCAGGTTGACTCCGAAGGGCTGATCGGTCAGCTCCCGCGTCCGTTCGACCTCTTTAACGAGATCTTCCGGTGTGGGTTGCGTCAGCGCGGTCAGGAAGCCCAGCGCCCCCGCGTTGGCCACGGCCGCGATGAATTCGGCCCGCGACACCCACATCATGCCGCCCGCTACGACCGGGTGTTTGATGCCCCATTCCTCAGTGAATCTTGTCTCAAGCATGATTGTCTCCCTTTCTTGAGGGGTGCCCCCCGGGTTCCAGATGCTCTGGCGACGATCCGCCAAATCGTGGATCTTGGCACTTCACAGTGAACGGATCACTATACACTTTCTCGGCCGCGATTACTCGGCGTCTCGTCCGCGGCAAATGGTGGGCAGGATGCCCGCCCTCCCCTCTCAATGCCTTCGAGGACACAGGAAAAGATGGCACCGGACTTTGCTTCCCGTGTATGCCAATCGTTATTCCTTGTTCGCGAGACAGGTTACGCTGCCGTCTATTGTGGAGACGAAGATGCCCGCGCCTGTCAGGGCCATGCCGTCGAGTACGGGTGGCGCGGAAAGCGCGGATGTGGCTTTCTTTGAGCCGTCTTTACGCGCAACGACCCGGAGGAAGCCCGGGCCGTGGCTTTCGGCGGTCTCGGCCAGCGATGCGCCACCGGCGACCAGCAGGGCGTCGCGGGTTAGCACGATCGACTTGGCCACGAAAGGAAGCGGAGCGGCCCACTCGATCTGGCGCTTCCATTCTTCCCATGTGCCGTCGGCCGGCACATGGCTCGCCACTTCGGAGACGAGCATGTAGTCCTTCGTCGCGTCCGCCTGGACTTGCAGCTGAAAGCCCGGATGACTGCCGCCGTCGCCAAAGTAGTCGCGGCGGTCCATAAGGCCATAGCCGTAGAACTGGCTGCCGTCAAAGGCCAGCAGGCGTCCGGCGGGCGAGGCGTTGCTAACGGTGCGCCACCCGAAATACGCCCACCTCATTCCCGTGTCATACATCCAGTAGGTGCGGTTCCACCACGCGTCGTCCAAGAACCCGCGCGGGGCAAACAAGTGGGGGACGTTTTCGACCGTAGCCAGATTCTTATCGACCCCGAGGCCGCGCATCCAGATGGCCTCTTTCTGGATCGAGAGGATATCCGGCAGGGCTTTCTGTTGAATGGTGGCTTCGCCCTGCTCCTCTCCACGCGTGGTGATGTCTGCCTTGTGCAGCACCTTGCCGGTCTTCGCTTCGAGCGCGTAAAGGCGGATCCCGCCGTCGATGCCGGAAGACCTGCCTGCGGAAAAGTATGCCGTGGCCACACCGTCCGAAAGTGCTTCGTCCACCAGGACTGACCCGTGCACCGGCCATACCGACTCAAGTTGTTCGTAGGAAAACAGGCGGCGGTCCTGGGGCGCGGCCCGGAAACGCCAGACGAGCGCCCCGTCGGAGGTCCGAAGGCAGTAGACAAACCCGTTTCGTGTCCCGAACAGGCACAGGCCGTCGTGAAGAGTCGGAGGTGAATCGATCCGGCCGTCAGCGACAAAGGTCCAGGCGGTTGCGCCGTCCCCCGTCGATAGGGCGTTCACGGTATGGCGGTCCGTTTCGGCGACGACGACCAGTCCGTCGGCCGCGACCGGCGCAGTGATGGGTCGAGAGAGCTGTTTTGTCCACAGAACATTTGGATTGGCCGGCGCCGCCAGGTCTTGGTAGCCGCTTCGATGCGCATCCCGTCGATAGGTCGGCCATTCGGATGCCGAATTGCCCGACGAACGCGTCGGCGTATCCGTATAGGCCGGGCCCTTTTCCAGCGGTGGCGGGCCTTCACCGGCGGCGGAACGCGGAGAAAGGGCGTTGAACCCGACAAGTAACTCGCTGGGGTTGCATGCGCAGGAATGCTGCGGCACGTAAAGAAGGCCGTTGGCCGGCATGATGCCATACTGGCACGCCCCACGCGCCCACGTATTTACTTCATGGGTACCGTCTCGGGGATCGAGGAACTCGATCCAACTGCGGGACGGCAGCAGCCATCGAACGGTTGCCCTATTCCGGTGGCAGCGATGATGACCAATCCCGGACGGCACCATGTTTTCGGGCAGCGTGACCGTAACCTTCCCAGTCTTGAGGTCCCGGCCCTCGGTGAAGCCGGGGTCGCTACGTTTGCGGAAGTCGCCGCTCCACACCACCCCATCGATTACGAACACGTCAGCCGGCGCGTTGTAGCCTCCAAAGGAGGGCGCGCGCCAGAGCTCCTGGCCTTTGTCGAGGGAGAATGCCACCATCTCCCCGTCTGTGTTTTGGCTGCTCCCCGAACCCGAAGCCGTTCCTCCGCTGGTGACAATCCATTCGCTGCCCTCAGCCGGCGGAGTTCCGCCCACGTTGTCTTGGGGCGGGCGGTCGGCGCTTAGCACGACGCCGTCCTGAACGACCAGGGTTGGGGCGGACCAGGACCAGCGGCTTGTTGCCACCGGACGCTGGCTGCGCCACAGCTCGCTTCCTCCCGAGGCGTTTAGACAGACCACATGGGAGACAGTCTGAAGGCAGAGTTTCCCGTCGCTAACCGCCATCGTCGCGGGCATGACCTCGCCGAGGTCCTCGAATTTCCGCTCCCAGAGCAACGCGCCCTCGGCGGTGTCTATCGCTACTACGCGCTGTGTGCCATACATGCGAATCGGGTCTTTCGGGAACGCATACCAACGGTTCAGTGTCGGGTAAACCCGGTTGAACCACTCCCTTCGCTCCTCGTGCTGGGCAGGCGTCATATCGTCGGCAAGCACATAAAGAACTCCTCCGGTCAGAAGCAGTTCGCCCGCGCCTTCGGTGCCGGCAAGCGTCGCGTTCGGCTCGCCGGTCGCGGCATCGAGGAGCGTGACCGGTTCCGTGTAGCCGAGGGTGGCATAGAGAAGGTCGCCGGCCGCTACGATCCGCCGCCCGATCTCCGGCGGGCCGCTCCGGAAACCTCTGAGGTGGGATTCCCAGTTGGCTATGGAATGCTCCCACAGCAATACGCCGCTGAAGGCGTCCCTGGCCACCAGCTTCCATTGGGGCGGCAGGAAGACGGAGCCGGTGGGGCCGTCGTCGATGATGTAGAAGACCCGTCCGCCCGCCGTGACCATCGCGCCGATGCCATTGGACTGTTCGTGGCTCCTGGCGTATGTGGGACCGGCAGTCCAACGCAGGCCCCGCGGCGGATCGACCGCTGTGTCATTGGATACGGCGTTGTTCGAGGCATCGTAGAGGAAGTGGGTCCATTCGTCCAGTTCCTCGGGCCAGTCCTTGCGGGCGGTCTTGACCGTTGACTCGCCAATGTCCGTTACGACGCCTCTTGGCGCGAGAACTCTGGTCATCTCGCGCACCGGAACCTGGGTATCGCCGGTCAGGACGATCAGGTTGACGAGGCTGTCTACGTACGGCAGTTTTGTTCCGTCCCATCGGGCCGCGGTAACCGAACCGTATAGTCCCTTTTCCTTCAGGTAGGATCTGGCAGCCGCGACCTTTCCCGGATCGCGGTCCATGCCGTGGACGAGATAGGAATCACCTGCGCGCAATTCGGCCAACAGCTTCGGGCTGTCGCAACCGATCACGACAATCAGGCCTCCTTGAAGGCCGGAAGCATCCAAGATCTGTTTGGCGTCTTGAGCCGTCGCCGTTGAGGAGAATATCGCTAGAAATCCAAGTGCAATGAAGGCGTTCGTTTTCATATCAGTCATGTGTTCCTCCTGTTCATCGCATTCTTCCGACATTTCCCATATGGGCGCCCGTGACCACCACGGGCACGTTATTGAGCTTTG
>CAYNZS010000143.1:0-10510 GCA_964401695.1 uncultured Nitrospirales bacterium
CAAGAAAAATATCCGGATACCAGACACCATAGGAAGTCTTTCTAGAACAACGAGAAGAACACCGTGTTGCACTTAGATCTTGGATTCAGGCTAGGGCTAGGGGAGGGTCGAACTTGCGAAACGGAGGACTCAGAGCGCGTCGGCGACAATCTCCGCGACATCTTTGACCCCGACATCCTCGCGATCTTGGCTCTTGAGCGCATCGGTGAGCATGGTGATGCAGAACGGACAGGCCGCGGCTATTTCGTCGGTCTTGGCACCGAGGAGTTCCTTGACGCGCACCTGGCTGATGGACTCGCCGATAGTCTCCTCAAGCCACATCCGGCCGCCGCCGCCACCACAGCAAAATCCTTTCTCGCGCTCGCGCGGCACATGCGCCAAGCTGCACCCGGCGGCTTCGAGCGTGTTTCGGGGCTCGTCGAAAATGCTATTGTGCCGCCCAAGGTAGCAGGAATCGTGGTAGACGACGCTGTGGCCATTCGCCGCGCCCTTCTGTACCGGCAGCTTGCCGTCCCGCATCAACTCGGCGACCAGTTGCGTGTGGTGCACGATGGAATGCTCGACGCCCAATTGGGGGTGATCGTTCTCGAAGGTGTTGAAGCAGTGGGGGCAGGTGACGAGGATGCGTTTGAATTTGTATTGGCCCAGGACCTCGATGATTTCCTGTGTGGCGGTCTGGTAGAGGTACTCGTTGCCCAAGCGCCGCGCGGCTTCGCAGGTGCAGCGCTCCTCCTCGCCGAGGATGGCAAAATCGATGCCCGCCGCTTTAAGGATCTTCACCATGGCCACGGTGACCTTCTGGTTGCGGTCGTCGTAAGATCCACTGCAGCCCACCCAGAACAGCACGTCGGCTTCCTTCTTCTCCGCGAAGGTGGGGACATCGAGACCCTTGGCCCAAGCGGTGCGCGCCTCCCGCCCCAACGCCCAGGGGTTGCCGGCGTTCTCCATATTGCGGAAGGCGAGGTCGGCCTCCTCGGGGAACTCGGCTTCCATCAGTACCAGGTGGCGCCGCATGTCGATGAGCTTGTCGATATGCTCGATACCCATGGGGCAGTGTTCGACGCAAGCGGCACAGGTCGTGCACGCCCAGATGGCGTCCTTGTCGATGACGCCGCCGATGAGCGCCGGAGCGGCCTCGGCATTCTCCTCAGATTGGGCTTTCCCACCTTCTCCCTCAGTAGCGGCGGCTTGCTTCAGCAGGGCCGGGCCCTGGGTGAGTAGGTGGTGCTTGAGATCGATGATAAGGTGTTTGGGCTTGAGCGGCTTGCCCGAGTTTCTCGTAGGACAGAAGTCCTGGCAACGGCCGCATTCGATGCAGGCGTACAGGTCGAGGTTCTGCTTCCAGGTAAACTCCTCACTCTTCGACACGCCGAAAGATTCCGCGTTCTCGTCTTCGAAGTCCATGAAAGCCAATGTGCCCCTAGGGCGCTTACGCGGCAGCGACAGGTTGACGGGGGCCGCCACCAGGTGCATGTGCTTGGTCGGAATCACGAGCAGCGCGACGAGCAACAGATGCATCAGCGCGTCCGCCCACCAGGCTACATGCACCATGACGATCATGTTGGTCTCGGCCATCCCGGCCATGCCTTTGGCGAGGTAGGCGCTCGCAAAATGGTAGTTGTCGTGCGGACCGGGGTGCACGGCTATCTCACAGGCGTTGCTCCACAGGTAGGCCACCATCGCGCCGCCAATGCACGAGAACACGAGAGCCGACTCGAACGAGGGCCGGGTCAGGTTCGGCGGGCGGAAGACGTGGCGGCGAATCGCCATGCCGAGGACGCCGGTGATGATCAGCAGGGCGAAGAGATCGGCTATCGAGGTGTAGTACAACGCCAGCGCCGTTCCGCCGAAAAGGTGAAAATCCGTAATAAAGGCGCCCGCAAAATGGTTAATTGTATTGACGGCAAAGACAATAAAGCCCCACACAATCAACATGTGAAAGAAGCCGACGATAGGCTTGCGGAGCACCCGGCGCTGAAGCAACACGTCAAGGACGGTGCCGACAATGTTGGAGGCCAGGTTATCGGTGCGCCGATCCGGATCGGGCTGGCCCAGGCGGATGAGCCGGAATAAGGTGACAGTGCGCAGGACGAAGTAGGAGGTGGAGCCCACGACTATCAGGGCGAAGAGGAGTTTTTCGGGAAGGGTTAGCATTGTGCGCAGTACTCCGTACTTTTCCGTTGCCAGTGTATTAATTCATGCTGTTTCCAGCTTATCCGCCATGCCGAGCGAAGCGAAGTATCTCCATTTCATTGGACTTCTGTCATATCGAGATCCTTTACTTCGTTCAGGATGACAGAAGACATACGCTTTGCCTTGCTTCCAGAGCTGCGCCAATTGTGAGTCAATACACTAGTTGGCCGGACCGGTGGCGCCGTGCATCGTCTGCCCGCTCGCTGATGACAGTTCACACGTTGCCCGTCCTCTCTAGAACGGTTCCAGTCCGGCGGCATATTTTGCGACGGCGTCAGACACGTCGCGTTCCGTCCACGGGTGTGCCCAAAGCTGCGTTCACCTGAAGACGCCCCTAAAACCGCCCGCTCCCCCAAGCTGCGGTCAAGGGTGGCGCACAGGCGCGCCACCCGCTGTTTTCGGCGCGAGGCCCCGCCAACGTTTAGGCGAGCGCCTTTCGCATTTCTTCGGTCAGGACCGGGACAACCTCGAAGAGGTCGCCTACGATGCCGTAGTCGCAGATCTTGAAGATATTGGCTTCGGAGTCTTTATTGATCGCGACGATGACTCGAGAAGTCCGCATGCCGGCTTGATGCTGAATCGCGCCCGAGATACCACAGGCCACATACAGGTCAGGGCTTACGACTTTGCCCGTTTGCCCAACCTGATGCGAGGGATGGATCCAGCCGGCATCCACCGCCGCGCGGCTCGAACCCAGCGCCGCGCCCAGCACATCGCACAGATCTTGGATTACCTTGAAATTCTTCGCTTCGCCAAGCCCGCGGCCGCCGGAGCACACAATCTTCGCTTCGGTCAATTCAACCGTTCCCGCCGCGGCCTGCGCCACATCCTTGATGACCGTGCGCAAGTCAAGTTGCGGCATGTCGCGCTTGATCGTTTCGGGGGCATCGTCGCCATCGCGTTCAATGGCGATCACATTGGGGCGCACCGATACCATCGCGGGGTCGCTTGCTACGCGCACATCGGAGATGATTTTCCCCGCGTATATGGGTTTCTTAGCCACCAGGCCGTTGTCCCAATCCAGCGCGATAACCTCTTGGACCAACTCAACGCCCAGCCGCGCCGCGAGCGACGCGCAAAACTCTTTGCCCAGCGCGGACGCGGAGCCGACGATGACTTTCGCGCCCAATTCGTTGACGAGATCGCGAACGATCGGCACGTAGCCATCGCTCGAATAATGAGTCAACTTTTCGTTTTCATAGGCATAGAGCTTGGAGATTCCGAGACCCTTCAAGAGATCCGCCTGCTCATTTAGCGCCTGTCCGATGAAGACGGCGTTCAACTCCACACCCGCTTTCTTCGCGATTTGCCCAGCGACCGTCGCCGCTTCCAACGCGCAATTCTTTAGCTCGCCGCGCTGCTCCAACAACACCAACACACTCATTGGAAAACTCCTTCGCAGATGTCCCGCTTACAGGACTTTTTCTTCTTCGCGTAAAATAGAGAGCAGCTCTTGGACGCGCTCGTCCGTCTCGCCCTCGAGAATTTTGTTTAGCCGGTCTTGCCGGGGGAGCGACATGCTTTCCACTTCGATGCCCGATGCCAAGTCGACCGCACTCAATCCCAAGTCCGCCAGCGAAAGCTCTTTGATCTCTTTCTTCTTCGCCTTCATGATATTCGGAAGCGTCGGATACCTCGGGGTGTTCATCCCCTTGTCAGCCGTGAGCAGAACCGGCAGACCGATTTCCATGGTATAGCTCCCGCCCTCGATTTCACGCTCGACCGTCACCATGCTCCCATCAAACGCGAAACTCGTCACCACCGAAGCGTGGGGTATCTTCAGCAACTCCGCTACCCGCTCCGGCACCTGCGAGGCGTCGTCATCCACCGCCTGCTTCCCCGCGAAGATCAACTCCGGCTCTTCGGTCTTCAACGCCGCCGCGAGCGCCATCGCGATTCCCTTGCTGCTATAGCCGGCAATGCCATCGTCCTTGACGAACACCGCCCGGTCCGCACCCATCGCCAGCGCCGTGCGAATCGTCTCCGGCGTTCCTTCCGGCCCCATCGTGATTACGATGACCTCATCGGCCTGGCCCGCCTCGCGGGTCTTAAGGGCCTCCTCGATCCCGTGTTCGTCATAGGGGCTCATGACATACTTTAAGTTGTCCGTGTCTACCGATTTCTCGTCCGAGCCGATCTTGAAAGTCGACGCCGTATCGGGGACACGTTTCATCAAAACCGCGATTTTCATAGGATGTTCCTTGCCAATTGTTACAGGGATCAACGCAAAACTGCGGGTAAACAAGAGGTACCTTCCCCCGAGACTCCCCGCGAAACGCCCCGGGTACAAGATCTGAGAGTGTAGCGTTTTTCGGGACCCCGGCTCAAGTTGAGCTTCTCGAATATGTGTGGGGTTTATCCGCGGGCCGCTACCACGCCTCGAGGAAATCCCGAGCGACATTCTGGGTGCCTTCATTTCGATGGTTTTCCGCCACCCAGCTGAGGAAATCGTAGGATCGCGGCGTGTGGAAGTCCGCGACCAATTCTAGTGTCCGGCTCCATCCCTCTCCCGTTAGGATTCGGGGGTCAGTGAGAAGGCCGTAAGCTCCCTGGTGGTTGTATCGAAACGCAAGGATCGCCGCCTTTTCAGCAAGGAATCTAACGCCCTCACTGCCCTTTCCCCTGATATTCGAGAACAGGAGCACCGTCCCGACCATAAAATTCTCGCCTTGCGATTGCTCAAGGTCCAGCATCGCAGTCCACAAGTCCTCCAGAGAGCGGCTGCGCAGTTCCTCCAAGAAGCGGTCCAGTTCGGTCTCTGGCGAGCCCTCGGGCCAGAGCGTCTCCACAAACTGGTTCACCGTCTTCGTCCAATTCCGCCAGTCGCGTTCTGCCAGCTCCTGCCGCAAGCGGGCCACTTCCGCCTGCAATGCCCAAGTTTCCTCCGGCCGATCGGTCTCGACGCTCTCTGGTGACGGACCGGCCGATTCAGCTTCGGGCAAGGCGGCGGGAATCGGCGCAGGGGTCAGCGAAGAAGAGGGCGGTATACAGAGAACGCGATGGCGGCTAACGCGAGCAGAACACCGGCGAGGACGAAATGGAGACGGCGCATCGTTCTGGCCTCCAATACCCATTGCTTCGGATAACCGTACTGCCTACTATACGTCGGTCAACCGTTAGGTTCGAAACAATGTGTGGATTTCCTTCGACAGGATGATTTCCACGCAAGGCGCGAAGGGAATATCGATGAAGGTAAGCGTTCACAAGGGGCTTTCATCCAGAGAACTGTTGTGTGCTTATACACTGTCACGCAGGACCGTGGAAACGAGAGAACATTGTTTGACGCCACCGACAAAAGTCGGCGATCTCGATAAATGCGCTACATCGTCATTCTGAACGAAGTGAAGAATCTCTTCTCCTCCAACGACTCACGCATGAAAGAGATCCTTCGCATTCGCTCAGGATGACAGCTTTGGCAACCCTTGTTGGTGGCCTTTTGTTTAACCTGTCATCCCTTCAAAGCTCTTCACACTTCCTCCGTGTGGCTTTATAAACCTCCGGCACGGTGCCCTGATATACTCGTGTCAGACTGCTTCAACAAACGGAAAGACGGAGTCGACACATGGCCCAAGCAACACCCGACATGAGCGGAAAAGTCTGCCTTATCACAGGCGCGAATTCGGGCATCGGCAAGGCCACGGCAACGGGATTGGCGGCCGCGGGTGCTATCGTTGTGATGGTCTGCCGCGACAAGTCCCGCGGGGAAGAGGCGCGCGAAGAAGTCGCCGCCGCGAGCCCCGGAGGCGCCGTCTCCATTCTCCTAGCCGACCTTGCGTCATTCGACTCCATCCGCGCCCTCGCCGACGAGTTCAAACTCGGCTATAACAAGCTCGACGTCCTCATCAACAACGCCGCCATCATCGCTAACGCGCGCACGGAAACCGTCGACGGCATCGAAGCCCAGTTCGCCGTGAACCACCTCGCGTACTTTCTGCTGACCAATTTGTTGCTCGACCGGCTCGAGGCGTCGGCGCCATCGCGCGTCGTCAACGTGGCGTCGATAGCCCATCTGGGCGCGCGCTTCGATTTCGACGACCTCGAAAACAAGAAGGAGTACAAATCCTTCAAAGCCTACGGCCAATCCAAACTAGCCAACATCCTCTTCACCTACGAACTCGCCCGCCGACTCGAAGGCACGGGTGTCACCGCCAACTGCCTGCACCCCGGTGTAGTCCGAAGCAATATCGCGCGCGGTATGGCGCTCCCCCTCCGCATCGGCGCGAAGCTCTTCGGCTTCCTCATGCTCAGCACTGACAAAGGCGCAGTCACATCCCTCTACTGCGCCACCGCACCCGAACTAATAGAAGTCACGGGCAAGTACTTTGTGAAATCTCGAATAGCCCCCTCCTCGAACGAATCCCACGACGAAGACCTGGCGAAACGCCTGTGGGAAATCAGCGCTGAGATGGTTGGAATCTGATTGCGGACGCATATGCCCCCGTCACTCGGGGAATCGAGGCCATAGGGTTCCATGAACGGGAGTTCGTCACTGGGCTTGTTTTTCTTGTAGACCCGAAAGCTGGTATCGACGCTCCGCTCGATCCACGGGATCGCGCTGGCCATCGCGCCGTCAACTTGGAATAGGGCTACAGGGTGGTAGTTTTCGCGGAGCCACGGCGCGTCGATGAACAGGAGAAACATGAAGTCGCGCAAGCAGATGTAGTCCGGGCGGAGCGCTTCGAGCATGCCGCCGAGGCTTCGTTTGTCTTCGGGAGCGTTTTCGCTGAACGCGACTACCTGGCGGCTGGCGCGGCCGGACCAATCGAGAACGGCCGCGCGGGAGTAATAGCCGACGTAGCCGAGAGGTTCGCAGACGATAGTCTCACCTGGCTCGACGTTTTGGACGAGGTAGAGCCCCATGTTCTTGCGTACGCGATCTTCGACGTGAGTTTGAATCTGCCGCTCGGCGTAGAACGTCTTGGGGAGCACGACGGCAAACGCGGCCAGGTACAGAGCAGAATAAGCCACTTGAATCGCGCGCCGGCGCCGCTCGGGAAACGCGCCCACGACGGCCTGGATGCCGCGTAAACTCAGGAGCAGCAACCCCATGGTGTAGGGGACTTTGTACCATCCGAAGAGAGCAGGAACGATGAAGAGATAGTAGAACGTTTAGACGACAGCCCAACCTACGATAGGCGCGAAGGGCCATTGTCTGACGGGAACCACGGCGATGCCGCCGATCGCCGCGAGCCCCACCATGAGCGCGGTCAGGGGACTGCTGTCACCGGGAAAATAGAAGCTGTGCCCGTAGTCGCCATGGCCGGCGAAGGTAGGCGTGAGGTAGTTCGCCAGTTTGTAGTAAAGGGTGTTCCAGGTGTCGCTCAGAAAACCGGTAATCGAATCGGCGCGATTCCATGCGAGGCTCGTGAGATGCCGCTTGGCCAGTATCGTGTTGGGAATGGGCGATCCGTAGTAGATCGTCGTAAAGGCAATCCACGGAGCATAGACGACCAGCGCGACCGCGGTAACGCGGGGGAACCGGCGCGGTTCGCGAAACAATATGTAAAGACCCACGACGACCGTACAGAATCCATAGTCGGGCCGGATCACATGCAGAGTCCAAGGCTGATAGCGAGTGGGGTGGGCAGCCACGCGACGGCGTAATACATAGACATGACGAGAATGAGCGTGGACAGTTGCGTCTCCATGCCGCTCATGCCGAAGAGAATTTGCTGGTGTTCGAAGGCGGCGTATCCCATGGCCACTACGGTCAGCGGCAGCGGAAATCGCACGGCCGGATGGATGGCGATTCCGAGGATGTAGATTACCGTCAAGGCCGCGGCCGGGATGGATGTGAGTTTAATGAAACTTAACCCAAAGCCCACTCTCATCAGGTCGCCGTCGAGCGGCACGAGTACGCTCAGGGGGCTTGTAAATCCGTGGAGCGGGGGCTTGCCCGGCTTGAAGTGGCTCATGCCGAGGCCCTGCACGAAGTTCTCCGAATGCAGGCATGTGATGAGGGCGTCTTCCCAGTAGCGGTCGACGGTCAGCCAAAAGATGACGCGCACGGCCATCGCGAGGAGCGCGATGAAGAGGCCGATTCTCACGGCGAGCGCGTTGCGGTCTTCCGCGAGTCCCTCGATGGCGAGACGGCGTTCAAGGTAGTTGGCGACCGCGGAAGTTTCGGGCCAAGCGCCCTCAAAAGGCTGCACAATTGTCTTTAGCATAGAAGCTGTATACACTACCCGGCCCCGGCCTTGAAAGGCTGGAATCCGATACCAAGACCAACTCTATGGAGTTCCATCATGGCGCCGAAAAAGGCCACGGCCAAAAAGAAAACATCCCCTCGCAAAAAATCCGTTCGAACGCGCAAATCACTGCACCGGGCCTACTCGTCCCAGGTTACCGAAACGGTTGAGCGCGCCCCGAGCCGAGCGATGTTACACGCCGTCGGATTCACGGACAAGGATTTCAAGAAATCGCAGATCGGAATCGCCGGCACTTGGAGCATGGTGACGCCCTGCAACATGCATATCGACGGACTCGCGAAGGAGGCGGTGGCCGGGGTGGACAAGGCGGGAGGCAAGGCGGTCGAGTTCAACACCATTACCATTTCCGACGGCATCTCGATGGGAACGGAGGGGATGAAGTACAGCCTCGTCTCGCGCGAAGTGATCGCGGATTCCATCGAGACGGTGGCGGGCTGCGAGTGGTTTGACGGAATCTTGTCGATCGGCGGCTGCGATAAGAACATGCCGGGCTGCGTGATGGCGCTCGCGCGGCTGAACCGGCCCTCGATCTTTATCTACGGCGGCACAATTCTGCCGGGCGTCCTCGGTGGCAAAGACCTGGATGTCGTATCCGTTTTCGAGGCCGTGGGCGCCCACGCAAACGGGGATATCAGTGACCGCGAACTGAAACAGATCGAAGAGAAGGCCATTCCGGGGCCGGGGGCCTGCGGCGGCATGTATACGGCCAATACCATGGCGTCCGCTATCGAAGCGTTGGGCATGAGCCTGCCGAACAGCTCGGCGCAAGCGGCGATCTCCCAGGCGAAGACGGACGATTGCCGGGCTGCGGGCGCGGCGGTGATGCACTTGATCAAAAAAGGCATCCGGCCAAGCGACATCATGACGAAGAAGGCCTTCGAGAACGCGATTACCGTCGTCAACGCCCTGGGCGGATCGACGAACGCGGTGCTTCATCTTCTGGCCATGGCGCACACAATGGGCGCCAAGCTCTCGATTGACGACTTCACGCGTATCGGCAAGAAAGTTCCCGTGCTCGCGGATCTGAAACCAAGCGGCAAATATGTCATGCAACGCCTCATCGAAATCGGTGGTGTGGTGCCGCTGATGAAGACGCTGCTGGATGAAGGATTGCTCCACGGCGATTGCCTTACCGTCAGCGGCAAGACGATTGCACAGAACCTCAAGGGGGTGAAGCCCTATCCGAAGAAACAGGATATCGTGCGTCCAATGAGCGACCCGATCAACCCGCGGGGGAATCTGGTCATCCTATACGGCAACCTCGCGCCCAAAGGGGCCGTCGCCAAGATCTCGGGCAAGGAAGGCACCAAGTTCACCGGAAAAGCCAGGGTCTTCGCGTCGGAAGAAACGGCCCTGCGACGAATCTTGGATGGCACCGTCAAGAAGGGCGACGTGATCGTCATCCGTTATGAAGGACCGAAAGGCGGTCCGGGGATGCGCGAAATGTTGGCGCCCACCTCGGCGGTCATGGGTAAGGGGCTTGGCGAAGACGTTGCGCTTATCACAGACGGCCGTTTCTCGGGCGGAAGCCACGGATTTGTCGTCGGTCACATCACGCCGGAAGCGCAAGTTGGCGGACCGTTGGCGATCGTGAAGAACGGCGACCCCATCACCATCGACGCGAAGAAGCGGAAGATCAATCTCGATATCCCGGCCAAGGAAATAAAGACGCGGCTGGCGAAATGGAAAGCGCCCCGGCCACGCTACACGAAGGGCGTCCTCGCCAAGTATGCCAGTCATGTGAGTTCGGCCTCGCAAGGCGCGGTGACGGATGCGGAACTCAGTCTCTAGTGCATTGTTGTCCTAAACCGCTCCAAGGGAATTGCGGTTAAGGTTAGCAGCATTGGACAGGAGCGTGATTGTTTTAATTGCGCCCTCAACCCCGCCGTCATGATTCTTCATGGCCGTGCGTTGTTCGACCAAAAAATCGCGGTAGCGCATCAACTCGCGCAGCTCGAACTCTTCGTCAAACAAAGGCTCGTAGGGCGCCGCTGCGCGCCATAGAGCGCCAAAACCCCTGCGCTCAGGCGATCCGCCGTGTTTCCCAAGGCCTGGCTTTGGATAAATTTCGCCACCGGTTCGGGATTCACAATCGCCGCGCACAACGG
>CAYNZS010000144.1:0-10402 GCA_964401695.1 uncultured Nitrospirales bacterium
GCACACCCTTCCGAGGCCTGACCGACCAGCAGATACGTCAAATAGAGGAGGACCTGAACAACAGGCTAAGAAAAATACTCGGATATCAGACACCATAGGAACTCTTCCTAAAACAACGAGAAGAACACCGTGTTGCACTTAGAACTTGAATTCAGGGATTCAAGATGGGTGAGCGTTCAGGCCAACGGAGCCCTGCAAACACCAGGCTTTTCGCCACGAGACACAAGAAAAGGGACAGACAGAAGTCCCCCAACTTGTCATTGCGCAAACGGGTCCGCTTCGCGCGAGCGCTCCCCCCAGCAAACGGGAAGTCGATGCAAACCACGATCAGCGGATTCCTCATTAGTCCTTTAATTGCATGTGTTTACCGTCGCTCGTCGATGCCGGCCAATCCAAGCGAAAGATCTCGTTCGCCTTCAAATAACGTAACCGAAGCAGGTATAGTAGCCACTAATAATGCGAAACGTTTCAGGCTGCTTGATGTTGGCCCGGGATCTTCGGACGCGAGGTATTCTTTTGCACGATCCGGTTAACGATAAAGATCGGCGCGACATTGCGGCCAGCCTTGACGGCGACGAGAGTTCATTCGCCCGCTTGGTCCAGCGGTATGAGAGTACCGTAGCCCGGCAGATGTGGCGGTTTACGCGAGCCGAGGCAGAGCTTGAGTCGCTTACTCAGGAAGTCTTTGTCGAGGCCTACTTCAGTCTCGCTGGTTACAAAGCGAAGGCTCCGTTTTTACACTGGCTCAGGCGCATCGCGACCCGCGTCGGGTATCGCTATTGGAAACGCCAGGCCAGGGAACGGGACCGCCGCCAAACGCTGGACACGTGGCGGACGGACTTCGAGGTTTCCACGCAGCCAAAGGAGCCATCGGAGGTGGCGGAACGGCTGTTCGGACTGCTGGAGCAGTTGCCGCCAAAGGATCGCCTGGTGTTGACCTTGCTGTATTTTGAAGAGTTGGACACGCGCGAGATAGGCGAGCGGCTCGGTTGGTCGCGGTCGCTGGTGAAGGTGCGCGCGTTTCGTGCGCGAAAGAAACTGAAGACGATGCTTGAACATGAAGGCATGGACGGTGTGGGCTATGCAAAAACTACTGCATGAGTTGGATCAGTTGGCGGCGTTGGCTCGGCGCGAGGTGGTGCCAGAGGTCGATGTCCTGGATGGAGCTCTCCACGATATCCGTGTGCGCGAAGGGGATATTGGCAGCCCGGTGTTAGCGTTGGCGGCGGGCGCCCTTGTGGCCGCTACTCTTGTACTGGGCTTCAGCATCCCGCTGTATCGGTCGCTCACGGATCCCCTCGGTCCCCTCTTTCAGATGACACAGAACTTCCCACTGTGAGGATTCGGCTATGACGGAAGCGCATGATAGGTCCAACCTGCCAAGGCCACCGAAGCGAGCATGGCACTCCTTTGTCTTGGGGCTGATCCTTTTGGCATCGGGCGCGGTGATTGGAGCGGGCTCGGCGGTTGTCTTTGTCGAGCAACAGATTGCCAGCGTACAAAACGAAACGCTGGAGGGCTCATCGGATCGCTTTACCAGAAAGATGCGCTCTCGCTTGGGCCTCACGCAGGAACAGTCCGAGAAGTTAGGGGCCGTTTTCAGCAAGCACCATAAATCGATCAGCGCCATCCGGGAGGAAATACGGCCTCGCTTTGAAGCAGAACTGGAGAAGATGCGGGCGGAGGTGAATGACGTGCTGACCCCAGAGCAGGGAGAGCTGTGGAAAGAGAAGTTCGAACACTCGCGTAGACGATGGACGGATGGCGGGCGGCGTGGTCCGACGCGTGACGGGCTAGGCGGCTTTCCTCGGAGGCGCCCGGGCGATGGAAGGCCTGCCCGAGGAGCGAATGGGCACGACGGAGGGTCGCGGGTCGATGGGCCCCATCGTAAAGGCCCGCCTCCCCCACCTCCAAAGAAATAGACTCTGGCCTGGATGTCCTCACGCGAAGACGCTAAGCGGGTTCTGACTCCTAAGAAGCGTCTGTGTGTTGTTTTCGATTGTCGTTGTCTAAGGCGCTTGGGAAATCTCGGGATTCCTTGTATGGTCGGATTTAACGCTATGAATGGCGGTGCGGACCAACTCTTCGTAGATGGGCGCGAAGTCTTCTCCCTGCCCAACCACCGCCCCGGCCGAGGCGGTGGTCCCACATTCAGATGACCCCCTCAACCTGAGCCGTGTTTCTTTCACAATTTCCCGCGAAGCGGCACCGTTCTCGCGATGACGGGAAGACATGCGATTCTCGACTCTTGTCTGTGACGTCTTGGCTAGCCCGGAGCCGTTCCGTGGTACGAGCTAGCAGAAAAACGAGATGGCCAACGGCTCACTTGTGCGGGAAGTCCGCGGGAAGGTACGTCCCCTTCTCGAAGGCTTCTTTGTCCTCGACCTGGCATTGCTCGCTGCTGCACCTTCCGCTCTCCCGGTCAGACCATACGCGCCGTCCCTCTCCAACAAGAACTCGATCCCCGACATGCTCTCTCCATGCTGATGCGGAAGGGCGCTGGGATGAGCCCCCTCCTCTTCAGCCGCCGCGGCCACCTCCTCATCATCATCATCCACATGGGCATCTTCCGCCGGACACATGTAGACGACAACCTTGCCAGTCGTCTTCCCGAAGAGGAGGTACTGCTTGAATACGGCAACAATCGGCAAAGCTATTTCGACCGCGTCTCTATCTTGCGGGCCACGAATTCCTGGATCTTCTCTTCGGCGATGTGGGTCAGTTCATTCTTCAATTCCATCGCCTGTATATAGGATACACACTACAGAAGTCCTAGGATGGCGAAGACGCCCAGAAGGATTTTGAACCTTCGACTGCCAAACGATCTTTCCCTAGTAGCACTCATCGCGTGAATCGAACCCTTCTTCCCGTTGACCTAACCCGGATATCTCACCGCTTTTCTACTGCGACGACGGATAAGGCCACTATGACGAGACTCTTCTCGCCTTTCGACCTCGACGTGACCCACCACGCTGTCGTCTGAAAGCCTTCGAACAAGTCGCGTCATAGCAACCTTCTCCACCGTCTCGCTACGAAAACCGGCGAGATATCCGGGCTAAACGCTGTCCTTTTCATACCTGGGTATTCACGCAGAGCGAAAGGCGGGGCGCTAAATTTATGTTCAGTACTTGAAGAATATCCGGGCTAACCGTCGTCACGACCCACGGAGCGCTTAAGATCCAGCGCTTACCTGAATTCGTCCGGTCGCGTGGAACAATTCGGTCTTGTGATTGCCCCGCTCCACGAAGCAGTGTTACCATCGCAGCTTCTCGGGAGACTCAACGTGCGCACAGTGTCTATTAGCCGGCTCGTCCACGCCGCTTTGGCGGAAGACGTAGGCCATGGAGATATTACGACGAATTCCATTATACCCGTGGACGCCCGCTGCGAAGCTATGCTCACGGCAAGGCAAGACGGCGTACTGAGCGGCATAGATGTTTTCAGGGCGGTATTCGACGAACTACAGGCCGACCTGGACGGGTGGGGGAGCCTGGAAGATGGAGCGGCATTCCGCTCGGGCGACCGCGTCGCGTCGTTCTCAGGGAATACGCGTTGCGTTCTGACCGGGGAGCGGACGGCTCTGAATCTTGTCCAGCGATTATCCGGAGTAGCAACCCTCACCTCCGATTTTGTGAAGGCGGCGACAGGATTTGACACGCAGATCTGCGATACACGGAAGACGACGCCTATGCTGCGCGCGCTGGAAAAGCGGGCGGTGATTCACGGAGGCGGCCGCAATCACCGGCACGGATTGGATGACGGCATCCTCATCAAGGATAACCATATCGCGGCGGCGGGCGGAGTAGACGAGGCTATCGCGATGACGCGCGCGAAGGCGCATCACCTTGCGAAGATTGAAGTGGAAGTATCGAATGCGCTCGAATTGGAGCAAGCAATCGAAGCCAACCCCGATGTCATCATGCTCGACAACATGTCCACGAATGCAATGCGCGAATCCGTCGCGCGGACAAAAGGCACGGGTATTGTGCTTGAGGCGAGCGGAAACGCATCGTTGGAACGAATCCACGAGATGGCGGAGACCGGAGTCGATTTCATATCCGTCGGGGCCTTGACGCACTCCGCGAAGGCCTGCGACCTTTCGCTGAACATTGTGCCTCTTTAGGCTACCTAACGGATTGAACGCCATGAACGAATCGACCTTCTGCATCGAGATGAAGAATCTCGCGTCGGACGGACGTCAAATCGGCTGCCGCGTCATCCCTTTCGACACGATCGACTCGACAAACACCTACGCCCTGCGGGAAGGCCAACTGGGCGATGTCATCGTCGCCGACCGGCAAACCTTGGGCCGCGGGCGCGTCGGCCGCACTTGGTTCAGCGAACCGGGCCTTGGGTTGTGGTTCACCGCCGTCGTCGCCGAGCCAACCGAAGGGCTCACTTTCGCGTCCGCGCTTGCGGTGCGAGAGGCCGTCGCCGATAGGTGCGCGTTGCAGATCAAATGGCCGAACGACTTGCTGTACAAGGGCAAAAAAGTCTGCGGTATCCTCGTCGAAAACCGAAACGGCGCCACGGCTGTGGGCATCGGACTGAACGTCCATCACCGCCGCGAGGACTTCCCCGAGGAGCTTCGGGAAAAGGCGGGCTCCCTCTCTTCCGTGGCCGGGGGCGAGTGGGATCGGGCCGCACTCTTACGCGACGTTTTGAACGCCCTCGATCGAAAGGTTATGCTACTGACCTCCGGCGGGTTCGAAACCATACGCCGAGACTGGGCGGACGCCTGCAACCTCATTGGTCGCCGCATCCGAAATGGCGCACTTGAGGGCGTCGTCACCGAAATCGACGGCCGCGGTGCGATCATTCTAGATACGCCGTCGGGCGTCGAGCGCATCATCAGCGGCGAAATCGGATTTTTGGACGGAGATTAGGGCATGTTGCTCGTGATGGATGTGGGCAATTCCCACATGGTCCTGGGGCTATACGAAGGCGACTCCCTGCGTGCGCACTGGCGCATTATGACCACGAACTACAAGACCGCGGACGAACTGGGCATTCTCCTTACCATGCTCCTCCAACAGGAGGGCGTTCCGGTTTCGTATATACGGGGATGTTGCATTTCGAGCGTCGTGCCCCAGTTCAACTTGGCGTTGCAGCATGTCTCAAGCGAGACGTTCGGCGCCGAGCCCGTTGTGGTCGAACCTGGGACTAAGACGGGACTCACGCTTCACAACGAAAACCCAAAGGAAGTGGGCGCGGACCGCATCGTCAACGCCGTCGCCGCGCGCGATCAGCACTCGGGGCCACTCATTGTCATCGATTTCGGCACCGCCACTACCTTCGATTACATCACTGAAAAAGGCGAATACAAGGGGGGAATCATCGTTCCGGGAATCCAGCTTTCCGCAGATGCCCTCTTCGAGCACTGCGCGAAACTGCCCAGAGTCGAGATTGCCAAACCGGACACCGTCATCGGACGCGACACCGACACGAATATTCGTTCGGGCCTTACTTACGGATACGCGGACCTTGTGGACGGCCTCGTACGCCGTATGGGCGAGGAAATGGAATCGCAACCCTTTGTAATTGCAACAGGGGGTCTGGCGGTCATTATCGCGGAAGTTGCGACCTCGATAGAACGAGTCGATGACCTGCTTACCTTGAAGGGGCTCAGGCTCATCTACGAGAAAAATGAGAGGTCTTCCGATTGAGCCGCTGGGTCTTAGCCCGGATATCCCGCCGTCTCGCTACGAAAACGGGTGAAATATCCGGGTTAGCGCTCCTTTGCTCGATTGCCGCGCTGGGGTGTGGCGGGGATGGCGAACAGCCCCTGAATATTACTACTTCCGAATCAGAGGGCCTACCAGTTGCTGAGGCCCAGCCCGCCCAAACAACCATAGTGGGAATGAAACTAGAAATACACGACGACAGTCCTACCGATGGCGGCCTGCGTAAACCCGTTTTCACGGCAACAACGGAAGAAGCCACACGCAAGGCCGGGAATATGTACACTGCCCAAGGAATTGAGGCCCGCGCTGAACGTGAGGGAGATCTGCCGGTCACTTTCACAGCGGCGGAAGGAACTATCGATCTGGATAACAAATTGGCTGAACTGCGCGGAAAGGTGGAGCTGCGGGCCGGCGATATCGTCATGAACTTGGCGGACGTCACCTGGGACGCTAAGGCGGGGACGGCCCGCTCGGAACACGCTTTGACCCTGGCGGACGGCTCGTCCATATTGACTGCATCGGGCATGGAACTGAATACGAAAGACAGAACCTATTCGTTGCGAGATCCCGGGGGCGACATTCGCCTGAAACACCGGGAGGGGTCCATATGATGCACGGAATCCTGTTGACTTGCGTGTCGATACTGCTGGGCAGCAACGCTCTGGCGCAAGGCTCAATGGGCGGGAGCGACTACGAACGGATCACCCTTCGCGAAGCGGGATTGTTGGTCGGCAACTTCGCCATCGGAGTACAACGAATTGAAGCTGCGGCCGGTGACATCGTCCACCTGACATTCGAATCGGCAAACCCCTCGGACAATCTAGGTCTAAAGGCGAAAACCGTCGAACTTGAGTATGAGGCGAAGGGCGGCGAACTGGAGCTTTCCAGGGTCATTCTTACGGGCAACGTATTCGTACAGCACCCGGACGGGACAGTCATGGCGGATGCGGGAGTCATCGAGATCGTCAAGGCTAGGGCCGTGTTTACCGGAAACTGCACCCTCGATAGCGAGAACAGCGGCAGCGCGACGGGCGAAAAGGCTGAGTTCGACTTTGAAACAAGAGATTTCTCGATATTGGGACGGCCAACGGCGTCATTTTCGCTGGCGTCACGACGCAAAGGTGGTGAACTTGCCCCTTATCTCCTAGCGGAAGACGACGTGACCGACTGGAAGAGTTTTCTTGAGACGCTTCAAACGCAGGCGAAATCGGATGCGCCTTCGCCCGGCCGCCGGCTGGTCGCGCTGTTGCCCGATGATTATGCGAGGCTCATTCGCGAATCGCCCCTGGATAACCTGCTGAGGGGACGCGACAAGATTCTTGAGTTGCTTAACGAAAACGTACAAAACCCGGAGTTCAACGAGCCAAAAGCATGGAACGGCATCAAACTAGATCCTCCGGTGAAGGCCATGCTTGAGAGCGATTCCGTCCCCGATCCCATATCTATTGTCTGGCTGAATCGGTCGCTGCTTCACGCGGCCTATCCCGCGTTCTTGACGCCTCCGCCCGCGCTTGAACCGCCGGAAGGCGAGAATTAGTTTGGCGAAGCGTAAGAAGAAGAAAGAAAACAGGCAGAAATCTGCCGTGGTACCGGCTGCGGATGCCTGTGTCGATTCTCAATTGGCGAACGGCTCCGACTCCGCGCCAAGCGCCCCAAAACCTGAACATCCGCAAGCGCCCGAAGTCGTGCCAACAGGTCCGGCTCTCTTGCGGATCGACCGTCTTGTCAAACATTTCAAACGGCGCACGGTGGTCAACGGCGTAACGCTTGAGGTGCGGCCGGGCGAGGTCGTCGGGCTGCTCGGAAATAATGGCGCGGGCAAGACGACTACCTTCAGCATGGTGGTGGGCCTCTTGAAGCCCGACCAGGGGGATATAGAATTCGCCGGGAAAAATGTGACGAAACTGGCCATGTACCGCCGGGCGCGCGAGGGGATGGCCTACCTGCCGCAGGAGCCCTGTGTGTTTCGCAATCTCACGGCGCGCCAGAATCTCCTGGCTATACTCGAATATCGGCGCATGCCCTCTGCCACCCGCAACGCGCACGCCGATGCCCTCCTCGAAGAACTCGATATCGCGCATGTGGCCAGCGCCAAGGCCTACACGCTGTCGGGCGGAGAACGCCGCCGCGTCGAGATCGGCAGGGCGCTCGCGACCGAACCCAAATTGTTTCTGCTCGACGAACCCTTCGCCGGCATCGACCCTATCGCAGTAGCCGACCTTCAGCAAACCGTGGCCTCCCTCAAGAACAAGGGCATCGGCGTTCTCATCACCGACCACAACGTCCGCGAGACCCTCGCCATCACCGACCGCGCCTACATCATCAGCGAAGGTGTGATCCGCGTCTCCGGGACCCCAAAGGAAATCGCCGAAGACCCCATCGCCCGCAAGACCTACCTCGGCGAAGGTTTTTCCATGCAGTTTGACGGGTCCATATAGCGGATCTTCGGAGGGAACATACTCCGCCTCCGGCTACCGGACAATCCGCCTGCCTTCGCGGGTGTCGGGAAAGGGGCAAATGGCGCACAGCTTACATTCCGAGCACTTGGGGGCTCGCGACTCGCACACCGCGCGTCCGTGGAAGACCATAAAATGGGAGAATAAGGACCAATGTTCGCGGGGCCAGATCTTCATAAGGTCAAACTCGACCTTCGTGGGGTCTTCCTTCTTCGTGAAGCCGAGCCGCCGCGCGATACGGCCGCAATGCGTATCAACCACAACGCCCGGCGTGTCAAAGCAGTCTCCGAGGATCACGTTGGCCGTCTTGCGCCCGACACCGGAAAGCTGTACCAACTCGTCGAGCGTTCGCGGCACTTCGCCCCCGTGCTCGTCCAGAATTCTCTGGCACGCACCCACGATGTTCTTGGCCTTCGAGCGGTAGAAGCCGCACGAATGAATGATCTCTTCCAGTTCCTTGCGTGGCTTCGAGACATAGTCTTCGGGCGATTTGAACGTGGCGAACAATTCCTTCGTCACCACATTCACGCGCACATCCGTACATTGCGCGGAAAGGATCGTCGCGATCAATAACTCCAATGGCTCCACGTGGTCCAGCGAACACTTCGCGTCCGGATATGCCTCGCTCAATTTCTCGAACACAAGACGCGCCCGCTCGCGGTTCGCCGTTTGCGTCAACTTAAACTTCGCCACTACCGATCCATCCTACCGCGTTACTTGCGCTAATTCAGAAAGTCGTCCACGCCAAAGCAACTCAACACATCGTCCGGGTCCAGCCACGCGGTTAGCCGCGCTCTACAGAACCGACGCTCCATTATACGCGCTAGCCCGGATACGCTTGAATTAGGCCCCACCGAAAGAATACAACTTGCTGCGGGAGGAATGTCTACAACGCCATGGCGACGCTGTCCGTTATCACAACGCCTATCGGCAATATGGAAGACTTGGGATTCCGCGCTCTGCGCGCCTTGCAGGAGGTGGACGCGCTCGCATGCGAAGACACGCGCGTGACGAGAAAAATATTCCTGCGCCACGAATTGCCGCTTCCGAGGACTGTGTTTTCCTGCCACGAGCACAACGAGGAGCAGGCCGCCAAGCGGATTCTGGGGCTCCTTGACGCGGGAGCTCATGTAGGTTTGTGCAGCGACGGCGGCAGCCCCAGCATCAGCGACCCAGGATATCGTGTCATCGGGCTAGTTCTCGATTCGGAACACACGCTTGAAGTCATACCGGGACCTTCAGCGGTCTCTACAGCGGTCGTAGCGTCGGGGCTTTCGACATCGAGCTACACGTTCAAAGGGTTTCCACCGCGAAGGACGGGGGCCAGGAAACGCTTCTTGGAGGAAGAGTCGGCCCTGGCTCACACATTGGTTGTATTCGAATCTCCCTACCGCATCGGAAAACTGTTGGCTGACGCCTTCGAGGTGATGGGCGACCGGCGCGCGGCGGTATGCGTCGAACTGACCAAGAAATTCGAAAAGATCCATCGTGGATACCTGGGCGAGCTCGCGGAACAATTCGACGGCACGAAAGTCAAGGGTGAAATTACGCTCGTCATCGCGGGAAACAATCCAAAGTTTCGCCGCGAGCTCTCGAAGGGATAGGAGGAGCCTCTTCCTCCCGAGTTCAAACGGGCCGTGTATGCCTTCTTCGAAGACTCCCAAACCGCTTGCGCTTCATAACGATTCTTCTGTGAACGATGTCGTACTCTATTGCTCGGATTAGTCAGCAACCACAAATGCCTGCCCCCTGACTTGTTTCCGTGTAACCGTCAATGGTATATTCTCTTTACTATCCGTTGTGCGGGTTCAGGGGGAACAGACGACCGAGGCTGGGCGGTACGCGCTTGACAGAGGCCCTAATCACTTATTCTCCTCTGTCATGAGGATGGGGGCCGCTGTTGTGTTTGATGTCTCGATGCTATCCGTTAATCTGGACGGACCGGTCGCCGTCCAAGTGCAAATCCAGAATCAAATTCGTTACACCATCGCCTCTGGGCGGCTTGAGGAAGGCGACCCCTCCCCACCGTGCGCAGCATATCGGATGCGCTTGGCGTCAATTCGAATACCATCACGAAAGCGTATCGCGACCTTGAGTTCCTCGGGCTCGTCGCTTCCAGAAGAGGCGTCGGAGCCTGGGGCGCGGAAAGCGCGCGAAAGCGTTGTAGTACATCCGTCAAGAAAGAAGTGAAAGACTTCCTCATGAGATCCCTAGCCTAGAGTTTTGCGGTTACGCAGCCTGTTTATTCGCATGGTTGTTAGC
>CAYNZS010000145.1:0-10392 GCA_964401695.1 uncultured Nitrospirales bacterium
TAGAGAACACATACGACAAAAGATAAATTCCCTCAACTATAAATCAAACCACTAGCTCCTACTCAAATGGAATTGCCGAGCGTTCAGGCCATTCTTGCCCAGAAAAGACCCAAGAAACTGAGCAAAAAGGGCTCATCCGGCTAAAGCCTACGCATCCTTGACGCTACCGACAAAAGTCGGCAATTTCGAAAAGAGCGCTCCATCGTCATTCTGGACGAAGTGAAGAATCTCTTCTCCGCCAACGACTTACCCGCGAAAGAGAGTCTTCACATCCGCTCAGGATGACAGCCCTCGCGACTTTTGTCGCTACAATCTTTTAGGGGGGATCAAGGGGATGTTAGACGCGCCCGCGTAGCTTCCGTCCACACCGCGCTGGGAGATATCCGGATTAGGTATCCTACACCCATAATTTTCGTATCCCGAGGATTCCCACTTCGTGATTCGACGCGTGACCGAGTATTATGAAGATATTGCTTCGCTACGCTCGCTGTAAGGGCTTTTCGGGGATCGCGCCAACAGGGCTGCGGCGCAGAGCTAAAGCGCAGACAGCACGCACTTTGCCGCGCGCGGCCTGGCGCGTTACAATGGGCTTCGCGATACCGTTGTCTACTCCGGACTAACGCCTTCTTCGATAGCCCCCGAACGGGATGAGGCAGATTCAGCAGTTGCACATTGAGCATTTGATAGTCCTTACGGCCAACGGGCTCGCGTAGAGATGTCGCGAGTTCTCATCGCGGGTTGCGGCTATGTTGGGAGTGCCCTCGCCGAACGTCTCGTCAAGGCAGGCCACGAGGTGTGGGGGTTGCGTCGCGCGGCGGCGCGTCTGCCTCGGGGTGTCAACCCTATCTTCGCTAATCTGAACGAACTGGCCCCTCTCGAAGGCTTGCCGTCACCGCTGGACTATGTCGTCTATTGTGCCGGGGCTTCGGGCCATGACGAGGCGGCATATCGCCGGGTCTACGTGGATGGAACGGTAAAGCTTTTGGAAGCCATGCGCCGCCAAGGGATTGTTCCGAAGCGCCTCCTGTACACGTCGAGCACCGGCGTATATGCCCAACAGGACGGCTCGTGGGTGGACGAAGACTCTTCCGCCGAACCAGCCAGCTTCTCTGGCCAGATCCTGATCGAGGGCGAAACCGTCGCGCTGGAAGCGGATTTCTCGTCAGTCGTCGTAAGGCTCGGCGGCATTTACGGGCCGGGCCGCACACGCCTCATCGACGCCGTGCGCGACGGAACTGCGCGGGTCACCGAGGGTGGCCCCCCCCAGTACCTGAACTTGAACCACCGTGACGACTGCGCGGCCGCGTTGGAGCACCTGATGACCCGCGACAACGCGGATTCCATCTATCTGGCCGTGGACTCGCATCCCGTAGACCGAAGCGAACTCCTGGTCTGGACCGCCACGCGCCTAGGCCTGCCCAGACCCAAAAGCGTCCCCGCAACCGGGGGCGTCCGTCCACGCCAAGGCGGCAACAAACGCTGCAAGAACAGCCGCCTCCTCGCCACCAGCTTTGAGCATCGCTATCCGAGCTACAAGGAGGGTTACGCGTCGATACTGGAAGCCTCGGCGCCGTAGTAGCGTATAGAGCAGATGTGCCACATCCGAATCTAGGCCCTACAAGTCGCTGCCCGTTTCTTGATAGACTCCGGTGGACACTGTTCTCAACATCTTCCGTCCTCCAGGAACTTGACTCGTGGATTCTTCGATTAGCGAGCGGCTTAAAGGCATACCTCAAGTCCAGAAGCTGCTGGAGTCGTCCGACGCCACCGCCCTGATTGACCGGTATTCGCTGGAGCGTGTGGTCGAGGCGATCCGTGCGTGTTTGGAAACGGTCCGTGCGGGGATCCTCTCCGGTTCAGGCTCATTTTCGACCGAGGACCTGTTCGAGCGGGTTGCGGTTGCGCTTGAAGCCAGCCATCGCCCTAGATTGCGGCGGGTGATCAACGCTACGGGCGTGGCCATCCACACCAACCTCGGGCGTTCGCCGCTGGCGGACGAGGCCATCGAGGCCATCCAGGCGACGGCACGCGGCTATAGCAATTTGGAGTTCGACCTCGATTCAGGCAAACGCGGGTCGAGGCAAGTCCATGTCGAAAACCTCCTCTGCTCCCTTACCGGTGCGGAGGCGGCGCTGACGGTCAATAATAACGCAGCCGCCGTCACGCTTGCCGTCAACACCCTCGCGCTGGGCCGCGAGGTGATTGTGTCCCGCGGCGAATTAATCGAGATTGGCGGCTCCTTCCGCATTCCCGATGTGATTAGCCGAAGCGGCGGCAGAGTTCTTGAGGTCGGGTCGACGAATCGGACACGCGCCGCGGATTACGAGGGCGCTATCTCGGACGACACAGGCATCTTTTTGAAGGTTTGTCCGAGCAACTTCTGGATACTCGGGTTTACCGAAGGCACCTCGCGTGAGTCAATTGTCGCGCTCGGGGAGAAATACGAGATCCCCGTCATCGAAGATGTGGGAAGCGGTACTCTGGTTGACCTCTCCCGCTACGGCCTTCCTCACGAAACTACGGTGCAGGAGGTGGTTGACTCGGGTGTGGATGTGGTCACTTTCAGCGGCGATAAGCTTTTGGGTGGGCCGCAGGCAGGGATCCTGCTGGGCAAACGCGATCCCATCGAGAAGATGAGGAAGAACCCGCTCATGCGCGCGCTTCGTATGGGCAAGCTGGGCCTGGCCGCGCTCGAAGCGACCCTCCGGCTCTATCTCGACGAGGATCGCCTGTCCGAGCGCCTGCCCCTGCTGAGAATGATGTCTACCGATCAAGATGCGTTTCTGATCCGCGCTCAGGCCTTGAGGGAAGGCGCTGCCTCGATACCGGGAGTAAGCGCGGCCATCGAAAACAGTGAGGGCTTTGCGGGTGGCGGCTCGTTGCCGGACCAAGCTGTGCCGACCAAAGTAGTCGTGTTCCAGGTCGAGGGTCTTTCCCCCAACGGCCTCCTCGACGCCCTGCGCGCGAACGACCCGCCCATCGTCGCTCGCATTTCCGGCGACCGCGTCCACATCGACCTGCTGTGCGTTCATGACAGCGAAGCACCTGAGATCCTAGAAGCGCTAAGGAGCATCGCCTCGTGAAGTATATCACGCTGGGTGTGATCGGCCATGTGGACCATGGTAAAACCTCTCTGGTGAAAGCACTTACGGGAATCGATACGGATCGCCTGAAGGAGGAAAAGGAGCGGGGCATCTCGATAACGCTCGGTTACTCGCACCTGAGCTTGCTTGCCGGTGAGATTGGAATCATCGACGCGCCTGGCCACGAAAAGTTCATCCGCACGATGATCTCGGGCGCGACCGGAAGCGCAGGCGTTTTGCTGGTGGTGGACGTCAACGAGGGAATCAAGCCTCAATCGGTGGAACACCTTGATATCGCTCAACTTCTGGGTTTAAAAAGAGGCGTTATAGCCGTAACAAAATGCGACGTGGCCTTGCCGGACCACCGCGATTTCGTTCTCGAGGAGATCGCCGAACTCGTCGAGGGGACTTTCCTTGAAAACGCTCCGGTCATCCACACGTCCGCAGTCACGGAGGAAGGGTTCGACGAACTGCGCGAGGCGCTTAACGCGTTGTTGGAACAGAGTGAAGTTCTTTCGGATGAGGGCTTTACGTATTTGCCGGTGGACCGCGTCTTCTCCATGTCGGGGTTTGGAACCGTTGTGACGGGCACTCTGCGGCGAGGGTCCATTTCTGTGGGGGACGAAATGCAGTTTTACCCTTCAGGCAACAGGGCTAATGTTCGTGAGCTTCAATCGCATAACGCCTTTATCGACAATGTGTTGCCAGGACATCGCGCGGCCGTGAACCTCCGGGGAACCGAAAAGCAGGAGCTTCACCGGGGCGACGTGGTGGCGACTCCCGAATCCTTGCGTCCCGCGCGTATTCTCGATGCGGAACTCACCATGCTCGCGACCGCCAAGGATCCGTTGAAGAATCGTCAGGAAATCCGCCTCCTCTTCGGAACGAACGAGGTTTTCGCGAGGGCGCATCTCCTTGACCGAGACGAAGTTAAGCCAGGAGAGACCTGCGTACTCCAGTGGCGGATCGACCGGGAAGCCACTGTGCTCACGCGCGAACCGTTCATCATTCGCTCCTATTCGCCCATGACGACCATCGGCGGAGGGATCGTCTTGGGTTCGAGTCACGCTGGATACCGACGACAGGATAACAGGGTCGTCACGCGGCTTAAGATCATCGCGAAAGGTGACGCGAAAGCCATCGCCGAGGCGAGATTATCCGAAGCCGACCTCGATGGGCTGGCTGTTTCGAGGCTCTGCACGGATACTCGGCTCGGACTGAATGCGGTCCGTGCACACCTTGATGAGATAAATGCGCAATTCATTGACGACTACTATGTTATGGCCCAGGAAGCCCTGTCAAAGCTAAAGACGCGAATCTTATTGGAAACAAAACTGTTCCACGAGGAACAGCACACATTGAAAGGCCTGACCCGCGCTGAACTGGAAAAAAGGCTCCCGAAAACTCCTCCTCCTTCAATCCTGAGTTTCGCGTTGGACGCGCTGGATTCCGATCAATCCCTGGCGGTCGAGAACGGCCTCTACCACATTCCCGAATTCGATCCTGTTCAGGCGCTTAAGGGTCGGGACCGTGAGTTGGCCGGAGAGATAGAAACGGCCTACGCCGAAGCGGGCTACAAGCCGCCGGACCTCGATGAAGTCGTCGGGCGAGACAAAGAACGCCAGCGCATCTACCGGTATCTCGTCGACAACGAGATTCTTGTCGCCGCCGCTATCGCGACGCGCAACAAGGCGGTCAGCCGCGCCATAGCCTTCCACGCCGATACGCTTGAGCGGGCAGAAAACGCCCTGCGCGAACGTTATGGTCCGGGCGAAGGGTTTACGGCCTCCCAGGCGAAGGAGGTGGTAGACACCTCGCGGAAGTACCTAATCCCGCTGCTCGAGTCTCTCGACGCGCGGGGCGTAACAAAGCGGCTCGGAGATGAGCGGACCCTGGCCGCGCCCGCCCAGGATTGAGCCGCCAGATGAATCTCACGCTCCAGCTTGGGAACGAGATACTTCGGTCCCGGTATTGTTGCCACCGGCGCACGAACCCGTAGCCCCTCCCCGAATTCCCCCCCAGGAACCCTTGGAGTACGCTCGGCATCGCGCCGTGTGTCCGTCATGGGAGTCCCGGCCGGGCTGCCCAACCCGCCCAAGTCTCCCTATAGATCGGACCGGCGTGTTGCGCTGCGGCGGATGCCGGTTCGGGAAACAATGGGTATTTTATTGACAAAGGACACGGCTGGGTTTGGGCGAAAATGGCAGGAAATGACGCCGAAAAGGAAGGAATAGCAGTCTGCTGAGTGTAGATCGTTTCGCAGAATTAGCAGGGAGTGTCTTCGCTTTCGAGCCGGTCTCTGGGTCGTTCGCACGCCTCGTATGCATTCCCACGCTGGAGCGTGGGAACGAGACAAAGAGGTGGTGGACACCTCGCGGAAGTATCTAACGTGGGCTGCGCCCACAACCCAATAGCACGACGAACTCCGGCTGTCGGGATGGCGTATGAGTGCCGCTTATTCGAATCGCAGCGAGTCCCGAAAAGTCTACCAATCTTGACACCGCTGGCAAAAGTCGGCAATCTCGATAAGAATACGGCATCGTCATTCTGAGCGGAGCGAAGAATCTCTTCTCCGCCAACGACCTGCGCGCGAAAGGGATCCTTCGCTTCGCTCATCCACCGGCTACAATCCTAAGTCCATTGCGGGACAAAATCTCGCGTGCGCCGCAGGGTCGGGCCTCTCGCAAACGCAAGAGATTCTTCTTGTTCGTTACCGGCCATACTAATCCCGCTACTCGAGCGCCTGAGCGCTCACGATATCATTCATGCGATTCACTGCAACGTTATTCTGGAATTGATCTCCTAGGCATCGCCCAAGGGCAGCTGGTTGAACGCGAGTTCTTTGTCGACGCGGATTTCCTGCGGAAGGCTGAGTACGCGTTCCGCGATGATGTTGAGCAGGATCTCGTCGGTGCCACCGGCGATCCGCCCTCCGGGGCTGCCCATGTAGCCGCCTTGGTACATGACGTTGTCGCCGACTTCAGCGGGATCCGTGATGATTCCGGTCATCTCCTGCAAATCCATTCCGAGCGAAGTGAGCAACTGAAACTTGTTGGCACTGACGTACTTGGCAATCGACGATTCGGGGCCGGGGTTCTCGCCTTTCGACAGCGAAGTCAAGGTCCGGAACCGGATATTCTTGAGCCCCTGGGTTTTGACGTAGCAATCGGCCAAGTTCTCCCGGATGGCACCATTCTCGATGGCGGGCCTTCCGTCAATTTCGAGCTGCTGCGCTAGCTTCAAGTATTCCTTGGCATCGGGGGAATGAGATTGCCCCGTCGTGAAGCGCTCATTCATCAGGGTCGTAAGGGCCACGCTCCAGCCGTCGCCCACTTCGCCCAAGCGCAACGAATCGGGGATGCGCACATCGGTGAGGAACACTTCGTTGAAGTGCGACGCGCCGGAAATCTGCTTGATCGGCACGACCTCGATGCCGGGGGTCCTCATGTCGACAAGGAAATAGGTCAAGCCCATGTGCTTGGGGAGTGTCGTGTCATGCCGCGTGACCAATACGGCCCAATCCGCCTGCTTGGCGCCCGAGGTCCACACTTTCTGGCCATTGACGACCCATTCGTCGCCATCCCTCTCGGCGCGGGTGCGGATGGCGGCCAAGTCTGAACCCGCGGAGGGTTCGGAAAAGAGCTGGCACCAGGTATCCTCACCGGTCAACATCCTCGGAAGGAATTGGTCCTTCATTTCTTCGGAGCCGTAAGTCATGATCGTCGGCCCCATGAACGAGGCGCTGATCGCGAGATCCTGGGGGGTGGTGTAATTCGACTCTTCCTGGGCGTAGATGACCGCCTCAAGGCTGCTTGCCCGCCCGCCATACTCCTTGGGCCAGTGGATGAACGCATAGCCCGCCGCGGCCTTCTTCGCTTGCCACTCCTTATGCCGCTTCAGTTCCTCTTCGGGATCGTGTTGCGCAGCCGTGCGCGCCCGCGTCTCGCTTCTGAGAGTGGCGTTTTTCGAAAGCCATTCTTTGGCCTCCTTGCGAAATGCCGCTTCATGCGGAGTATCTTCGAAATCCATGGTTCAGCACCTTTCTCCGTGGTGGCCAAAGCGGCCAGCGCCCCCTCCGGGTCGGCCTGCCGCGATCAAGAACGTACATCTCAGGCGCCGATTATAGCGGACGCCTATCCGGTTACAACAGTGTGACTATTCCGGTTCCCCATTTCAAGACGCGAAGTCGAGAAAAGCCCCCGTCCTCTTCGCGCACCCCACGTTCCAACCAACCCAATGCGGTCTCTGTCTTGAAGGCATCTTACCCGAGTGAAGTGAGAAGAGTCGACCGGTAAGGGATTTGATCGAAACTACTTCATCGAGTCCGCAATCTTTTGAAACCACTATCTGTGATTCCATCTAGGGATGATGCCGCCGACAGAAGCCGCCAGGGCTGTCATCCTGAACGATGCAGCGCTTCTTTCGAGATTGCCGACTTTTGTCGGTAGCGTCAAGGATGCGTACGCTTTAGCCGGATGAGCCAGAATTGCGTACCCGGATCGGCTTGGTGCTGTTGACTTCAATAGCGAGCCGGAGTAGGATCTTCTTGACTGCCGATTCTCATCGGCCCGCAATGAATCTTCTTGCCGAAAGGCCTTAGCCTCTAGGTATTTACAGGGGAGTGGCTCTATTGTACGACCCCAACGACAACCATATTGGACGAATCTTGCGCTGGCAGGATGGCCAACCGCAAGGCCCTATGAAGGTCACGGTATTCCCCACCAATATCTGCAACCTCACCTGCAAGCATTGCTGGCGGGTCTGGGCGGACTGGGATAAGACGTACAAGAGCGAAGTCTCCGACGAACGGCTGATGCAACTCGTCGACGAGGGCGGGGAGATGGGCGTGAAGGAGTGGTACTTCGTGGGCGGCGGCGATGCGATGGCCCGCGGCAAGCTCATGATGAAGATGTGCGCGCGGATTCGCGAGCTCGGCATGAACGGGACCATCCACACGAATGGGACGCTGTTCAAACCAGGGATGCTCGAGAAGTTGGTCGAGATGGGTTGGGAGCGGATCCTGGTGAGCCTCGACGGGCCCGACGCGGAGATCAACGATTACATCCGCGGCAGCGGATTCGAGAAGGCGACCGCCATGATCCGGCGCCTCTACGAGCTTCGGAAAGAACGGGGCGCGGCCGCTCCAGTGCTCGGGATCTACTCGACCATCACGAACATGACCTACGACAAGATTGACCAATTCGTCGAACTGGCGCACGAACTCCAAATCGACAGCGGCCTCCACGTGTCGGGCCTGATAGCCCATGAGGACCCGAGTGACGGCGCGCAAGAATTTGAGTTGACGCCGGAACAGAAGTCGCAGCTTCCTGAGTACATTGAGATCGGTATGGCGCGCGCCAACGTGCTGGGCGTGGAGTGTCAGTTCGAAGAGTATCTCAACGAGGAGCTGGTCCACGACGGGATGGACATGCATCGTGAATTCAAGCCCGCTCGCACCGATGGGCTCGCCGGGGCGATGTGCTACGAGCCCTGGATGAGCGCGGCCATCATGGCGGATGGCAGTCTGGGCCCATGCTGCGCGCTCTATAGTAAGGATGCGCTTACGATTAAGGACGGTACGTTCGAAGAGATCTGGGAAGGCGCGTACATGACGAAGGTGCGCGAAGGCATACTTACGGGCGAACCGCCCGACTACTGCCGGCGCTGTCCCTCAAACCTGTATATCCATAAGGAACGCCAACGCGCAACACTCGACAAGCCTTTGCGGGAAGCGCGCGAACTGAGCGGTATGAGCATGCCGCACAAGGCCGCGCGCATGGCGAAGAAGGGCCTGGGTTCGATCAAGCGGCACGGGGTGCTCAAGACCCTTCGCCGAGGCCTGGAGTGGCGGCGTCTTCATGGCGGCCTAGGCGGCTAGCCAGGGAACCTCACTTGGATGTTAGATTCTTATGACACGAACGCCAGCAGGCTCTTGCGATGGCAGGACGGTCAGACGCAAGGCCCCATGACGCTCACGATTTTCCCCACAAACATCTGCAACATCCAGTGCCGCCATTGCTGGCAGCGCTGGGGCGAATACGACACAACATATAACAGTGAACTGCCGGACCAGCGGCTGCTCGAGTTGGTTGACGAGATGGCCGTGATAGGCCTGCAGGACTGGTATTTCCTCGGGGGCGGCGAACCCATGGCACGGGGCAAGTTGATCATCGAGATGTGCGAACGGATTCGCGGCCACGGCATGAACGGCGGCATCCATACGAACGGGACGCTGTTTCGCCCGCCGATGATAGACACACTCATAGATATAGAGTGGAAGTTCGTGAAGTTCAGCCTGGATGGACCCGACGCGAAAACGAACGACTTCATTCGAAGCCGCGGATTCCAAAAAGCGACCAAGGCCATACACGCGTTCGTAAAGCGCAAACAGGATCGCGGCTCCGTGTCGCCTAGCATCGGAATCTACGCAACCGTCACCAATCGGACCTACGACAAGATCGACCGCTTTGTCGAACTCGCGCGTAGCCTCGGCCCTGAAGTCGGGCTCGAGTTATCCGCTTTGACCGTCGAGAACGACGACTGTCTTCAGTTCGAGATGACACCCGGACAGAAACGGGAAATGGTCGAGAAGGTCTCGCAAGCCATCCCATTGGCCCAGAAGTACGGTGTCGAGAACAACTTTCAGTCGTATCTGGATGAGGAACTCATCGCGGACGGAGCCGACATGCACCGAAGCTTTCAGCATGTGCCGCGGCCCGGCCTAGCCGGGGCTATGTGCTACGAGCCGTGGCTGAGCGCGTGCCTCCAACCGGACGGAAAGCTTGGCCCATGCTGCGTATTCTGGGACGATGACGCGCTCTCCATCAAGGAGAGTTCTTTTAAGGAGGTCTGGGAAGGACCTTACCTCGAACGGGTGCGCAGAGGCATGTTGAACAGCCGACACCCGAAGTACTGCTCACACTGCCCGTCGAATCTCTATATAAACAAAGAGGTCCAGCGCAAGGAATTCTCGGGCACCCTCGCCGAGCAGATGGAACTCGCCAGCCTCGCTCCCCCACTCCGAACCGCGCGCATGGCGGGGAAAGCGTTGCTGTCGGTGCGGCGGCACGGCTTACTGAAAACACTTAGGCGTGGTTTGGAATGGCGCCGCTTGCGCAGCGGCTTGCGGACCTAACCCGATGTCTCACCGGTCTTCTACTACGACGCCGAAACGGCAGAGCCTGATGAATTCTCACCCGCGAAGCCGGTGCCCTAACGTCTAATGTATTGACTCACGATCAGCGCCCCTCTTGAAAGCTAGAGCGTTTTAAGAAATTATAGATACGAAGCGGCACCAAAAAATCCTCGC
>CAYNZS010000146.1:0-10374 GCA_964401695.1 uncultured Nitrospirales bacterium
AACGATGCCGGCGGATCTGAAGATGACTCTTCCAAATGGGAAATCCGGGCTAAGGAAGTTGACTCCACCCGGTCGATTTAGGTAAAATGTACGCCCACCTCTAAAGTAGTTTCATTCGTATTCGCAACTGTTGCGCGGCTCTCGATTCCTTTGCATCGTCCGGAAAAGCGTCGGCGAGAATTCGGGTCGCGTTTGCCATATCTTGGAGGATACATCGGTGGGCAACCTGGGTCTTGACAAGGCGGGCATAACTTCGTGGGCCTCGCTGAAACGCAACCCCACCTACGACGAGTTGTTTGCCGACGAAACGGACGAGAAGCTGGATGGGCTCGCGAAGGGCTATGTAACATCGTCGGGGGCGGTGACGGTCGATACCGGGAAGTACACCGGGCGGCTGCCAAAGGCCAAGTACTTCGTCGAGCAGGAGGGCTCCAAAGCAAACATCTGGTGGGCGGGCCCCGAGAGAAAGGGCAGCGACAACAAGCTCATTTCCGGAGTCGCCTGGACTCGCCTAAAGGACATCGCCACCGGACGCCTCAACGGCGCGGACCTGTACGTGGTCGATGCTTTCGCCGGCGCGGACCCCGCATCGCGCCTGAAGGTGCGCGTCATCTGCGAAGTCGCTTGGCAGGCCCACTTCTGCAAAAACATGTTCATCCGTCCGACGGAAGAAGAACTGGAAAGCTTTGAACCGGATTGGACGATCCTGAATGCATCGCAAACCAGTTGCGCGGATTACGAAGAACTGGGCCTTCTCAGCAAGGAGTTCGTTGCGTTCAACGTGGGCGAACGCATGACGTGCATCGGTGGCACATGGTATGGCGGCGAGATGAAGAAGGGCATCTTCACCATGATGAACTACTTCCTGCCGCTACAGGGGATCGGCGCGTTTCACTGCTCGGCGAACGAAGGGAAAGACGGCGATACGGCGCTTTTTTTCGGCCTCTCCGGAACGGGCAAAACGACCCTCTCCACCGACCCGAACCGCAAGCTTATCGGCGACGACGAGCACGGCTGGGATAACGAGGGCGTCTTCAACTTCGAGGGCGGGTGCTATGCCAAATGCATCGACCTCTCCTCGGAAACGGAACCGGAAATCTACGCCGCGATCCGCCGCGATGCATTGCTCGAAAACCTGGTCTACGACGACAAGGGCGTTGTGGATTTCGCCGACGCCTCGAAGACGGAAAATACCCGCGTCTCCTATCCCATCAATCATATCGACAACATCGTCAGGCCCGTATCGAAGGGCGGGCATCCGAACAAAGTCATTCTTCTGACTTGCGATGCCTTCGGTGTGCTGCCTCCGGTCGCAAAACTGACCAATCAGCAGGCCATGTATCAGTACTTGAGCGGTTACACAGCCAGAGTGGCCGGGACCGAAGTAGGCGTCACCGAGCCCATTGCGGCTTTCTCCTCCTGTTTCGGATCCCCTTTCCTGCTGCTTCACCCGACTGTCTATGCGGATCTGCTGGGCAAGAAGATGGAAGAGCACGGTTCGAGCGCCTATCTCGTCAATACAGGCTGGAGCGGAGGTGGCTATGGCGTGGGCAAGCGGATGTCCCTCAAGATTACACGCGCCCTGATAGACGCCATCCTTAACGGTTCACTAGATCAAGCGGAGTCTATCGCTATGCCCCTATTCGGCATATCCATCCCCAAAGCGGTGGCCGGCGTCGAATCGAAGATTCTCGACCCCAGGAATACCTGGGACGACAAGGACGCCTATGACGCGGCGCTCGCGAAATTGGCCCAGATGTTTGTCGACAATTTCAGGGCCTTCACGGACAATGGCAAAGGCAAGGCATTGGAATCCGCGGGACCCAGGTTCGAATAGACGCGGATCGTGCTCCTGATTCAGCTTCGCTGTTGAAACGAATATAACTCTTGACAAACGTGCCCCCCGTTGGGATACTATGGGCTAAAGTAAGGGACACGCTGGCTCCACATGCGGGCGTTCGTTCGCCTAACCCGAACGTCCCCAACCATTTTTGCGGCAGGGAGAGTAACCGTGAAGCATATGAAACAGATTACCAAGAAGCCTCAGCTGGCCCAGGTGTCCGGGTTACAGCTTAAGACGGAATTCTTAATAGCCATGTTGGATATGTTTCTGAGCCCACTTCCCGGAGGCGAAGGCGGCACGATTTCTACCGGTGGTGGCACAGGCGGCGGCGAATTCGGCGGTGGATATTAACCCCCCGCTCGACAGCGGCATACTTTTACGCATCGAAGGAAGGACTTGTACGATGAAAAAGAGCCTCCATTGCAGGCCCCTAACCGTTCCCATGGCCCTCCCCGCGCTCGCGCAATTCGACGTTGACAGTCCCCCGCCGTTCGACGACACATGCGCGACTACAGGACCGGTCAGCGCACTGCAAACCAAGATATGCGCTATCGACAACACGCTTGAAATGATCCTCCTATTCCAACGCCAGATCCCCTTTGTGAAAGGGCATGGCATTCTTTAGCGGCAAGTTATAGTCCAACGACTCCACGCTCGTCCTCGAACATTCGTTCGGCACTTGGAGGCTCTTGGCATGAGAAGCCGATGACTAGCTCCGTAGCGTCGGCGCAGCCCAGTGGAATTAGCCGCTAACAGAATTCTTGGCATGAGAAGCCGATGACTAGCTCCGTAGCGCCCCTATCACGTGACGGACAAAAGAGAGATTCCCGGAAAGAATCGCGAAGATGAAAAAGAAGGCAAACAAGTTGTCAAAAATTACAAGGCGTGGATTCATTGGCGCCGCGGCCTCAGCGACGGCCTTTACGATCGTTCCGCGGCATGTGCTGGCCGCTTCCGGTAAGACGCCGCCGAGCGACAGACTCAATATTGCCTGTATCGGTGTGGGCGGCAAAGGATTCTCTAATGTCAGGAGTGTCAAGCACGAGAACGTTGTCGCGCTCTGCGATGTAGACCAGGAGCGGGCGGGCGATGCCTTTGACCTAGTTCCCAACGCAAAGAGATACAGCGATTTCCGCGTCGCGCTGGAGAAGGAGGACAAGAACATCGATGCGGTTCTGGTGACTACCCCCGACCATGTGCACATCCCAGTCACTATGATGGCCCTGAATATGGGGAAACACGTCTATTGCGAGAAGCCGCTTGGCCATAACGTCCACGAAGTACGCATGGCAACCGAATTGGCTAAGAAGACCGGATTAGCGACACAGATGGGCAATACACTCCATTCCGCGTCCATGTATCGTCGTGTTATCAAGTTGATTCAGGCCGGGACGATAGGGGATATCAAAGAGGCCCATGTCTGGGTCGATAACGAATGGGACCCCGAGCCTAGAGTCGTTTCGAAAAACATCCGTCAAGGGGATGATCGGCCGGAGGGAAGTCCCCCGGTTCCGGAGCATCTGAACTGGAATCTCTGGCTGGGCCCGGCCACCGTTCGCCCCTACCACGGCGCCTACCACCCACAGAGCTGGCGCGGCTGGTGGGATTTCGGTAATGGCAGGCTTGGCGACATGGGCTGCAATATTTTGGATCTTCCGTTCACGGCACTCGATCTGAAGCACCCGCTGACCATCGAGTCGGAAGGACCGCTCCGCGCGGGCCTGGAAAGAGTCCCTAACTGGCTAATCAGCCGGTGGACCTTCGGCCAGCAAGGCAAGCAGCCGCCGGTGGAACTCATATGGTACGACGGCAACAAGCGGCCCGAATTCATCAAAGATGTGAGCCTGCCTAGGTCTGACGTGTGGCCCTGGTATGTGGCGTTCGTTGGCACCGAAGGCATGCTGATCGCCGGAGAAGGCGCCACAGGCGAATTCAAACTCTACCCGGAAGAGAAGTTTGCCGGTGTTGAGGTGCCCGAAGTACACCGGATCGGCCACCACGCGGAGTGGATAGAGGCATGTAAGACAGGCGGTCAATCCCGCTGCAACTTCGACTATGCCGGGCCACTGACAGAGACCGTGCTGTTGGGAACGGTTGCCTATCGCGTTGGGAAGAAGCTTGAGTGGGATCCGGTGAACATGAAGGCCACCAACGCTCCAGAGGCAGATCAGTTCCTCCAGCGCGATGTGTACCGCAAGGGTTGGGAACTGTAGTCCGGCACACCAGCACACGCAGTCGTCCTCAGCGCGTGCGAGACCGCGAAGGTCCTCGCGCGTTCGACCCTCTCGTTTCTCGCACAGTTTGCCCAGGGAACGGGCGTGGGCGCTCCCAAGAAACACTTGTGATCTCGTAGCTTCTTGTTGTTCAGAAGCACGAATGTGGGACCGCCGCCCCCGGCGGTCGACCTATGCCGGAAGTCTTCTCTCTGCCCAACGACCGCCGAGGCGGCGGTCCCACATTCAGATGATCCCCTTAACCTGAGCCGTGTTTCCTTCACAATTTGCCCCCGGTACGGGTGTGTACAGACACGTCTCTGAAGATAGAGCTGCTACGAGGAGGCCGGGGCGCACAGCGTACAGGCGACGCAGTGTCCGGGGCTGACTTCCATGAGGGGCGGGGTGTCCGTGGCGCAGCTTTCCATAGCTTGGGTGCAGCGGGGCTCGAAGTGACAGCCTGGCGGCGGATCCATGGGACTTGGGACGTCGCCCTGGAGAAGGTTGCGTTTGCGGCGTTGGGCGGGGTTGGCCACGGGGACGGCCCCGAGCAGGGCTTGCGTGTAGGGGTGCAGGGGCTTTTCGAAGACGGTATCCACGGGGGCCATCTCGACGATGCGCCCGAGATACATCACCGCAACGTAATCTGAGACGTGGCGCACGACGCTGAGGTCGTGCCCGACGAAGAGGTAGGTGAGGCCGAGCTTCTCTTGGAGGTCGCTGAGCAGGTTTAGGATCTGCGCTTGAATCGAGACATCGAGGGCGGAGACGGGCTCGTCCGCGACAATGAATTCGGGTTCGACGGCGAGCGCGCGGGCGATGCCGATGCGTTGGCGCTGGCCGCCACTGAATTCGTGAGGATACCGGCCGGCGCTTTCGAGGGGAAGCCCCACGAGGTCGAGCAGGGCGAGCACCTGTTCGCGGTATGTGGCCGGGGTGCCGATGCCGTGAATGATCATGGCTTCGGCGAGCATCGAATGAACGGACATGCGCGGATTCAGCGATCCGAAGGGGTCCTGAAAAATGATCTGCATCCTCTTGCGGAGCTTGCGCAGTTTCCGCTGTTCGAGGGTGGTTACGTCGATGCCATCGAAGAGGACGGATCCGGATGTGGGCCTCAGCAGTTGGAGTACGCAACGGCCTGTGGTCGTCTTGCCACAGCCGCTTTCGCCAACCAGGCTGAGGGTCTTGCCGCGGGGGATCGTGAAAGAAACGCCGTCCACAGCGCGGACCTGCCCTATCGTGCGGGAGAGCAGCCCTTTCGTGACCGGGAAATGTTTTGTCAGGTTCTTGACCTCGACGAGCGGGGCCTGAGCCTTCGATTCCCTCATGGGGCCTCCTTGGCGGGAAGCCCTGGCTGCTTGCCCTGTGCGCTCATGGTTTCGACATCGTGGAGCCAGCAGGCCACGCGCATGTCGTCGTCCCCGGTGGTGAACGCGGGGTGCCGCTCCTTGCACACGCTCATGGCGTACTCGCAACGCGGATGAAAGCGGCAGCCGGAGGGAAAGTCGGTGGCGCCGGGTACATGGCCTTCGATGGTGTGCAGCCGTTCCTCCCTCCCGCTCAGTTGGGGAAGCGAATTGAACAAGCCGCTCGTGTAGGGGTGCTCGTGGTTCGCGAAAAGAGTTGCGGCGTCGCCGCTCTGGACGATCTTCCCCGCATACATGACCGCGACTTCGTCGGCCATTTCCGCCACGACGCCGAGGTCGTGGGTAATCAGCAGCAAAGTCATCTGGCGTTCCCGCTGGATCGACTGGAGCAGATTGAGGATCTGGGCTTGTATGGTCACGTCGAGCGCGGTGGTCGGTTCGTCGGCGATGAGGAGTTGTGGGTCACAGGCCAGGGCCATGGCTATCATGACGCGCTGCCGCATGCCGCCGGACAGTTGATGGGGATAATCGTCGACACGATGCCCGGGGGAGGGAATCCCCACTTTCTCGAGCAACTCGATGGTGGCGTCTCGAATGTCCTTTTTCGAGAGGTCCCTATGGAGCGTAAAGGCCTCGCCAATCTGGTCGCCAACGCGGTAGATAGGATTTAGCGAGGTCATGGGCTCTTGAAAAATCATGGAGATGTGGTGGCGCCGAACGTCGCGCATCTGAGCGGAGGTGCACTTGAGGAGATCTCTTCCTTGAAAGGTGACGGTCCCGCCCGCGGCGCGCCCTGGGGGTTCGGGGATCAGGCGCATAATCGACAGGGCGGTAACGCTCTTCCCACAACCGCTCTCGCCGACGAGGGCCAGTGTCTTTCCGGCGTGTATGTCGAAGGACACGTCGTCGACGGCCAGGGCTTCTCTTCTCCCAAGCTGAAAGTAAGTCTTGAGATTCCGGACGCTGACGACGGTCTCTGTCTCGCGATTCATGTGCGATCCCGTTGCTTTCCTTACGTTCGATTAGTTCGCATTTCCAATCAGCCGCCCATGTCGCCCCCCGCGTGCAGGCGCGGGTCGATTACATCGCGGAGAGTGTCCCCCACAAGATTAAGCGATAAGACTGCGACAAAGATGGCCGCGCATGCCGGTGGAATCATGTGCCCGGCGGTGAACAGATTGTCGTAGCCCGACCGCAAGACGATGCCCCACGATGGCTGCGGGGCCTGTACGCCGAATCCGAGCCATGAGAGCCCCGCCTCGGTCAAGATCGCGGCGGCGACGCCGAAGGTGACGCTGACCATGATCGGGGCAAGAGAATTGGGCAGGAGGTGGCGGAAGATGGTCCGCGTGTGGCCGGCACCGAGCGCCTCGGCGGCCAACGCGAAGTCCGATTGCCTCAGACGCATGGTCTCGCCGCGGGAATAGCGGGCTATGCCGACCCACCGCGTCAGGCCGATGACGATCATGACGTTCTCGATGCGGGGGGGCAGCCAGGCTAGAATCGAGAGGATGATGAAAAAAGTGGGGAAGCACATGATGATCTCGATGATGCGAGAGATGATCATATCCGTCCAGCCGCCGGCATAGCCGGCCACGCAACCCAGAATCAGGCCGATCACGACCGCGATACCCATCGAGATAAAACCGACCTTCATCGAGATGCCAGTGCCGTGGATGAGGCGGGACAGAACATCGCGCCCCGATTCGTCGGCGCCCAGCCAGTGGATTCCGGACGGGGGTTCGAGCGGAGTTGTGGCGAGTTCGGTGGGACCGAAGGGCACGAGCGTCCACAGCGCCCAGTCGCCGCGCTCGGGGTCGAATTTCTTCTTGAAGTCGAAGGATGCATGGCGGAAAGGGATGTCTTTTCGGATGACCTTCGCGGAAAAGGGGATATTCTGGATGGTCTCGACGACGGCCGGCATGTAGAGGGCGCCGTCGTACCGGCACAGGACAGGTTCGTCGTTGGCCAGCAGCGGCGCGAAGAAGCCGACGATAAACAGGGATAGCACCATGATCAGGCCGGCCATGCCGATATAGTGCCTTCGGTAGCGCCGCCAGGCGATGGCCCAGAACCCGGCCGATTTTTGGCTACCGGAGATTTGTCTAGTCATAGGACACCCTCGGATCGACAAGGGCGTATGCCAAATCCGCCAAAAGGGTCAGTCCGAGCACGAGCACGGCCGTGATGAAGCTAAGTCCCATGATCGTAGGGTAATCGCGGCGCATGACCGAGTCGAAGAACAGCTTGCCCATCCCAGGCCAGTTGAACATGGTCTCGAGGATGACGCTTCCGCCCAGAATGTAGGGGAAGGTAAGACTCATCAGGGTTATCAGCGGGATGAGGGTGTTGGGGAAGGCGTGTTTCATGATGACTTTCGTCTCGTTGAGCCCCTTGGCGCGCGCCGTGCGGATGTAGTCTTGACGGGTGACCTCAAGGAGATTCTGGCGCGTGAAACGAGAGTAGTAGGCCAGCCCGCCCAGGGTAAAGCTTGTGGTAATCATGATGTAGTGCTTCGGGCCATCCAAGAATTTCCCAATTGCACTCAGCTCTTCATAATTGTCCGAACGCATCCCGCGAACGGGCAGCCAATCGAGTTGGACGCCGATGTAGAAGATGAGAATCATTCCGATCACGTAGGAGGGTACCGAGTAGAGCATGTAAACGATAACACTCATGATGCGGTCGAAGGCGCCCCCCTGCTTGACCGCGCTGACGATGCCGATGGGCACGGCGAGTAGGTAGACCAGGGAGATGGACAGGGCGGCGACCGAAAAAGTGGGCCAGAAGGCGTCGCCGATCTTACCGGTAACCTTAAGTCCGTCGTGAAAGGAGTTGCCCATATCGAGAACCACGAGCCGCTTTATCCACCGAATATATTGGATATGGATGGGCTTGTCGAGGTTGTAGTATTCGCGGAGCTGCTGATAGATCTGCTCGGAAACCTGTGCGTCCTGGACGGCCGAGGCCTGCAACTGCGCGGGGTCGCCGGGCGCAAGCCGAATGATCACGAAGGTGACCACGCTGATTCCGAACAACGTGAACAGGCCTATCATGAGCCGCCGGGCGGTGTACACCATCATGATCGAAACTGCCCTTCGTCTGTCTTACAAACTAGCGTCATATCGAATTCCCGGCGAACCGCCATCCGCTTTCCGAACCCGCGTGAGACAAGAAGGAACCCGAGTATGCAAAGCATATACCACGCAGGCCGCTGCTAAAGCAACGAGGACTAGGCCCTTAGGCCCTCGCTTTCTGCAATCTATCCATTTGCTCATCGGTCAGCTTGACGTCGGGACCGCCCAGGTTCTCCTCCATCTGCTCAGGGCGGCTCGCGCTGATGACGGGAATGATGTCCTGCCGCAACAACCAAGCAAGGATGACCTGATTGGGGGTAGCGTCAACCTCCTTCGCAACGGTGCGTAGGACTTGCAGGCGGGCGTCGGAATCGGCGTGTAAGTATTGCTCCGGCAGGGGCCGGTCGTCGCGCGTGTAAGCGCCGCTAAGGAAAGACGAGTAGACTAGAAGCGGCAGCTCGTGATGACGGCAATACTCAAGCAAGTCGCGATTGGCGATCTTGTGCCCACCAAAAGTGGCACCGACCTTTGGCCGCAGATAGGTAAAGCGTTGCTGGACGCAGGCGCGGTGCGCGAAACCATTGTTCAGGCTTATCCAGCGCGCCTCTTCGAGCCGCCATGCTTTGACGTTGCTCGCGCCTATGCAGCGGACCTTGCCCGCTTTGACCAGCTTGTCCATTACCCCTAGTTGTTCCTCGAGGGGGACGTCCCGGTCGTCGCGGTGGTTGTAGTAGAGGTCGATCGTGTCGATGCCCAGGCGTTTGAGGCTTCCCTCCACTTCGCGCTCGATTACCTCGGCTTTCGAGGAGGTCGGGACGTCGTGATGGCCGAACCCCACCTTTGTGGCGATCACGAGTTGGTCGCGGTTCCTACGATCCTTCATCCACTTGCCAAGCAACGTTTCTGACTCGCCACCCCCGGCGCCCTCGACCCAGACGGCGTAGTTGTTCGAGGTGTCGAGGAAGTTCCCTCCGCCGGCGACATACCGGTCCAACATGTCGTAAGAAGTGGCGTCATCGTCACGGCTGCCGTAATGCATCGTGCCGAGGCACAAGACGGTAACCTCAAGTTCGCCACCGCTTCCAAGTCGAATTCTTCTCATAGGTTCTCCTCGCCGGGTGCGCTGAACGCTTCAGCACCGGTTTTCACATGGTTTCATTGTTGCATTGCACGGCGGCACGCGTGAATCGTGGCGTCCAGCCCTTGAAGAAACCGCGACCGGTCCTTTTTTCCGAAGGGAGCGGGGCCACCGGTCATCATTCCATGCTCTCTCAGTTGCGAGGAGACCTCGCGATCCGACAGCGCGCCGCCAATCGAGTCCTCCGTGAACACCCGCCCCTTTGGACCTAACACACGCGCGCCCTTCTCGATGCATCGGGCCGCAAGCGGAATGTCAGCGGTTACGACGATCTCATTCGTGCCGACCCGTTCGACAATCCAATCGTCGGCCGCATCGAAACCATCATCAACCAGCACAAATTCAATACCAGCTTCATCCGGTGTGCGCATCCTTGAGTTCGCGACCAGCGTGACCGGAATGTCATAGCGTTTCGCCACGCAGTAGATCTCATTTTTCACGGGGCAGCCGTCGGCATCCACGTAGATGTGCGTCATGATTGACAGCTTCCCTTGAGCCGTGCCGTAAAAAATACCAATGACTTCATCGCGATGACCTCGCAAGATCCTGCAAGACCCAAGATGACACCAATAAACGTAGGTTATAGTGACACCCGCTCCACGTATTCAAGTATACCCTCAGGGCGGCCCCGGCAATTTCGATAAAACGCCACGCCGTCATTCTGAACGAAGTGAAGAATCTCTTCTCCACCAACGACCTGCGCGCGACAAAGATCCTTCGTATTTGCTCAGGA
>CAYNZS010000147.1:0-10273 GCA_964401695.1 uncultured Nitrospirales bacterium
GTCGTCGGGAAACTCCAACGGCAACCGGACCGCGATGGCTTCTGGAGGCCCCCCCCTCCATCAACTTGCCGATCACGTATCGCCACAACATGCGACGGGTCTGTTTTTGCGCCGGGCGGCACCACTCCCGGCGTTGGTCGCACTGTCGTTGGGCGCGCGGCGCATCGTAGCCGTGGGAGGCCCTATTACGGCGCAATTCACGCGAGATTGTCGAGCGGTGGCGCCCCAGGCAGGCCGCCATGTAGGTTTGGAATTTTCCCTCTTTGCATAGCGCGTGGAGTTGGCCCCGTTCGGTTGGTGTAAGATGGGTGTAGGGCATCGTAGCGGTTTCCTTCCGGTTCTTAGTTTGCCAAAACCAAGATACCAAAACACGCTGCGATGTCCTTTCTTTTTCCCACAATCGCTCGGGAATCACCAACAAGAAAAGGGGACGCCCTTACCCGCCGGCCCCATCCGTCGCCGCTCACGGTGAGCGACGGATGGTGTCGGCAGGAAAGGGCTTAGCCACGGCCCTAAACCAAAAAGCCATGCCTGTTGCACTTAGTATATGAATCCGGGTTTCGCTGGAAGGAAAGTCGTCCATCGGAAGAAAACATCGCTAGAATAGCGCGGCGAAAGAGCCGGTCAGGCTTTTCACGCCGCCCATATTGTCTCAGGAAGCGAACCGCCGATACATCGGGGAATTCCTGATTTAGCTGCAACGAATTTGGGTGCATGGCAGTCCTCCAGCAGGACCCGAACCCCGCTCGATCTTCGCGATTTCCAGGAGTTTTTCAATGCGCTATCTTACGTTACAATGCGGGTTCATCTCGACTTTTCTGCCGGCCCCTCTGCTCAACGCTGAGAATTGAAGAGGTCCCGCCATATCCGGGTTAGCTGCGGTTCCCTCATTCCAGGCGATATATATTGCGGTATTCTCGATTCCCTTTGTTGACACTAGGCCCCGTGATTGGTATAGTTTTGTCACCTTGGAGCGGGATGTTTCTGCCATTTCCTTCGTTGGGGTTCCGCGTACTGACTCCGATAATTCGGTTGGCAGAACTGCGTACATCGACGCTGCGTTGGATGTACTTTGCTCGATAATCGCATTTAGTGTTTAGTGGTCTTGTAGCGATATCATAGTCGCGCAGATCCTGAACGCAAAGAGGGCGCCAGCAGCCTATCTCCCTCGTTAGTTTGGTTGCTCGCGGGGAGCGACTCGATTGCCATGAAGAAGTGGACGGTAATGCTCATCCCCCACGACCGGCGCGAGCGGCGTTCATTCGATCTGAGCTCCTTTCATGTGTCTGGCATGATTGGCGCGTTCCTCGTGCTGTTATTCGTCACGGGATTCTTCTATCAACGCTACCAGGCCGCCGAGGCGCACACGCAATCCCTCAAGCAATACCAGCCGCATGTGGAACAGGCGGCGTTGGCGCCGGCTGCGCCAACGGGGATCACGCAGGCGGAGCGCGAATCGATAGAGAATGGGGTGCGCTCCGAGTACGACCGAGGGCGCGCGGCGTTGTTGGCTGAGTTGGGCCGCTTGTATGACTTCGAGACAGAGGTCCGCATTCAGATGGGGATGCCCGCGCGTACGCCGGAGAACTCGGAGATCTTGGAAATCGAGGGGGGCCGCGGCGGCGGTCCCGATGGGCCTGTCGAACGGATTCATGTAACAGATGAGTTCCTCATGCGGCCGGAACATGTGATAGTCGGTTTGGCGGATCCTTCGGCGGACTTGATGGCGCAAGAGATCGACATGCGCATTGCGAGTTTGTTTCGGCTCGTCCAGGATATGAAGGCTGAAGGCGATCGGGTCGAGCGGATTCCCTCGCTATGGCCGAGCAATCAAGCCACCCGGCGGCTTACCGACCGTTTTGGACGCCGGCGCGATCCGTTTACAAAACGCCTGAAGCATCATAATGGCTTGGACATTGCCGCGGAGCGCGGCACACCGATCTTGGTTACGGCTAAGGGCGTCGTGAGTTTCTCGGGACGGGACGGTTTGTACGGGAACCACGTGATGGTGGACCACGGCAATGGACTGGAAACTTTGTACGCCCATATGAAGGAACGGCTTGCCGCCGAAGGCGACTCGGTGGACAAGGGCGAAGTTATCGGCACGGTCGGCATGACGGGCAGAAGCACGGGGCACCATATACATTACGAAGTTCATTGGCGCGGGAAAGCGGTCGATCCCCGCAACTACATTGGTAACTACTAGTGTGTTGATTCATGCTGTTTCCATCTTATCCGTCATGCTGAGCGAAGCGAAGTATCTCCATTTCATTGGGTTTTCGGCGTATCGAGATCCTTCACTTCGATCAGGATGACAGAAGACGCACGCTTTGCCTTGTTTTGCAAAGCTGCATTGATCGCGAGTCAATACGCTAGTACGTTTGCAACCAGGCGCGAGTTCAGCGCTCCGGACAGAGAAAGATATTGGACAAAAAGAAGGCCTACAACGAAAACAAAGTCGCCACCATTATTGGCCAAGGCACTGAACTGACCGGCGATATCACCTCGAAGGGAACGATTCGCATCGAGGGGACCGTTCGTGGACGCGTCAATTGTGAAGACACCATCGTCGTTTACGAGACGGGCCGCGTAAAAGCTGATCTCGTCGCCGGCCAAATTATTATCAGCGGCCACGTCGAGGGCAATGTCTTTGCCCACGACCGCTTAGAAGTCACGAGCCGGGCGCGGCTGATCGGGAACGTGATGTCGCCCAGAGTGAGCATCACCGAAGGCGTCGTCTTCGAGGGCCAGTGTTCGATGAAGCCCGCTGGCGAGGCCAAGCCCCCTGTGTTCGACGAGCCCATCGTTCAGTTCCCGAACAAGTCCAGCGAGAATGTATCCGCCGTATAGGTTCTCGATTCTCCCCCGCATGACACCCCGCACGGCTTCCGCTTCGCGAGGTATAATGTCCTCCATGGTGCCTTCGCCCAAATCCAAAGTTCTTGTCGCTATGAGCGGTGGAGTCGATAGCTCTGTCGCGGCGGCGCTCCTAGCGGAGCAGGGCTATGATGTGGTTGGCATCACCATGCGCGTCGTAGCCGACGAAGAACATCAGGCTTCGGTGTTCCAGCCCTGCTGCTCGGTCGCCATGACGAAGGACGCGCGACAAGTGGCCGACACGCTCGGCTTTCCGCACTACACGCTTAATTTGGTTACAAATTTCCAGAGCCAGGTTATCGACGATTTCACGAGTGAGTACTTCCAGGGCCGCACGCCAAACCCATGCGTTCGCTGCAACCAGCGCCTCAAATTCGGAACGCTCTATAAAAAGGCCGTCGAACTCGAAGCCGAATACATTGCGACCGGCCACTACGTTCGGCTCGCGCGTATTGGAGAGCGCTTCAGCGTACAGCGCGCCGTGTACACTCCCAAGGATCAGAGCTACGTCATGGCCGGGCTATCCCAGCGCCAACTGGCCAAGGGCCTCTTTCCCCTGGGCGGAATGACGAAGGAAGAAACGCGGGAGAAGGCGCGCGCGTTCGGGTTCGCCTCGGCGGAAACCCCGGAAAGCCAGGACATTTGCTTTGTGCCGGATAACGACTACAAAGGATTTCTTGAGCGGCGCGTCGGGGCCATGGCGCCGGGGCCCATTTTCTCTGTCGAAGGAGATCGACTTGGAGTCCACACTGGCCTGACCAACTACACCGTCGGCCAACGCAAAGGCCTGGGCATCGCCGCGCCACGCCCGCTCTACGTGGTGCGTATCGACATGGAACATAATGCGCTCATCGTGGGCCACGAAGAGAAAACCCTCTGCCGCGAATTTACGGCAGCCGAAGTCGTCTGGGGAGGACTCGCCCCTCAAGCCGAGCCCTTCCGAGGCCGCGCGCAAATCCGCTACCACCACTTCTCCGTACCCTGCACAATCACACCGGACGGCAACAAGCTCCACATCGAATTCGACGAACCCGAACGCTCCGTGACCCCGGGCCAATGGGCCGTCATCTACGACAAGCAAGACCGCGTACTGGTGTCAGGGAACATAGATGCCTACGAGACGCACCGCCCAGCGGCGAAGACAGCCCGCGCGGTTCAAGCATGAGGCCGCTGCGAGTTGGGGAGTCCGGCTCGCTGCCTCAAGGGCTCTGAGGAAATTTTCGTATCGAACACGGCAACGGCCCGCCGATTCGCAATGGCGGGCCGCGGTGTCGATGCAGTCTATTATCTCTTCAGCCACGTTACCAGCGAAGATAGGGTCCCTTCTTCATGACGAGCGCCGCCACCAGATAGGCCAGTCCCATCGGAAAGAACCCAGTGCATATCAAGGCGATGATGAGCAACACCCGGACACCGTTCGCCGAGATGTCGAAGTAGTCGCCGACGCCTTGACACACTCCGAATAGCATCCCGCGGCGCGACCGGTATAGGCCTGTGTTCGCTCGGTCATGGTATCGCATGGTAACCTTCCTTTTCGTGTAGTCGTTGCCGCTGGTTAGGCGGAAACCGTAGCCGGATTCTCGCGTTGCGCCTTCGCGTCTTTGAGGCGCTCCAACTCGGCTTCAATGGAATCGTCCTTCTCCATATCGCGAAAGTTATCTTCCAGCGTCTGATTGCGTCCGCGGCCATAGTTCACCAGGTCCGCTTCCGCTTCCGCGCGGTCCAAGCGCTGCGCAAACTCCTCGAACTTTACGAAGACCTGCGAGGTGTCGAATTTGCGAAGCTCCTGCTGCGCGCGTTTCTTGTGAATCGCGTGCTTATGACGCTGAACCAACACACGCTGACGCTCCCGCGCCTGTCCAAGCTTGTCTTCGATTTGGACGATGTCGCTCTTATACTGGCTTACCAGTTCCTCGAGCTGATCGACCTCGCGTTGCACCGTCTTCGCTTCGTCATGGTAGTGGCGCTTCGCGCTCAGCGCTTCGCGGGCTAGCCCTTCGCGATTCCGCTCGACGGCAAGTTCGGCGCGATCTTCCCAATGGCGAATCTGCGCGTTGACCGCTTGCATATTGCGGCAGGCTTTTTTCGTGGAGGCCATGGCGCCGGCGCAAGCGGCCTTGAGTTCGACGAGGGTGTCTTCCATCTCGCGAATCATGTGCTTGACCAATTTTTCGGGGTTTTCCGCCTTGTCCAAAGCGGCGTTGATGTTCGACTCGACAATGTCTCGAACTCGTGTGAAAATTCCCATCTTCCCAGCTCCTTATCCGTTTGCGTCGACATTTGCCCCAGGGGCTTCGCAATAGTTAGACTTTTCAGTACGTAGAATTGACGAACGGGTGAGTAATCGCAACAACGGTGCCAACTTGGATCGATCTCGGTTATCCGTAGCAATATCTATGACTTACGGTTAACTTGGCTTCTCTTGCCATTCGGCAGACATGGCGAATTTCGCCGATAAGTCAAGATATCGATCTCTATGTGGTTGACGCCACCACGTTTGAGTATATCCGCTAGGTTCCGCTTCCCAAATGCCTTTCTTACCAAGATACTCTGTAGGTTTGTGGTGAAGTAGTCCAAGTTATAGGCGATGCCGCCAACTGTTGTAAATATGGACCAGAAGCCCGGCTTCCAAGAAGCGCAGGCCTTAATGAAATCCTTATTGTAATCGAGTTGAGCCGAAGCCCAAACGCCCCTATGAGAAGGGAGGGGGATTGATCGTTTGATTTGGCTCCATTGCATTGACTCACAATTAGTGCGGCTTCTGAAAGCAAGGCAAAGCGCACCTTTTCTGTCATCCTGAACGAAGCGAAGGACCTCTCTACGCCAGAAGTCCAATGAAATGAAGAGATACTTCGCTTCACTCAGCATGACGGATAAGATGGAAACAACATGAATCAATACACCACTAACCACGCGTACGTGCTGAACCTGACCCCCTCCCTGGTATAGGGAGGGCTGGGGGAGGATCAAGCTTCCAGAATTCGCCGCACCCAAAAGGCTGGGAAGACAGTCGATTCAGACGTCTCGTTTCTCCCACAATTTGTCCCCGGTACGGGGTGGGGCGTCGTCAATTGGAAACAACACACTGGTGCTTCCTAACGACGCGAGCGCAGTTTGCGGGCAGTCTGACAGGCCGCGCAACGAATCGGAGGGATTACTCGGCTGGGTACGAGGCGGTGACGGTACTTCGGATCCCGCCCCGGGTGTTGCAGGCGATTTCCAGGCGCATGGCGCGCGGCTCGACCGCGCGGACGAGGTCTTCGAGCATCCGGTTGACCAGATGTTCGTACCAGATGCCGACATCGCGATAGGACGTAAGGTAATACTTGTACGAGCGCAGCTCAAGGCACTTGTCCGTCGGCGTGTAGGCGAGCGTCACCGTCGCGAAGTCAGGCAAGCCTGAGAAGGGGCAGACGCTGGTGAATTCATCTGTTGTCGTGACGATTTCGATAGCTTGTCCCGAGGGAATTTCGGCGTATTCGTAAGCGAAACATTCCAGGCACTGCGGCTCGATGACTTCGGGGCCCTTGAAAGCGAGCGTCTTGTCGCCTGGCTGGAATTGCTCTCGGGCGGGCGGGTCAGTCTCCATGGTACACGCACCTCGCTGTGCAGGTTTCAGCCACGACGACGGCTTCTAGACCGGGGGAGGATGGGGCGAGCTGTTGCCAAATCCATTGGCTGAGCATTTCCGATGTTGGGTTCCGCAGGCCATCAATCTCATTGAGGCAGCGGTGGTCCAAGGCTTCGTAGATTTCTTGTAGCCGGTGCGTCAGGCTCTCCGCATCGCGCCCACCGGCTTCGACGGTAAAACTGTGGCCGTGCACCTGCCGGCATTTGTGACCTTTGGGAACGTTCGGAAGCGCGTGGGCCGCCTCGAACCCGAAGCGTATGCGCGCGGGGAGGCGGGCCGCGGCGTCGGCGTGGCGCAGCTTGGGCGCAAACATTTGGTCGCCGAGAATCGTGACGCGAACGTTATCCAACAGCGGTATTTCGTCGCGCAACCGGTCGTCCAGCCAGCGTTCGAGGCCCGGCAGGACGTACCTTTCCATGCCCGCCACCTCATCGAGGAATTGATGATCAAGTTGGGCAAACAAAGGTTCGAAAGCTCTGCCAATATCTGCGTAATCCATTACCCATCCTAGCGCCTCGTCGCACGGACCCGCTACCGCTACCTCGATTTGGAAGCTGTGCCCATGGAGGCGGGCCGGGTCGTCGCGCCAAGGTGTCGTGTGGGCCGCTTCGATGCGAAATATTTTGATAAGGCGCATGGCGTAATCAGGAGGCGCGCCGATCCAGATGGATACCGGCTTGAGCGGCGGGTGGCTGGCTTCCCCGGATGCGCATGAGAACTTCGAGCAGGTTTTGGGTCGTATCCGGCTGATCCGAGACGCGTCGGGTTACATAGAACGCCACATCCAAACATCCGTTCTCGCTCTCGCCATCCAGCCCCAGTGCGGCTGCGTTCGTCGAAAGATGGTCGTCCCACTTTCGCTGCACTTGCCGACAATAAGCTTTCACGTTATCCAGGGGTAAGACACACAAGAAATGTCTCATGCCCATGTGGCTGGCGAAAACCGCGCTGTCCTCGAAGGCAGCGGCGCACATCGTAATCGCGCAAGATAGATGGCGAACGATCCGTTCGCGGTCTTGCGCGCCCGCGCTCTCGGTGTAGGAGCGAAGAACTAACAACTCTACGTAGACCAGGGCGAATTTTTCGCCCTGTACGACGCGGCGTCGAATCTCGCGCCCCGTGCTATCGGAATTCGCCAGCTTGGTCGGTCCATCTACGCCCTTCGTTTCCGCGTGAAACGCGAGAAGGGCCCGAACGCGGCTCACCACCGCCGGCGCGTCCAACGGTTTCGCCAGGTACTCGTCCACGCCCTGAGCCATGGCGTGGCGGACTTCCTCGTCGTTATTCATCGCGGAGAGACGCCTGCTTCCCCGGAGGATGCGGCAAAGGTGAAACCCCGAGATGTCATCGAGCATAACGTCGAGAATGAGCAGGTCGGGCGGGTCATCAACAATATCGTTTAGCGCAATCTTGCCCGCGGTGTAGGTCTTGCACTCGTGACCGTCGTCAGTCAGGGCCTGCGCCAAAGCCTTCGCCGCCAACCGATCCTTGTCGATGATTACAATAGCAGACACGCCGATCCCTTCTCATGAGCTGTGGCCCCTCTTTTCCAGCGGACAGTGGCAATGGATCCCAGCAGTCCCATCGGGGAAGGGCCAAGAAGTCGGCAATACATGGCATGGCGCATCGCCCCAAAGGCCCTTTGCCGTTATCTTAACACATTGCGCCGAATTCTGTCTGCCGATCCGGATGCGCCCTTTCAGACAGAAGGGCCGCTAGCGATTTCGCTAGCGGCCCGATTGGGACTGAAAACAAGAATGGTTTAGGAGGTTACTTCTTTTGGCGCCGCGCAGCCGATGCGCCTAAGGCTGCCATGATGCCTGCCGCGAGGCCCAAGCCGAGAAGGCCAACTGCCGGCATCTCGATCCCGATCGAGTAAGCCGGCCCCACCTTGCCGCCGATTGGAGTGGCATCGGCAACGGTCTCTATATCGGTTTCGTCATTCAAGTTCAGGCGGATCGTGCCCACTTCCCCCGTCACGTTTGCGGCCGTCACGGTGAATTCTGATGGACCGACGGCGATAATGGTGGGGGCGTCAGCTGCGGCGTCACCCGTCAGCGCCGCTGCGAAGTCATCAGCCGTTACGTTGGCCATCGCTTCGCTGAAAGAAACCGTCCACTCCGCTGTCCCCGAGGTAAAAGCTTCATCCACGGCCCCGACCCGGCTAATGGATACAGTCGGTTGCGGCGGTCCTAGGTTCACGTTGGGGATGCCCACGCCTTCGACCACAATAGAGGATAAGCTAGCACTAACGCCTTCTCTTCCGCTCACGTTCTCGAAGAAAACGCGCGCAAATAGTGCCTCCGTATCGCCCGGGACCGTTATGGAACCAAGGTCCGCGCCATTCGCTGTCGCGCTCATTTGACCGGCGGAACGCGTGAGAACAATCGTTATTGGAAGCGACACCGGGGTTGTCCCTGCGTCACCGCTTCCAGAAACGAGACCCGCAAAAAACGCGCCACTACCATCCGGTGTGATCGTGACAAATTTTTGATTATCCGAAGCGGGCGCCACCTCATCGTAATAGATTCCGATCTTACTGCCGTTCGCCGGGGAACCATCGAAATCGAGGGCTGTGAAAACAGCGGTGATGCTGCCCGCGCCCGTCGATTGTATTGGGTTGTTACTGTTGTCCGGCAGCGCAAAAAACGACCCCGCATTAAAGTTAAGCGGACTCATCACGATTAGGCCGCCGGTGTAATTCACGACCCCGGGCCCCAGGGCTACTCCATCCTGTACGAGAAGTGCCCCGTCAATCTGCACGGCGCTTTCCGTGTGTGTTCCCAAGTACGTTGCCGTGCCCCCGCTCCCCCCAGACGGCGGACCCGCACCCCCTCCATCAATATCGACCGTGAGTTGCGCGAGCATCGTAATGTCGCTACTGACGGTCGTATTGTTAAAGACATGTATGGCTAGCACGTTCAATCCGTCAACAAGCAGGGGGATATGGGCGTCAATAGAAATTGGCGCACTCAGAACACCGGTTGGATCGCCTCCGTACGCGCCAAGCGTATCCCACCTGGCATCTACAACCGCCGCCGCAGTTTCGCTACGATTAACCTCGGTGCCGTTTATGTACATGATGTAGGCATCGTCAAAATCGACCGCGACTTGCATTCCCCCGACAAGGCTTGCGTCAGCGACGGTGAAGTCGGTCCGCGTATAAATGCCATAAGTATCGTCGTCGTCGGGTATTTCCGTGGCATCATCGTTGTCGCCAAATCCGACGCCGTGCTTCCCTGATTGCCAATTGAGACCCGTGTCGGGATCCCCTTTGCCGTCGTCTTGAGTCAGGTCGTACACCCTCGCCGTCCACCCGGTGGGGTTGCCGCTATTGGGAAGGTCTTCGCGTGGCTCGATGTACATCGTGTCCGCGTCCGCAGCCACCAATATCTCTTGGGCGGCGGAAGCCCCAACGAATAGCGAAGTCAAAACGAGACTTAAGAAAGAATAACGCAATACGGCGAACATAATAGGAACCCCTCCGGCGTAAGCCAATCGTTGCGAACAGAACTACAGGTTAGCGCAAACGAATCACCAGTCAATAGAATTTTATCAAAGTTCATGGCGCGTGCCAAGCTCCCACAGAGGACCCCGACCGCCAATTTGCGCGCAGTCTACACTACAGTGGCGAATTATGTCAATAGCGAGATTGTTGTTGTTTCACGTGGCTGAATTTTGCTCCTAAGGATTGTAAATAAATAACTCGGCTGTTCGTGCTGTGCTGTGTCATACTCTGGGACATGAAAAGGGAATCAGAGATCA
>CAYNZS010000148.1:0-10187 GCA_964401695.1 uncultured Nitrospirales bacterium
GGCCGTGCGCGCATCGCACTGCATAATGATCCATCAGCTTAAATCACACCACTAGTTAACAAGCGTTAGCCTCAATCAGTGCTAGGCTAGCGGATGAAGACCCTGCGCGAGGGTGGTTCGTCGTGCGCCTCTGACGGCATTGAGCGGGCATATCTCGTTCGCCTCTTTGTACCTGCGCATGGAGAATGGATAGAATGTACGTGAGAACCGAAGTTACGCTTGGGACGGACGTCGAGAAATTTTCAAGTGGAACTGGCTCTGTTTCCGGGCACGGTTCACGTCACCTCGGAGCTTCGCTTGCCGGTGGGGCTCGAACGAATTCCAGGTTGCTCGAGCGGCTTCGGTTGATTTCCGCGATTGTGTGAAAGGAAGACATGAGCTTTATAGACGAATTAGAGTGGCGTGGGTTGGTCCATCAGGCGACGCACCCGGAGATAGGTGCCTTGTTGGAGACCGAGCGACTTACGGTTTATTGCGGGTTTGACCCGACGGCGGATTCGCTTCATATTGGGCATTTGCTGCCTTTGATGGGGTTGGCGCGTTTTCAGCGGGAGGGGCATCGCCCTGTTGCGTTGATGGGCGGCGCGACGGGCATGATCGGCGACCCGAGCTTCAAGTCAGCGGAACGGCAGCTTCTTACGCCGGCGGATGTGGAACGGAATGTTGTTGGGATCGAAAAGCAGTTGCGCCGTTTGCTCAACTTCGAGGGGGACAACGCAGCGATTGTTGTGAATAACCACGATTGGCTCGGCAAGCTCAGCCTTGTCAAGTTTCTTCGGGATGTGGGGAAGCATTTTTCTGTGAATGTTATGATGGCGAAGGAATCCATCCGCGCGCGCCTTGAGGATCGTGACCACGGCATCAGCTTCACGGAGTTCTCGTACCCGCTGCTTCAGGCGTATGATTTCTTGCAGTTGTATGACGCGCATGGGTGCCGCCTTCAGATTGGGGGGAGCGATCAGTGGGGCAATATTGTCGCGGGGATGGATCTGACGCGGCGTTTGCGCGAGGATGCTACGACGTATGGCCTGACGTTTCCGTTGCTGACGAAATCGGATGGCACGAAGTTCGGTAAGACGGAGAGGGGCAATGTTTGGCTCGACCCGGAGAAGACTTCGCCGTATCAGTTCTACCAGTTTTGGCTGAATCAGGCCGATGCCGATGCGCCGAAGTACTTGCGCTCGTTCACCTTTTTGTCCAGAGATGAAGTAGTGGATCTTGAAGATTCGGTGATAGCCGAGCCGGAGAAGCGAGAGGCGCAGCGGCGCTTGGCCGAGGAGGTCACGCGAAATCTCCATGGCGAGGAGGCGCTCGGGGTAGCGGAAAAGGCCACGCAGGCCATGTTCGGAGGCGACTTGGCGGGGCTGGATGACGCGGCGCTTCTCGATATTTTCAGCGACGTTCCGTCGAGCGAACACGGCAGGAGCGATCTGAATGGCGAAAAACCGGTGATGGATGCGCTTGTCGAAGGGGGGGTGTTCAAGAGCAAGGGCGAAGCTAAGCGGTTGATTCAGAGTGGCGGCCTCTACTTGAATAACGAGCGAGTGGCTATCGACGAGAAATTGACCGAGGCGTCGCTCTGTTCGGAGCGCATTGCTGTGATCCGGAAGGGCAAGAAGAACTACCACCTAATGAAGTTTCAATAGGGCAAACGATTGACGGGAGCGAATTATGTCCGCGATTGAATGGACAGCAGTGAAGGAATACGAAGAAATTCTCTACCACAAGGCGGAAGGGATCGCGAAGATTACGATCAACCGCCCCCACAAGCGCAACGCGTTCACCCCGCTCACGGTGGATGAGATGCGCGACGCGCTGCAGGACGCGCGCATGGATGGCGATATTGGTGTGATTGTCCTGACGGGCGAAGGCGACCTGGCCTTTTGCTCGGGAGGCGATCAAGCGATACGTGGCAATGCGGGTTATCAGGGCGAATCGGGGCCGCCCCGCCTTAACGTCCTCGATTTCCAGAGTGAAATTCGGCGTTGTCCGAAGCCGGTTGTCGCCATGGTCGCGGGCTTCGCCATAGGTGGCGGACATGTTCTGCATCTGGTGTGCGACTTGACGATTGCGGCGGATAATGCCCGGTTTGGTCAGACGGGCCCCAAGGTCGGTTCTTTCGACGGGGGATATGGGGCGAGCCATATGGCACGGATCGTAGGTCAGAAAAAGGCGCGGGAAATCTGGTTTCTCTGCCGTCAGTACGGCGCGCAGCAGGCCCTCGACATGGGGCTGGTGAACACGGTTGTTCCCTTAGAGAAGCTTGAGGAAGAGACTGTCGATTGGTGCCGGGAAATCTTGCAGAATTCGCCGATGGCGCTGCGTTGCCTCAAGGCTGCGTTTAACGCGGATGAAGATGGACAAGCGGGACTCCAGGAGCTTGCGGGCCACGCGACGATGTTGTTCTACATGAGCGAAGAGGGGCAAGAGGGCCGCAACGCGTATAACGAAAAGCGCAAGCCGGACTTCGGAAGATTTCCGAAACTGCCGTGACGGGAACATCCCTGTAAATCCCTCTCAAAGGAGGACAACGAGCGATGTTCAAGGGATGATAGTCCCCTTTGAAGACACGACCGACAAAAGTCGAAAACTTGCCCCTCGCAATGACAGGTTGAGAGACTTTTGTCGGTAGCGTCCTTGAAGGGGGATCAAGGGGATGTCGTGCTGCGCTTTTTTTTGATCTCTCTGATTTCAGGCTTCCACATCCCAGATTTCCCGCGAAGCTGGTCCATTCTCGCCATGATAGGAAGGACCGGTATTTGACTTTGCCGGCTGCGTGAAGAAATGAAAGAACATAAAGCCCCTCCCATGAGTGACAACCCGCCAACTCAATTCCGCGTCTGGCTGGAAGCCGCCCGTCCAAAGACTCTGGGGGCTGGCATCGCGCCCGTGATCATCGGCGGGGCGCTGGCGTGGAGCGAGGGGGCGTTCCATGCGCTTTCCGTGGTGGCGGCGTTGACGGGGTCCCTGCTCATCCAAATCGGCACGAACTTCGCCAACGACTACTTCGACTTTGTGAAGGGCGCGGACACGGAGGAGCGCGTCGGCCCCGTTCGCGCGACGGCAACGGGCTTGGTCTCGCCCGACGCGATGAAGCGCGCCATGGTCATCGCCCTCACTTTGGTGTTCATCCCAGGGGTGTACATCCTCTGTCGCGGCGGGCTGCCCTTCCTCGCCGTAGGGCTTATCTCGATTGCGTGTGGCGTACTATACACAGGCGGCCCATTTCCTCTTGGATACTTGGGCCTTGGCGATCTTTTCGTTCTGATCTTCTTTGGCCCGGTCGCTGTCGGCGGGACGTATTACCTGCAGACGCAATCCATCGACGGCAATATACTTATTGCCGGCCTCGCGCCCGGCCTCTTTTCGGTCGCTATCCTCACGGTTAACAACTTGCGTGACGTTGACGGCGACCGGCTCGCCGGAAAGAAGACGCTCGCCGTGCGTTTTGGGACATCCTTCGCCAAGGCGGAGTACCTCTGCGCGCTTCTTATCGGCGGCGCGGTTGTCCCGGGGTATTTGTGTTTCGCGAGTGGGGGACACCACGCTACGCTGGCGGGGGCCGCTGTCCTGTTCCCGGCCATCCCAGTCATTCGCCGTGTATTTACGCAAACCGGGCCCGCACTCAACGCCGCGCTGGCTAGCACGGGAAAGCTCTTGCTCCTTTTTAGCGTTTTGTTTTCGGTTGGCTGGGCGCTATCGTAGAGCCGCGATGCTGGACCTATTCTCGACATACGCCGGCAAGGCCGCGGTCATTTGCGGTGATATCCGCCTGGACTACTCGGAGCTTGGCGCGCGCGCGTCGGCTATGGCAGAGAATCTGCAACGGCGGGGGCTGAGGCCAGGCGACCTGCTGGGGGTCTATTGTTCGCCGTCAACGGAATTCGTCGCGCTGTTGGCCGCTTGTGTGCATTCGAGCATTGTAGTGTGTCCGCTGAGTACGCGCCTGCCCGAGGCCGCCGCCGCCGAACACTTGAAACGCCTGGACGCACGCTTCCTGGTGTCGGACAAAACGCTGCGCGGCTTGGCTGTCGGGAGGATACCCATCGGTGATCTCTGTATGGAGGCCCCGGGGGGACATGCGCTCAAACCGCCGGCCCCGCCTTCGGACACGGGCCGCCCCGCGACCATCATCATGACATCGGGGAGTTCCGGGCAACCCAAGGCCGTTGTCCACAGCCTCGCCAATCACCTGGCCAGCGCGCGCGCGGCGAACGCGAACATGCCGCTGAGGCCCGGGGAACGCTGGCTTCTTTCGCTGCCGCTCTATCACGTCGCGGGGCTTGGAGTCCTGTTTCGCTGTTTTGTGGCGGGGGCGGCTGTCGTCGTGCCGGCGCCGGGCGAGGGCCTCGTGGACGCTATCAAAAGCCGGACCGTCACTCATGTTTCCCTCGTGCCCACACAGCTTCACCGCATGTTGCGCGAGGACCGGCCCCTCAAAGCGTTGATGCTCTTGCGCGGGATCCTCATGGGTGGCGCACCCATGCCGCCAAGCCTTGTCGAAGAGGCGGTCGGCCACGGCCTCGCTATCCACACTTCCTACGGTATGACGGAAACGGCCGCGCAGATTGTCTGTACCCGGCCAGGCGACACCTTCGAACACCTTCTCACTTCCGGACGCTCCCTCGCGCTGGACACAGTCAGCATTTCCGATGGCGGCGAAATCCAAGTTCGTGGTGAGGCCCTTTTTCAGGGCTACCTAAGCCCCGGCGGCGCGCTCGATAGGCCGTTATTAACCCCCGAAGATTGGTTCCAAACCGGTGACCTGGGCCACCTCGACCCCGACGGCTACCTCCACGTCACCGGGCGCAAGGACAACATGTTCATCAGCGGCGGCGAAAACATCCAACCCGAAGAAATCGAAGCCGCGCTCCTCCAAATCGAAGGCGTAGCCCAAGCCATGGTCGTCCCCAAGGATGACGACGGATTCGGGCAACGGCCCGTGGCGTTTGTCGAGATGGACGAGGAGTTTGCTCTGGATCCGGAGGAGATCCTGCGGGAGTTGGAGGGTTCGCTCCCACGGTTTAGGTTGCCGGTGGGGCTCTACCGTTGGCCGGAGTGCGTTGGAGAAGGGATGAAGCCCAGCCGGCCGGAATTCGAGCAGTTGGCCAATTCGGCGACATTGTCTCGCGAGGCGAGAAGAGGCGGTCCATCAAAGTAGCTCTGCGGTGAGAAGCGGGCAGCTCGACACTGGAATTCTTTGTTGTGTGGAGAGGCTTAGGATATACGAATGGCCCGCCCCAGCGCTTCTGAAGCGTACTGTCTTCCCCCGTGTGCGCTGGAACGAGAACTCGGCAACCGGTACCATTCACGGAGCCTCAAGCCGGACGGGGAAGTACGCCCCGTCAAGCCGCTTCACGGCGAAGGCGAAATGGCGAACTTGAACGCAGAAGACGGCCTTAGCCCCGGGGTCTCACCGATTTTCGTAGCGAGACGGTGGAGAAGATTGCTATGACGAAACTTATTCGAAGCCTTTCGGACGACAGCGTGGCGGGTACCGTCGAGGTCGAAAGGCGAGAAAAGTCTCGCCAGAGTGGCCTTATCCGCCGTCGCAGTAGAAAAGCGGTGAGATATCCGGGTTAGTAGGAGCACCCCTTGCGCGTCTATCTTATCCGGCACGGCGTGACCGAATATAACCGTAAGGGCATCGTGCAAGGTTACCGCGAAGTACCCATCAACGATCTGGGCATTCAACAGGCCGCGCGTTTGGCGCAACGCATGGCGGACATGCCCCTCGACCACATATATACGAGCGATCTGCGACGCGCCACCATGACGGCTGCCATCATCGCCGCTTATACTGGCGCGCCCATTGGATATGACGTCGGCTTTCGCGAACGCAACCCCGGCGATCTTTCGGGCAAGCCCCAAACGGAGTCGGAAGGTTTCTTCACGGACCCGGCCTACGATCCGCCCAACGGCGAAGGCGTCCCCGTCTTCCATGAACGCGTGCGCAACGCCTTCAGCGGCCTGGTCAAACGCGAACACGGTTCCGGTCGGCACATTGCCGTCGTCAGCCACGGCATGGTATGCACCGCCTTCCTCCGCGCCGTGGTCGGCCAATCCGAGGAAGAGGTCGCCTCGACAAGCTGGCCCAATACGGCCCTGACCATCGTCGACTACAATGGCCAATGGAACATCCACACGCTGGGTGACGCCACTCACCTCGATGGCCTCGATACGCACGAGGGACACGCGACCGGCGCCTGACCCGGTGTTCCACCGGTTTTCTCGAGCGTTGACAGGGAACTGTGTGGATGATCAAAAAAACTGCCTCCCCATTCGGAGAGGCAGCAGGATTGCTCGTCTATGCTGACACGCGCTCCCTACCCCTAACTTTCGGCGGGAACCGGCAAGTTAACGGTGACGGAAGTCGCGGTCACGTCGCCATCGAGTCCATCGACGGTGATCCCCGCATTGACCGTTACGTTATCCTCAACGAGTACCTCTTGAATGGTAAGCGTGTTCTTATCGGAGTCAGCAACGACCGTATCCAGGGTGATGATAACCGTTACATCGCCTTGTTCTTCGGTCGTGAGAGTCAACGAGGTGTCGCTAACCGCTGTTACCGGGCCGGTTAACGCGACGTTAGCCGCTTCGACACTCACGTCAACATCGAGTTTGGGGGTCAGTTGAAAATACCCATTTCCTAGCTGATTCACCTTGACGCCGTAGAAATCGAGAACGATGAGCCTGCTTTCGCCTTCGGGCAACTCGAATTGCTCCGAAATAAACAAACGGGAATTCGCCGCCAGGCCGATATTCGTCAGAGACGTCTCCTCGTTAGCCACGAGGAAGAGCTCTGGATTTTCGATCGACAGACGGATTTTGTGTATTTTCCGGACGACACTTCCACTTCGGAGAGAACGCGAGAAACTTCGACAATGGCCTTCATGACCGGCGAACTGTCCCCGGTAAAAAGGACCGTCAATTTCGTGTCCGTGCTCTTTGGCAGGCAGCCGGCAAGCGCCACGACCACGCCAGTCAATACCACCGTACTCAAGAACAATCAAGCCGCTTTAGATTCCATCATCCCCCTACCTCTCTGCCACCATTGATAAGAGGCCCCGATGGCGAGTCACTAATGGAAATGTATCTCAAGATTAGCAGTTCGGCAATCCCAATGGCCCACTTGGAGACGCAAATTCCCCTCACCCACGTCCTTTGGATACTGAATTCCGGGAGCCTGAAACGGACTGGGAGCGATGAGACCGCCGGGTGCAGGCAATTGGCGCCCCGGTTCCTGCCCTTGGGGTCAGCGAGTCAACGCGTCCCCTTTTTTCCATGGCGACATTTGTCCTTCGTATACGCTGGCTCCGTTGCGGAAGTGCGATGCTTCTTCGAGGGTCTCTACGAAGGGCATGTCAATCGGGTAGAGCGTGTCGCCATGGGGGCGTGCTCCGGCTTTGGAGACGTGGCCCCAGAGAGGATGGCCGACTACTTCTTGGGCGATGGCCGCCGCTTCGATCAGCTTGTCTAGGTTGTAGCCCGTCTCGATTCCGAGTTCATGGCACAAATTCACGAAGTCCTCTGTGGGCACATGGCCGGCGGCCCGGCCGTTGCCGCAGTAAGGGCATCCTCCCATGCCGGCAAGGCTTGTGTCGAATTCGCGCGCCCCTAATCGCAGGGCTTCGTAGTAGCTGGCGATGCCGGCTCCCCTGGTATTGTGCAAGTGACAATGAAAGTTGGTGATCTCTGGCCACTTCTCTTTGATGGCGCTGATGGTTTCCTCCACATCGCGGGGATTGTTCCAGCCCATGGCGTCGAGGAAGGAGCAGCGTTTGACTTTGAACCCGCCCTCGTGCCACGCGTTGACGAGGAGCGTCAATAGATCCATGCGCTGTTGAAGCGAAAAAGCTCCCTCGAAATTTGAGCCGAAGGGATTGCCTATTGCGATGGAGCCATGTTCCGCTCCACCTTCGCGCGCCCGCTTGACGCTGGCGGCCATGCCCTCGAGTTGCTCGGATTGTTTTCGGTTGTAATTGCGCCTTGCGAACGAGTCGCACAGTTCGACGAAGGTGCCAAAACGCTTCATGCGCACGTCCAGCTTAGGGTAGTACGCATCCGCCCGTTCGAATCCTTTCAGGTTGAAGACGGCCGCCGTGTACTTTATCCCAGGTTTGGGCACAAACTTCTCGGCTATCTCGTCGATGCAAGCCATCTGGGGCGTCCACTTGGGGTGGGCGAAAGATCCAATGGAAATCACTTTCGCCCCCGTTTCGCCGAGCGCATCCAGGAGTCTCAGCTTTTCGGATACGGGGATGTCCGTACCTTCAATCTGCAGGCCTTCACGCATGGTATCGTCAGTTATCGTTACGGATTTGGGAAATGAATCAGTCATGGCTAAGTTCTCTCGATAGGGTTGAAAGAAGAAATAAGTTGCGGTCCGGCTTGGCGCCGGCGCCGGTCTATAACGTGGCTTCGAAAACAGTCTGCATGGAGTTAATCAGAAATGGCTCGGCGATGCAAACGGAGGAAGCCTGAATCATTCGGGCTCGAACGCTACGTGGTGCTTCTCACACGATGTCACACCGGCACGAGGCTGACCTCTGTCAACCCGGCCCAACACGAGAGGAGAGCGTGTTGTCGACGTCCGAACGCGTGGTATGATGCTGCTGATTGTCCGAGGCGTCGATCAGACACAGTAACGCTCGACGGGTGGCCGTTTGGACCGGATTCGATTCGCTACCCCGAAAGCGACCAAATGGGAGGGAGAATGCGATGAAACTGGGGTTTCTGTCCGTGTTGTTCAGCGACCGCTCGCTGAAGGAAGTGCTGGACGTTATCCGGCCTTTGGAATTGCAAACCATCGAACTAGGTTCGGGGAATTACCCCGGCGACGCCCACTGCGATGTGAAGGTACTGTTGGGCTCAAAAGCGAAACGTGAAGAATTGAAAGCGATGATCGCGGACGAGGGCCTGGAAATCAGCGCCCTGAGCTGCCACGGCAATTGCCTGCATCCCGACAAGGCCTTCGCGAAGAAGAATATCGAGGTGCAAACAAACACCATAAAGCTGGCCGAAATGCTCGGCGTCGGAACCGTTGTCGACTTTTCCGGTTGCCCCGGTTCGGACGAGAAATCGAGAAAGCCCAACTGGGTGACTTGCCCCTGGCCGCCGGACTTTCTCGAAGTGCTCGACTGGCAGTGGGACAAGAAGGTCATCCCTTATTGGTCTAAGCAGGCCAAGTTCGCTAAGGACCACGGCGTACGGATTGCCTTCGAGCCTCATCCAGGCTTTGTTGTCTACAACCCCGAAACGCTGCTCAAGCTGCGCAAGGCTTGCGGCAACAACCTCGGCGCGAACTTCGACCCGAGCCACTTCTTCTGGCAGGGCATCGATCCGGTCGAGGCCGTCCGCGCCATCGGAGGCAAGGCCATCTTCCATGTCCACGCCAAGGATTCGAAGGTACACGAACAGAACGCAAAAGTGAACGGCATCCTCGATACAAAACACTATGGCGACGAACTCAACCGTTCCTGGATTTTCCGCACCTGCGGCTATGGACATGGCCTCGACTGGTGGAAGGACTTCGTATCCACGTTGCGCATGGTCGGCTACGACGGCGCGTTGAGCATCGAACACGAAGACAGCCTCATGTCCAGCTCCGAGGGGCTAACCAAGGCCGTCGAATTCTTGAAACAAGTTCTCATTTTCCAGAAGCAAGGCGCGATGACTTGGGCGTAGTCACGCTATGGCCTCAGTCTCCGAGAAGGCCGGCAAATGCCAAGATATCCAGTGGAACGTCAATAGGCGGTATTTGCCCCGAAGGGGCTACATGCCTGAGCCCCTTCGGGGCAGGTTTTCAACATACTTGACGGCACCGACAGGACTCGGCAATCTCGATGGAAGCGCGACACCGTCATTCTGAACGAAGTGAAGAATCTCTTCTTCGCCAACGACTTACGCAAGAAAGGGATCCTTCGCTTTCGCTCAGGAGGACATACCTGGCGACTTTTGCCGGTAGCGTCATAGTTGGACGCCTTCTTCTCGGAAAGGGGCTGCAAGATGGAATGGCGTTTTCTAACATTCTCCAGAATATTTGGAGGCAGGGGCAAAACACCATCTTGGTAACTGGAGGTCGTTGAGGTTTTGGGTTGTGAGCGCAGTCCAGGTCAGGTATGGTGTCGCTGAGACACGCAAGAAGCAGATTCTCCGGTCGGACCGGCGAATCGGTTTGCCTGTAT
>CAYNZS010000149.1:0-10134 GCA_964401695.1 uncultured Nitrospirales bacterium
CTTCGGGGGCGTAGTTCAGTTGGTTAGAACGCATGCCTGTCACGCATGAGGTCGCGAGTTCGAGTCTCGTCGTCCCCGCCATATAAAGCACTGAGGTCCAATGGTTTACAAGTTTAGACGTTGGGCCTTTCTTTTTTACTTGACTTTTTTACAACTATAAGCCCATGGGGATCACGAATGGAACGTTAGTCAAGCAAGGGCAAAACTGGCATTGGAAATACCGTCTCGATGGCGAGGTACGTTGGGAGTCGCTGAGGCAACCCTAGAGGGCCAGCTAGACACGTTCCCCGACAGATGTTAGACTGCCAGACCGCGCGGGCCATGGTAAACCTCAAGAAACTTGCCAAGCAATTCAGGAAGGGCATCAACCGATTTGAAATCGACGTTGACGGAACCAGAGCCGAAGTCGTGTTGGAGGTTGAGCTGTAACGGCCTGAGTGAAGTAGGACCGTCTGAGCGCCAAAAGGGGGAGCATAGGCCGCAATGGATTCCGGGCTGCTGGACTTGCTCCAGTTTCACGGTGTGACGATAGCAGAGGGAAGGAGGGGACAGTGCTTCTAGGTATCACAGTGTCGGGGGTACTATTCTTTGGGGTTGGAAGGTTGATAAGGACCGTTATCTTCAGACACAATGTCCCGCCACCCTGGGTTCTCGCAGTTCTGACTGCGCTCGTCTTTGTTTGCGGCGTCCTAATCGCTCAAGTGGTTGGCCCACTTGTTGACGAACAAGCGCTTGAGCGCTACGGTGTCGAATCGTCATCAGGCGCTCGGACCTTGACCAACCTAGCCAGTGCCGCCGCAATCTTCTTCTTTTTGGGGCTTCGACGCAGGAAGTAGCCAAGGGATTCTGAAGAGAAAAGGAAGACACCGCCTCCGCTGCCGAAACACTCCACCCTGTTCGCCGTCAGCCAAAGTGGGACACTCGGGCCGGTTTAGCTAAGTTACAGATCGGCGGGTTGCCGAAGTCTATTGGGGTTTGGGATAGTGGCCGTGGGCAGACGAAAGGAGGATCTGTTCATGGCGAACGCAATCGGTGGTCACAAGGAAATGGGGCACGGTTGAGCCTGGTGTGGCTCTGAGCCGTGAGGTGAATCTGCTCGCGGTCGGGTCAATATTGGAGAGGTCGTGCCCCAAGATCAGAGAGGTCGGGTCACCCGCCCGCCGTCTCTAATGATTTGAAATGCCTGTATCCTGATTCGTCCCATCGGGATAGGAGTTTGCCCCGTCGATGAGCGTTTCCTTTTTGGGGCTCCTTGGGGGCGCGGAGCCGCTGAAGGAGCACCCGCCGCGAAAACTCCGGGATCTAAGTGAGATTGTATATGATACCTGTCGATCTTGAGCGGTGAAAAAAGTACGAGGCGCGCTGTCTTTCCCCATAGGCCTCGGATACTAAGGCCCATCGAGCGCGACCGGCCCGATTCGTAGGTGGAGGCGGCCATGACTCAATTCCTGTTTTTGATTCTGTTGGTGTTGGCGGCGACCATCCTGGCGGTTCTTTTCGGAATCCGTTCTAGGCTTGAGAAAGTCGAGCGCGTCGCGCGCGGGTACGATAGTTCCTTCAAAACGCTCGCAAGCCGATTGGCTGACCTGGAACGGCAATTGAAACACGACACTCCTCCCCGGGAAGCGGAAACGCCAGATCAACCCCCGGTCGAGGAGCCAGGTCCCGAAACTGCTCTAACCGAGACGCTAAACAAAACTCGGATGGTCGCGCCCCCTCCTCCCTTACCCAAGGAAACCTACACGTCGCCAGAGGACGAACTTTTGGCAGGGGAAGAGAAGTCTCCGAGAGACCGGACCGACACAGTGGGAACTGGTATTCAGCTCGCGGTCAAGAGACGGACCGGCCCTTCCCTTCTCGATGTTGTCCTGGAGAAAGTAAAGAAGCTCGGGCCTGCCGACCCCAATATGGGTTGGGAAATGTCCCTCTACACCTATTGGTTTCCACGCACCGGGGCCGTGGCACTTTCTATCGCCGTCGTCTTTTTGCTCACCCTCGCCGCGCAGCGGGTGGGGCCGTCCGCGCGTGTAGCCATAGGCTATGGCGTGTGCGCGGCGTTGGTGGGAGGGGCGTGGCGGCTTGAACGGCGCTACAAGGATTACGCCCGGGTCTTGTACGGCTCGGGCCTCGCGCTCGCCTATTTCGTTACCTATGCGACCTACTTCGTCGCCTACGCCAAAGTATTCGATACTCCCACCATCACGCTCGTCCTTTTGACGTTCCTAGTAGGCGTGGCTGTAGCCCTGGCGCAACGGCGACGCTCGCGAACGATCGCATTTATTTCGACCTTTCTCGGTCATTTCACGATCGGGTCCGCCACATTCGCGCTGGGAAACCCCGATGTCTATGCGGTCTCAGGGATCGTTCTGCTGGGCATCTCAAGCGCCTACTTTTTCACCCGAAACGGTTGGTATTACATCGCGGCGCTGGGACTGGTCGGTAGCTACCTCAACCACATGCTCATTCTAAGCCGGAGCGAAGGCAGCAATCTCCTTTCGGAATTCGTCTTGGGCATGTCGGCACTGACCGTCTATCTGGCTATCTTCGCCCTCGCCGAATTCTTTTCGCCCCGCGATGACTCGAAACGAGTGATTCCCAGTTGGTTCCGCACTGCGTTCATAGCGCTTAACACGGCCTGCTATTTCGGTATAGGCACCTTCTTTCTGGATGGCTTTACGTTCACCTCCGAACACCACCATGTATTCCGTTACCTACTCGCGGCGGCGCTCCTCTTGATGGGCGCGGCGTATCTGTTGCGCGGCGGAGCTCATCCGCTCCACAACGCATACTTCACAAAGGGAACGGCCATCCTCACCCTAGGCCTCGCCTTCCAGTTCAGCGGCAATTCGCTCACGGCATGGCTGGCCATTGAGATGGTCGCGGTGCTGATATCCGCACGACGCTCGGCACTGCTCGTAGCGCGCTTGCTAGCATCCGCGCTGGCGGTGCTGGCCTTCGGACACGGGATATTCAGTATCGCCGACAGCGCCCTCCTCGCCTACGACGCGCCGGGCTACACCGCGGCGCTCGTCCAGGCCACGCTCGCCTTTGTTGCGTTCTTGGCTGCCTCCCAGCTTTATCAGCGCACCGATTGGGCCAGCCGATCCCCGAAGTACCTGCCCTTCTTGGACCGATGGGGTGTGCCTGCCTGGGAACTGGATCTCGTAGCAGACACACCTGAAACCCACACTGCCTCTGAGAAGCCCCTCCGTGGTCTTCTTTTTCCACATCTCTACGCTTGGGGCGCGGTTATCCTGCTTCTGGCCTACGGTCTGAGGCTAGCCGAATTCTCCGATAGGCCGATTGTGTATTCCCTACTTGCATTAGCGCTGGCCCTCTTGGCGGTCGAGCGCAAGTCCTATCCCTTCGGATCGGGTGCATGCGCATTGGCCACCGCGTCCTTCGGCTGGGCGGTGGTCGTCATCGTGGAAGCGGGACCCCTAACACCCGAAGACGTGTCGTCTGAGAACACACTGATGAAAGCGGCGATAACCGTGGTTGGACTCCTTGGCCTCAGCGAACTCGCGCGGCGGTCTTACGCAAGGAAGAGCACAGCCCTGCCGACTTGCGGCTACTTCGGAGTAGGGAACAATTTGGGCGATTCACAGATTTCTATCGATGCGCCCAAAGGGGAACACGAATCGACGCTTCCAACGATTGCCGCGTTGGCTACGGGTATCCTTGCGGCGGCCTACACATTCCAATTGGCGCCAGAAGGGGAGCGGCTCCTCTATGTTGGCCTCGGCGCTCTCGCGTTCGTCAGTGCGGCGTGGTTGCTCGACGCCATTTCCCTAGCCGTCGCCTCGGCCCTGCTCATGGCTGTCGCTGTGTCTGCCGGCCCCTCTGAAATGGGCGCGAATTCCAAGGTTTGGATGGCCATCATTGGCACGGCCGCGCTTGGCGGCACAGCGTTGTTCTCGGAGGAGCGCTATATACCTCGCAAGCGCGCGCTTATCCTACATCAGGCGGCGTACGCCCCCTTTTTCGTGTACGGCTCGGTCGCGTGGCTCACGGGGCAGTATTGTTATCATGCCTTCGACACGCAAAACGCCGTAGCGGTCCTGCTAACATGCTCTGTTGCAGCTGCGTGCCTGACTTGGCGGTTGCACCTACACGCGCTGAGTTATAGCTCCGCCGCGCTACTTCTGGCGGGACAGACATTGTGGCTCGTCCGATCCGATCAACTCGATGGCAGTTGGCGATTTGTACTGCCCTGTGTCGCGGCGGCTCTGGCCTTCCTTGGCGAGCAATACTTCCGCCGCCGCGACGTCGCCGCGACGCCCGGCATTCTCATCGTCGCCGCGGCCATCGTGCTGTATTACTTCGCGCGACTGGAAACGGCGTATGATTGGGCAGGATTCAGTTGGGCGGCGCTCGCCTTTGGGTACCTGGGTTATACGATGGCGTTTCGTTCCCGCACCGCAGGCGGCGTGGCGATCGCAGGCGGTGCGCTCGCCTGCGCTCTTCACCTGTGGCGTGCGTACGACCAGCCGATGGATCTCGCGCCTCTCGTGGCCGGGTTCTTCGCCGTGACGGTTTTCTGGATCGTCTGCGAACGACTTCTTACTCTCGGTGCACAGCGATTGAACGTGAGCACGCCCGAACGTCTCGATATGGTTTTCGTATTTGCGGCGGCCATCTTGCTCGTTCTCATGCTCGAACGAATTCCCCTTTTGGCCGAGTTCTATCTCACGGTGAGTTGGTCCACCCTCGCCGTGGGGCTATTCGGATTGGGGTTCTTTTTTTCGCGGACAGTATACAGGTACGCGGGGCTGGCCGTATTAGTCCTATCGATCCTCCGCGTCATCGCCATCGACACCCGCGAACTGGAAGCCCTACCGCGCATCGCGGCGTGGGCCGTGCTCGGCGCTATCCTCCTGGCTCTTGGCCTCGGGTACGTAAAGGCCACCACGGGGAAGGACGCCATCCAATCATCGAAAGACGATGTTCAAGACATCCCGCCCGCGCCGCCTGAAAACTGATCCGCCTGTGTTTGCAGGCGTTACGCTGCTCTCCGCTCGCGATGATGGCGTAGCCCGCGGAAGTGGGAAATGCGATTTCACTGGAGTCTTCCGTCTTTCTGGCGCGTTCACGCGAGGCTCTCTCAGGGCTTTCTCGAACTCAAAAGCCATTACCTCTTCGGTCATCACTTTTGCACACGCGGTTGACATTTTCCATGGTTTTGACGTAAGCTCCATTTATTATGGGTTTACGTTTGTCCGTAGGAACTAAATGTTACTGGCTGTAATGTGCATGGGGAGGATATTTCGATGTATCAATTGGGACTTTCTTGCGAAAACGAAGCGAATCCGAGAATCAGAAACGCGGCAAAGGTGGGCGCGCTCTTCGCGGTGGCGCTTCTCGCGGTTCCGGCATTCGGGGGAACCGCGACGTATGTGGGATCGCACACAGCAAGCCATGCGCGTCTCGGTGACACCGCTCCCAGTGAAGGGAATATGGTCGTGGAGTACGCGGGTGCAACCATCAACTTCAGTGCAGACGGGAGTAACAGCGGAGCACGTTTTCCCGATGGCGCGGGGGGGCTGATCAGTTTTGGTACGAGCGATTTTGTAATCACACTGGTCATCGAAAGCGTCACGCTTCCAGATTTCAACGTCGCCCCCATTGCCTATGCCATCTACGCGAACCAAGGGGATGCGGGCACCGCTGGGGGCGCCAGGGCTGATACACCCAACAACGATAATACAAGAGACGCCTGGGCGTACGTTGCCAATGACAACGGGACGGATCGGATCGTGGGCAGCAGGGCATTGTACCCCAACCTGACCCTTGCCAGCCCCGACAACCCGTCGCCGGTGTCATTTCCTGTGACGCTGACGATCGAGCGTTCGGGCACGACGATTACGACATCGGCCGTCGACGCCCTCAAGGCTGTTCTTGACCTCGGCACGAGTGCCGTCGACGCGGCCGATATCATGTATCCTCGGTTATTTTTCTTTGATCCCGACGGCGTTAGTGTTCCAGGGACGTCCATGACCGTGTCTCTTGCTCAATTGTCTGGCGATAGCGTCCCTGACGTGAACCTGCCGGCAGTGCCGGCAGGTCCGACCGTCGCGATCACTCGGGATGGGGGCATCGAGGAAGCCTTCACCTCGGGGACAGCGGAGTGGACGGTCACGTTCAGCGAGGCAATGAACGGTGTAACCGACGATGATTTCAGCAGGGTGCTAACGGGTGACGCCACCGCGGATGCTGCGACCGTCGCCGTCGCAAAACTGAGCGGAACGGTCTTCGCCGTGACGGCTGAGAACGTGACGGGGAGCGAGGGCACCATCCGCCTGAACTTCAACGACGGAACCGATGTGGTGACCGTTGCCGATGGCACTTCGATAGAAGGAAGGGTGGGTCCGGCTTACTACATCGGGATCGCAATGCCGGCAGTCGGCCTTCTCGGGTTGGGCCTCGCGGCAGGCGCTATCGCGGCGCTGGGCGCGTCGGCTGCGCGGCGCCAAAAGAAGTAGCCTCCCAGGCGAGTACAGCACGCAACTCTAGAGCTCATTGGGCCGCCGGCGATTTCGTCGTCGGCCTTTTCTTGTGTCAATGAGTGCGTGGCGAATCGTGAAAAGGGCCGAAATTTGGAAGGGGAAATAGCACGCCGAGGGATCGCCAGGGGTCGGGTGGAATCGCACATATTGGCCGTTTGCGCCACGAGTACCGCTCAAGGAGCGCCTGTTTAGCCGGCCTAAGTCGTTCTGACAGTTGCGCTTCGAAGGGGTGGAATTCGCAGTACCGGGCCTGCGTCAGAATTAAGGGTTTTATGACGCGCGCGCTTCCCAATAGTCTTCGTCGCGATTTGAGACGCTGGCGCAACGCAGTGCGATGATGGCGTTTGTTTGCGGAACTCTCCAACGGCTATTACTCATTCCTCGCTTGGCAGCCGGACCTTCTCGGTCTTCACGTTGTGCATGACTTCGATGGTATCGCCGTCGGCTATGGCAACCAGCTTGCCAGTGAATGATCCTTCCCGTCCGAAGGCTTGGGTCGATGCAAGCAGCGTTACCGCAACGATTAGGAATACTCGCAGACGTGTGAGCGTGAACGTCCGGGCACCCATCCGATAGTTAACAGCGATTTAACACTACCCGATCATAATCGGAATGTAAAGCCACTCCCTCTCAGCCCGCCCCGCCCTGTGGACGGTCGCCTACTCAGCCGATGGTCCCTCGTCATGCGCTGCCGCTTCCCGCAGATCGGCGGTACCAACGTGGTCCAGATAGATGCTTGTGGCCTTGAGGGAGCTGTGGCCCAAGCCCTTCTGGACCACGTTGGTCGGCGTTCCGGCCCGCACGTTCTCCACCGCCCAGCTATTCCGCAGGCCATGGAAATGGACACGCTTTCCGAATGCCGTTTCCCGGTGCGCCCGCGCATTCCATCGCACATGCCTTCAACTCCGTATCGGACAGGGCGCGCCATTCTAGCCTTTTTTACAGGGTGTCTATCTTCTTCCCTAACAATGCTCCGAGGAGGGAAGATCTCGTAAAGATATCGCAAGGACAATTGGTCTCGTTTGCGGCGCAACCCCGAGCGCGAGCGAAAGGATTGTAATAGCTCGGCTTTCACATTAGAATCATACTTTTAGTCGAAGGGTGTAATTAAGCGTGTCGACGTAGCGACGTGGACGGCGAGGCTTCGCGGAGCACATACAGGGAGGAAGATACGTGACCAAGTCCTTAACGTTAGACAAACCGACTAAAGCGGTGAACGGGTCTGCGGTCGCGTTTCGCTGCAGGACCGAACTACAGCCAGCGGGGGTGAGGGAGATAAAGTATTTCCCCCTACATATGCGGGCGCGGCCTAGGCCACAGAGTTTCACCGTCTTCCTGGACGAGATGATCTCGTCAAGTGCGTCCTCCTCGACAGCGTGCAGAGTCAAGCGAACCGCATGGAAGAGGCCCTTCAGCAGGCGGTAGACGATGGCCGACTCCAAGTACCTGTTATCGAAGTTGATTTCTCGGGCAACGAATTTCTAACCGAAGTCGGAAAAGTCACGAGCTTGCAGGCCCCTCACCGCATTGCAGACGCAATCCTGCGTGACAGCCTTCTTGATGGTGTAGATTTCCGTCATTCGGATCTTGGAAGCCAAATCGATTCGGTGAGTTTGGCGAATGCGACGCCTTTGTTTGAGCTGTGCCCGACCGATCTTGTTTTCGGTATGTGGGACTCGACTGGACCCAAAGGCGGAGGCGGCGGGGTTCGCAGCGTTCTTGATATTCGATGTGGATGAAGGGCTGTTGGCGCAATGGGCGGGAGCCGATGGTGACTGATACCCTGTTCACGATAGCGACCTCGTGCGGCAAACAGCGAAAGACCCTGATGACATGGCCTTTGGAGTTGGGCTGAGTATCTTAACCTTACAGGATTAGGCTAAAGATTTAACAGGAGAAACCCATGGAACTGACACCGCCCCTCATCGAGGCCTACGCGAAGGCCCACGCCACCGACGAGGATCCCGCGCTAACGGAGCTCGCCACGGATACCCAGGCCAACGCCCGCTTCCCCATGATGCAAAGTGGCCATGTCGAGGGAAGTTTGCTGCGAATGCTGGTCAGGCTACTCGACGCGCGCTTGGTGCTCGAGATCGGCTGCTACACAGGCTACAGCGGCCTCTCCATGGCCATGGGCATGCCCGACGACGGCAAGCTTATCACCTGCGACGTCGATCCGGTGGTGACCGAAATGGCCAAGAAGCACTGGCAGAAGAGTTCCCACGGCAAGAAGATTGAGCTGCGGATGGGGCCGGCGCTCGAGACCCTCGAAACCCTCGACGGCCCCTTCGACCTCGTGTTCATCGACGCCGACAAGGAGAACTACATCCCCTACTGGGACGCCTGCCTGCCCAAGGTGCGCCCGGGGGGCCTCCTGGTGGTCGATAACGTGCTCTGGAGCGGTCGCGTGCTCGACCCTAAGGAGCCCATGGACCACGCCATTGTGGCCTTCAATACGCACGTGCACAACGACGAGCGGGCGGAAGCGGTTCTCCTGACTGTGCGCGACGGCATTACGCTTGCCAGGAAGAAGGCCTAGGCGGGTTAGCGTGACTGACAGGCCCCACTGGCGGCTTGCCCGCCAGTGCGTGCCACGGGCGCCCGAACGCTACATATTGTGCCCACTGGAGTCAAGCGGATAGCTGTCCCTCCCGAAAATTCGTACCGCCTGAAGTGTAACGACTTAGAGCGATGACGGCAACGTGGCGATTTGGCCTGCTTGACGTTGGTTTGCTACGCTCTCTCTTTTTTCTCTGCGCTCATTTCCCATCATATGTCCCTGGGGTACCGATGTTCAATTGTATATTGCGGGTTGTTCGCTTCATCGCTCCGTTATTCAGAATCCGACTCGGTCTTCAGGCTGAGAACTTGGCTCTTCTAGATTGAAATCTCCGAAGGTTGCCCGCCATTGTCTTCAGCGAAAAACGCCTACGCGGATTACTTCGGGCATATGTCGAGTATTGCTACGAGCGTCTAACTCATCTGGCGCTCGATAAGGAAACATCAGTGGAAAGTCCTGCCTCGAATCTGAGGTGGACCCCATCCTCCCGGGTTAACGACAAACTCCCACGCAGTGCCTTGGTTTGTAGCATTGTGGCGTACAAATCCGTAACGCTCTCGATAAATGGGTTTATGTATTCGACTTTCATGGGCCTTCGCTATCTCGCCCTCAACGCGTAAGGTCAACTTATTCACCCTGTAAGTACCACGAACACAGAAATCCCCTGACACCAAGGGATTTCTGTGTTCTGTTGAATATTTGTGTCAAACAGGGCTCAACTATATTTTCTTTTCAATCCAAGCCGCGCAAAGGCCAACGAAGCAAGTAGAATCAATAGCAGGTCGCCAGTAGCCCCCGGCGACGAAACGCCAGTCTGAGACGCGCCGAAACAGGCAATCGGCTCACCCTCACCCTCGCCTTCACCTTCACCCTCGCCTTCACCTTCACCTTCACCCTCGCCTTCACCCTCGCCTTCACCCTCGCCCTCGCCTTCACCCTCGCCTTCACCCTCGCCCTCGCCTTCACCCTCGCCTTCACCCTCGCCCTCGCCTTCACCCTCGCCTTCACCCTCGCCCTCGCCTTCACCCTCGCCTTCACCCTCGCCCTCGCCTTCACCCTCGCCTTCAC
>CAYNZS010000150.1:0-10110 GCA_964401695.1 uncultured Nitrospirales bacterium
GGCAAAGGCACGCAGCAGCGAATCGATGAGAATGTCAAGGTTCTGGCGCAGGTACCCGGACATCCGACTGGAGCGAAATGGGCCTATCTTATTGGTGCAGCATGCGTTAGCGTAACAATTGAGAAGCACGGCGACTTCTTATGCAGAAGGATGCAGTCTGTGTATACTGTTCTAGGCAGACTGCCTAATCATGGTTAGCCCTCTCGCCATCGGGAGGGAGCCGCTACAGAGGTGATAAGAACCTGCTCGCGATGGACGCAGGTAAGTCTATACGGGAAATGTCGGGTCAGCTCAATGATGTCAGCGCCTACGAATGTTTGCGAGGCACAAGCAATATCTTCATCTAGTGCAATCGGGACTCGTGTGGTAAGGTCCAAGCTTCCCGCTAACCGCAATCAACACGCGATCAATCGAGGAGCAACACGATGAATCGAACCATTGTCGCCGGTATTTGTCTGCTCACGCTCGCGTCCATTTCACCCGTTCGCGCTGACGACTCCAAACCGAACGTGTTGTTCCTGATATCCGATGATCTGAATTGCGATCTTAGTTCCTACGACCACCCGCTCGTGAAGTCGCCCAATTTGGATCGCTTGGCAGACCGCGGCGTACAGTTCAATCGAGCGTACTGTCAGATGCCGTTTTGTGGGCCGAGCCGGATCTCATTCATGACAGGCCTGTACCCAGATCAATCGCTTGTCCACGGCAACATGGTTTATGTTCGTGAGCATACTCCGAACGTCACGACACTTCCGCAGGCATTCCGCCGCGCCGGCTACTTCGCGGCGAGAATCGGGAAGATCTATCACTACAACGTGCCCACTGACATAGGAACCGGTGGATATGACGATCCCCTTTCGTGGCACCAAACGATCAATCCGCGCGGTCGCGACTTGGATGACCAGCACCTAATCTTCAGGTTGACCCCAGGGAAAGCTGGCACTCAATCGTTAAGCTGGTTGGCCGCCGACGGAGAAGATCGTGAGCAAACCGACGGCATTGGCGCGGTAGAAGCAATCAAGTTGCTCGAACGATATTCTCGCGATGACACGCCGTTCTTCTTGGCCGTTGGACTATTTCGGCCACACCTGCCGTTTGTGGCGCCAAAAAAGTACTTTGATATGTACCCACCCGAGGGCATCGAAGCTCCTAAAGTTCCGGCGGGATACCTGGACACTCTCCCTCCACAGGCACAGCGAACCCTTACTCCCCAAAGTGAACAAGTCGACCTGGCGCACGATGTAGCGCAACAAGCGATGCAGGCATACTACGCGTCCGTCTCGTTTGTGGACGCGCAACTCGGACTCGTGCTCGATGCGCTCGACGAAACAGGACTAGCGGATAACACGGTCGTGGTCTTTACCTCGGATCACGGGTATCACATGGGCGAACATGGGCACTGGCAAAAAGTCACGTTGTTCGAGAATGCGGCGCGGGTACCGCTGATCTTTGCAGGGCCGGGAGTAGAGGCGAAGGGAAGCAAAACCGATTCTCTCGCCGAGATGGTCGACATCTATCCCACGCTCGCCGACCTAGGCGGAGTGCAAGCGCCCGGCTACCTCTCCGGCGTCAGCCTCGTTCCAGCACTGAAAGATCCCAGCGCAACGCTCCGCGACTCGGCCCTTACCCAGTTAGGCAGCAGTTACAGCATCCGTACTTCCCGGTATCGCTATACCCGTTGGGGGAAAGTCAGCGGATCGGCGAACGCGGAACTGTACGACCACGAGTCGGATCCGGACGAGCTAAGAAACTTGATCCGTGACCCGAACCAAGCTGACGTGGTCAAAAAGATGTCCGCATTGCTTGACGAACGAATTCGTGACGCAGCGGAGCCCCCCGAGGGTGTCCAGCAAAATCACTAGGAATTCGAACCCGTTAGGCCGACGAGGTAGTGGGGTTGTGGTGGGTTCGCAGATGAATCTACGATAACCCGATCATAATTATGATAGTGAACATTGCTCAGTCAGTAACCAGCGGCAGAGCCGGTGGCCAAAGGAAAGCCTCTAAGAAAGGGTCAATGGGATTGGGCGCCCAATCAGAGTCGCTCACTTCGGCTAACCAGCGCATGCAGCGGACTAACGCCGCTGACGCGCAAACCGTTAGCAGGAGTGGGTTCAATATTCGAACATCGCTCGGGTTAAACCAAGGGATTTTTTCGCTTATCTCGCTTATTTCGCCTGCCCCCGGACGATAGCCAAAATCCCGTCTTTCAGGGGTTGGGGCAGTTCCTCCCAGACATCGACAGCTTCCTGGAGTTCTGACAACAACGTCTGTTTTGAAACGGAAAGTAAACGGCCAGAATGTTTTTTGGGCCATTGGGGGGCGAAAACTTGTCCAGCGGTTGACCCGGGTTGTCCGGCGTTAGACAACTTTTGTCCGCCGGTTTCCCCGCTTTGACCGTTCGTTGTAAGTCCATTGTTGGTGGAGGCGGCGGCAATCGAACCCGCAGTTTGCATAATTCGATTCAGCGCATATGTGGCGTTTCCTGTGCTTTGGAGAGTTGCCTCCATGTAAGGGTTCCGCGCTGCTGGTGTGCGGTTTCCGCGAAGTTATGTATTACGGCTGTGGGTGCGAGAATGTGTTCATGCTCGATAGGCCCTGTATTTTGGGGCTGTAAGCAGGTTTTTGCGGAGGATGGGGGCCGGATAAATCAACTCATATTCGTTGTGGTTCTTTTGTTTGGACGGTGGTCCATGCCGAGGTACAACGTTTACATTCAGATCCTGGAAGCTGCAAGCGCGTGACTGTTCATCTTCACTTCGATACACATTCCTGAAACGTGGTATCGACGACGACAAGATTCTTCTACTTGGAGTGAATCATGATGATTCTGTCGCCCTGACATCGCTCACATGTCGCGCCGTCCGCACTTCCGTAGCCGCCGCAAATCTCCGCAAAGACTTTCATAAGGCTCGCCGCGCTTCATGCGCCCCTGAATGTGAAGCCAGTCGGAGTTCAGCCGGTTTAAGACTTCGTTGTCGCTTTCGCCTTCGGTGAAGTGACCACCTGTCGGTGTATCGCCGTTCATCGCTTCGTGTCTCCTAGAATCGATCAAGGACAGTCATCAGGTAGGCTGGGAGGAACTCAGTAAACAAAACCACCTCCGCCAGCCCAAATTGACTTCATCGCAAGTCTCGAATCGATAGGTACGCTTCTTGTAGGTGTCAGCTAGACGAATTACACGCCTCTGAACATGCTCTGTGGCACCGTAAAACACGACATTGCAGACATCATCGTCTCGAACTATGGAATCAGCGTCCGCCACCGCGTCCGCGGAATGCGGTGGCCTCACTCCACTTCGACAGTTGGTCCTCGGAGAGAACCTTCGCGAGGGCCGCGTCCAGCTTCTCCTTCAACTCTCTACGTGTCTCACGCATCGACGCGAAGTCCTGGTTCGCCATCGCTTCCCGTGAAGCCTTGCCCGTGTCAACAACATACTGATTGAGAGGAGCCAGCACTTTGAACAGCATCTTCTCTCCGAGTTCAAACCCCGCCAACGTGTCGGCATAGCGGTCCCAGCTCCAGTTGAATGTGCCCAGCGACGCCATGGCTTGGGGCACTTCTTCCTCCTTCAGAATGCCTTTCAAGGCCTCTTCGAGCTTCTCGCGCTCCTTCTCCTGGAGTTCCCGGAACGCCTGAAACCGGCCCGCACGGTCGCCCCCTTGGTCCGCAAACAATTCTCGGACCCCCTCTCCGTATGTCCTCCGGGCAGCCAAATATACGTCTACCAATCCTTTCGCGCTCTTCTTCGAAAGTCCCAATTCCTTGGCCACGCATTCCGCTTGCAGTTGCCTGGCCGCCTCTGCCTTCTCCGGGGCAAGCTGAGGACCGCCACGGCCCGCTTGCGCCGCCGCATCCGACATCCAGCCGGCCAAGGCCATCGATACGGCAATGCAAAGAACCGCCATACGAATTTGTCTGCATTCCATAGTTGATCCCTCCTTATCGGTAAACTGTGTCTATTTACTCCAACCCACGAGCCAGCGCTCGGGGCGACTCATTCCATGCGATTACCCAGCACGAATACCTTATACCCATTACCCTCTTGCGTCAAGATGATTCTTTCCTCACAGTTCGCCACTCTTTGAATCGGGCCGTTAGAAGGGCGCGTACTCCAGTTTCTTCCTATGCCACAATGCCACCGATTAGACAACGCTTCTTTCAAGGCATCACCCCGAATTGACATTATTCGGATGCGGACGCCGGTCGCGTCGTAGACGGCATTTGCGATAGCGGGCGCTATGGCAATGATCGGTGTCTCCCCTCCGCCAACCGAGGGCAAATCCGGTCGATTGAACGAGTGAATATCCAGTTTGGGCACGTCTTCCATACCCGGCACAAGATACTTCCTGAAACTCCCGTTCAGGACCTTTCCCCCTTCGAAACCGGTTTCTTCTCTCAGAAGCGATACGTCCTCAGATTGTGGGCGAGGCCCTTTAGGAGATCTGCCGGGACGAAGGAACCGCGGAGGCACTGTTCAAGGTGCTCAAGTACAAGTAGCTCACTGAGACCGAAGACCATGTCACCCTTCTCCCAGAAGGCAATGAATTGATAGCATCCATTCTGGCAGGGGGGGTTAGCACGGCCACAATCGCCATTGCCGCCTGTAAGGGATGAGGGACCACCTCCGCTAGCTTCCTATCGACGACCGTCTTCCCTGAGTCGATCGAAGAGCTGGCGTCTCATCAAGGCAGAGCGAGGACGAACTCAAGGGCCAAACGCGAGATTGCTCGCGAGATCGGAACAACTCGCGCGGGGCGAGTCGAGTCCGGGCTCAAGCGTCTGTGCTTCACGGGGCCTACGAAGCGTTTCGTATCCTCGCGTTGAGACGCTGATACTCCTTTCTCAGTATTTCGTTATTGAAGGCGCGGAGCTTGGGCATTCTTAGTTTCATCAGTCTGTCCAGGCTTTTGGAGCCGTTGATGATCAGCTCGCTGACGTTGACGCTGACGTTGACCGTCTTGTAGGTGTTGATTGCGGTCGCGAGGATCTGCTGGGTCTCATCGTGTTGCTGTTCAATGAGTTCGCCCATTTCTTCGAGATAGTCTACATAGTAGTTGGCGGCATTGATGGTCACGGTATTGGCGGCGATGTTGGACCCGAGTGCATCTTTGTCGCCACGTTCCGAACGAATCAGAGTCCTGGCTTCGCTGATGTTGCTTCCAGCCTTTTTCGCCAGTCTGTCCAACTCCGGAATGTAGCGTGTCCTGATGGTTTGGACATACTGCGTTTGTACGCGGTCCAAGACCTTGGCGATGATGACGTACATGCCGTAATAGCGCTTGGCTGTTTCAGGATTTTCGTTGCCTTCGTCTGTGAGTTTGTGGAGCAGGAGCGCGATGAGTTTCAGATTGTCAAAGATGACGCACATGGAGATGAAATCATCGCCCGAGACAGTCTCCAACAGGGAATCGGCCGCTTCATCGGACACCTCGATGCCCGTCGCACGGAGGCTTTCGCCGAATTCACGACGGAGTCTTGCCGTCTCTTCCTCGTCTTCAGCTATCTGTGTCTCTGCCTCGGTGATCAGCTTGACATAGTCTTCTTTGGTGGAGTAAAAAGGGTTGTACCGGTCGATTCTACTCGTCGATTCGACCGCCCTCGGCGCCGAAATGCGCTTTTCGCGATACTCGGATATGCTCGCGTTGGCTCCTTCGATGCGGTCTTCTATTTCACGGATCCTGCCGCGGTAATCCCCCACCTCCGATACGCCTAAGACCTTGATTGTGCTGTCGAGGAGTTCGTTGATGTCAGCCCTGTTCGATACTTGGTCTCTGCCGAACCACTTCGATTCCGGGAGGGCGTCGTGCTCGCCGAAAAGCGTTGTGGCCTTCTCAAGATAGGGCAGCGTCCTCCGAAATGCATCGCGCACGTATTCCGACTGGGCTCGGAGCTCCGCTTCGCCCGGTGTCTTCGCGCCAGCCTCTCGAAGCTCGGCCGCTTTCGGAAAGGTAACGTTGCCCGCGAATTCATCTCCTGCATCGGCCGTAATGCCGCACGCGCAAGAAGCGACCATGGCCAAGCTGGCCAAGAGGGCAGAAATTCCTCGTCCAGGATTCATGATGCGGTTCCCTATCGGCCTCTGTCATTCGTCAGCGACCGTTGCGCTGTCTTGCTGCGCCTCTCTCGTCCTGTTGGTTGGTACACCCAAGGCGGTGTCTTCATTCGGCAATCTGCGTCCAAGCTATCGAGCAGTGGTTGAGAAACCTGTGAAGCGCGCCAGAATGCGGGCCACAGCAGCCGAATGTCATGATGTAGGTCGTTGATTGGCATTTGACCAGAATCTGCAGTGGGAGTTCAACCCCTGCTGGAGGCGCGCTTGAGGTCGAATGGGCCCGAAAGCTCGGCGTGGGTCAAGATGATTTCGTGACCGTTGTTCTCCAGAATGGGATTGAGTTCTTCGAGGCTGCCTTCGCGGTCTGGAAACTCGGCGCTACTCCGCAGCCCGTGTCGGCTAAGATACCGAAGGCCGAACTGGAAGCGATTCTCGATTTGGCGAACCCCTCGCTTGTCGTCGGCGTTCCTCCAGGGACGCTCGAAGGACGAAACTGCATTCCCGCGGGTTTTGAACCGGACCCAGGCCTTTCGAACAAACCGTTACCCGACCGAACAGCTAAGTATGCCAAGGCCATGACATCCGGAGGCAGCACGGGCCGCTCAAAACTGATCGTTGCCGAGAACGCCGGTGAGTATAATGACGAAAACCCATTAAAGGAACTGGTGCACTGGATGGACGAACGGCCCCATCTGATCCCCGGGCCGCTTCACCACAACGGTCCTTTCGGCTCGTCGATGCGCAGCGTGGTCACCGGTTGCCATGTCATCGTGATGACACGCTCCGATGAACAGACGACTCTCATCCTTATCGAACAGTACCATATCGAACGTCTCTTGTTGGTCCCGACCATGATGCACCGCATCTGGCGGTTGGGTGAGGAAGAGCGATCACAGTATGACCTTAGCTCTCTACGGGTTGTGCTTCGCTTGGTGGCGCCGTGCCCGGCGTGGCTCAAGGAGGCCTGGATCGAGTGGGTGGGACCGGAGCGGATCTATGAACTGTATGGCGGTACGGAATCCTTCGGCACGACGTGGATTACAGGTCGTGAGTGGCTGGAACATCGCGGCTCAGTAGGCAAGCCTATGGTTGGCACACTACTCAAGATATTGAACAGCGGTGGCCGGGAGTTGCCCCGGGCGAAATCGGCGAGGTTTTTTTTGATGCCTGAAGGCGGCGAAGGGTCTACCCACCATTACGTTGGCGCGGAACCAAAGAGATTCGACGGGTTTGAAACCTTGGGCGACATCGGTTGGATTGATGAGGACGACTACCTCTATCTCGCGGACAGACGCATCGGCCTGATCATTGCCGGCGGTGCAAACATCTACCCCGCGGAGGTGGAAGCAGCCCTCGACGCGCATCCGAAGGTGGCGTCAAGCGCCGTAATTGGCCCTCCTGATAAGGATTTGGGCCAGCGGGTCCATGCATCGTTCAGACGGAGGGACCGGTGGACGATGATAAACTCCTTGCCCATCTCGCGGAGCGTCTGGTGCGCTACAAAATTCCCCGGAGCATTGAGTATTCGGACCAACCGCTCCGGGATGACGCAGGAAAGGTAAGACGCTCCGCGCTACGCGAGGCCCGGATTGATCGTAAAGCCCAGAAACAGAAATGATTCGCACGAATCTGCCAATGGTCGGACTCGCTGAGTGGATTCGCGTCCGGGGCTAAGGAAGGCCTCATTCACTCACTTTTCCAATCATGCGGCACCCCAGGCGTGTCTCCAACTCCACCGTTGTTTCATCCGGGGCGTGCCCGACCTGTTTCACCACCTACCGTTCACTCGTCGTTCTTGCAGAAGCCAGATTCGAAGTCGATTATTCTCGATTTGTTCGGGTACGATGACCTGGGCCATGAGGGCGTATGGAGTTTTTGGTAGGGGCAGGTGCCCGATTGGATTGAATCTTGAACGTTTGGAAATGGGAGTGGTTTCAAATAAGCGAAGGGGAAGCGTCATGACATTTGAAGAGATCACGTATGAAATCAAGGATGCCGTAGCGGTTATCACGTTTAACAGGCCGAATCGCATGAATGCGCTCACCATGCTGACGCACCATGAATTGGAGCAGGCCCTCCAGGACGCCAACGGCGACGACAGCGTGCGCGTTCTCGTGCTGACGGGCGCGGGCCGCGGCTTCTGTTCGGGCGACGACGTCAAGGACATCTTTCTCGCGTCCGACCGCGAGACTCGGAGGGAATCGAACACCCTGTTCAACCAGCTCCAAGGCACCGGGTTCTACTCCGGCGGCGGTGCACAGCTCATGACCATCAACAAACCGACCATTGCCGCGGTCAACGGCGCCGCGGTCGGCTACGGCTGTGATCTTACTTTGATGTGTCACATGCGGATCGCCTCGGACCGCGCCCGCTTTGGCGAGGTCTTTCTGCGCATGGGCCTGATCCCCGACGAGGGCATGCTGCTCTTGCCACGGCTGGTCGGGCTCGCCAAAGCCTACGAACTCATCCTCACCACCGACATCGTCGACGCCGCGGAGGCCGAACGAATCGGGCTGGTCAACCGCGTCGTTCCCCACGACAGACTCATAGAGGAGACCATGGCCTTCGCCAACAAGCTGGCAAGCCGGGCCCCCATGGCCAGCCAGCTCGCCATCGAAGGCATTCGCATTGGCCAGGATTTAGCCCTAAAAGAGTTCAGACGCTGGCATGGAATGGCTTTCACTTGTTGTAGCAAGACCGAAGACCACATCGAAGGCGCGACAGCGTTCACCGAAAAGCGCGAGCCCAATTTCAAGGGAAGGTAAGGGACGTGGACAGAACGCACCTGGAATGACGAACTACGCGGAAGGCGTTGTCTAGCAGGAGATGGGGGCGTTTCCCCCAAGCCTCCAGGATTTATCGCATTGAGCCGATCCGGTAGGAAGAAAGAACGAGACAGAGCGTCAGACTCCGCCTCACCCTACCGTATTCGAACCCGCCACCGCGCTCAGGTCGCTTTCGAGTCGTGTGCCTCGATACCACGGAAGTCTATCAAGGGTGCTTCACTTCTCGACCGCCCCCACCACCGCTTCACTTCTCAACCGCCGTTTACATGTGTTGATTGGGTCTACCGAAGGTTCAATGTCGTGGCGAATTTGACGGCTGAGAATATCGCCCTTCGTCATCAGCTTATCGTCCTCAATAGGAAGCAGTGTCGTCCTAAACTAAAGGTGCGTGACCGACTGTTTTGGGTAGTCCTGTCCCGGACTTGGTCAGAATGACGAAGCGCACTCTTGATCGTAGAACCGGATACAGTGGTACGCTGGCACAAGAGCGCCCTCAGGCATTATTGGCGGCGGAAGTCCCGGGGCGGGAAACACGGGCGGCCTCCACTGGATCCAGAAGTTAAAGCTCTCGTACTCAAGATGGCTGATGCCAACCCACTATGGGGTGCGCCGAAGATTCACGGAGAATTGCTGAAACTTGGAATCGAACTGTCCGAGCGAACGGTGTCCGGACTCCTTCGTCGATACAGGCCGAAACCGCCCTCTCAGACCTGGCGAGCCTTCACCTACTCATTCGGGTAGTACTACCCGAACAAGGCCGAAAACAGCCCAAATCACATGAGGGAGTTGCATAACTAGTAAAGGTATGATATGTTGGTATTCAAAGGGTTATGGCTTTTAGCAGTGGGCTAGATTTCAACTCATAATCACTTGGTCGTAGGTTCAAATCCTACCGGGCCACCATATATACCAACGACTCACGACTGATTATCGCCCTCCCCTCTCCCCCTTATTCTGGCTTTGCAGGACCCTGAACGGCCCTCTCCATTCGTACCGGCGATAGAGTCCATCGACGCGAACTGGCCCGGATATCTCACCGCTGTTCTACTGCGGCGGCGGATAAGGCCATTCTGACGAGACTCTTCTCGCCTTTCGGTCTCGACGTGACCCGCCACGCTGTCGTCCGCAGGTCTTGCCTTGGAACGCTTGCTTCGAACAAGTCTCGACATAGCAATCTTCTCCACCGTCTCGCTACGGAAACCGGTGAGATAACCGGGCTAGTGGTGTGATTTAAGCTGATGGATCATTATGCAGTGCGATGCGCGCACG
>CAYNZS010000151.1:0-9980 GCA_964401695.1 uncultured Nitrospirales bacterium
ATCGCGATGAACTGGCGCGGCAAGCCGCTGATCAACTATCAGGCAATCGTCAGTCCGGTCGCGGCCACCACCACCGAAAACGGGCTATCACACTCACATCGGCATTCGCATTACGCGCGATCATGCCGATCAGTTTGCTCTTTCCAACACCGCTGTCCGACATAATGCCGAGGCGTTGACCGGACCCGCAGATCATACTGGCGTCGATGGCCCGCACACCCGTGGCGATGGGACTTACGATGCGCGGGCGCTCAAAGGGCGTCGGCGGCAGGGCCTGCAGAGAAACCGACTCGCCATCGTCCAACGGCGGCCCCTCATCCAAAGGCTCCCCGAGACCGCCGATTATACGGCCCATAAGTTGGGGGCCTACCTTTACTTGAAGCGGCGCGAAAGTCGGGACAAGCAGGCTGTCCGGCGCGATGCCATCGAGACGAGCCAAGGCATAAGCAGAATCCGGTCGCGCCGAAACCCTACCACCTCGACAGGAAGCCGCGCGCTGCTTTCCGGCGGCTGGATATAGCACAAATCGCCGATGCGCATCGAAGGGCCAGTGGCTTCGATAGTGAGGCCAACGGCTTCGTTCACCTTTCCGTGCACGGCATAGGATCGGCTTCTGTCAGGCGTGAGGAGTTGTTGGCAGTAGATTGCTTCGTCGTTCCTCCTCGCAAAGACGGTGAGGTTGAGAGCTCAATCAAAACAAAAACGCTTATGTCCAATGCTGCTAACCCTAACCGCAATTCCCCTAGAGCGGTTTAGAACAACAGTGCTTATTGGTGTCAATTAGTGGCTCTCTTTCTCAATCCAATTTCCCGTTACGCGGCCCGTTCTGTCAAGGAAGCAATCATCGAGACAGGCACAAAAAAGGGAACTGAAGGCCTACACGACGATCTCGCCCTCGCCGCCGCCGGCCCGTCCTTCGATAATGAGTTCGCCGGATTCTTCGAGCCGCCGCACGACGGCCACAATCTTTTGCTGCGCCTCTTCCACATTCTGAAGCCGCACGGGCCCCATAAACTCGATTTCTTCGAGTATCATCTCTTTCGCGCGCTCAGACATATTGCCCAGTACTTTGTTCGTAACTTCTTCGTTTGAGCCTTTGAGGGCCAGGGCGAGGTCGCCCGATTCGATTTCGCGCAGGGCCTTCTGGATGCCGCTGTCTTCCACATAGATAATATCGTCAAAGGTGAACATAAGCCGCGCGATTTCGTCGGCGAGCTCCGGATCGTTTTCCTCAAGCTCCGTCATGATCGTCTTCTCGGTGCCGCGGTCCACGCTATTGAGGATCTCGGCCACCTCTTTGATTCCGCCGGCGAAGGTAAATCCCTGGCTGAAGACCGCGGCCATTTTTCGCTCAAGCACATGCTCCACTTCCCGTACAACCTCCGGCGGCGTCCGTTCCATCGTGGCAATCCGCGCGATCACGTCGGACTGCACGCCGGAAGGCAGTGAGGATACGACGACAGCCGCCATCTCGGGGGACACATGAGCCAGGATAAGCGAAATGGTCTGCGGGTGCTCGTCTTGCAGAAAGGTGACAATCTGCGAAGGGTCCGCTTTCTTGAGGAATCCAAACGGCACTTCCTGCAAGCGGCTCTGCAATCTCGTAAGAATTTCGATGGTCTTCTCGGGGCCAAAGGCCCCTTCCAACAGCCCCCGCGCGAAATCCAGGCCGCCCGTGGTCACAAACTGATTCTCGACCGCCAGATCATAGAACTCGTCGAGCACGCCCGTACGCGTCTCGGGTTGCACCGCGTCCAGGCTGGACAAGCGCAACGTTAGTTCGTCCACCTCTTCATCCGACATCGCCGCCATGACGCGGCCGGCCGTATCGGCTCCGAGGCAAGCCAGCAGAACCGCCGCCTTCGTCTTGCCGGGTAAATCGATGGGTCCTTCGTTTGGCACATCCGCCATAGGGGTACTCTTTGCGCGGCATAACAGCCGGATATATTGCTGGAGCTGGCCGCGTTAGTCCGCGATTAAGTCGCCGTTACTCTTCGATCATCCATGTGCGGAGGAGCGAGGCCACCGCCTCGGGCTCCTCGTTAGAGAGCCGCTCGACTTCCTCGGCCACCCGCTTGCGCCGCTCCGCCTCGTGATCGACTTCAACCACTTCTTCCACTTCCTCCGCTTCCTCTCCCGGCACGGCCATCGCGCGGCGCATAAACGAACGGATCACGAAGAAAGCAATCAACATAAGCAACAACTGGCCGCCGAGCCGCACAGTACTATTCTGCCACCAATTCGACGGTGTCACAACTCCCGCCGTGACGGTCGTAGGCCGCATGAACCTAACCCCGGTCACGCTGATCTGCGGGGGCGTGATGACGTCGGCCACCGTAGCGTCAGCCACCGCATGCTGAGCCAGACTCGTAATCGTAGCGATCAGTTCTGGGGGTGGGGGCACGTAATCCATTTCCCCTGTTTCGTTTCCGTCAGCATCCACTGCCGGTTTCTCGGTTCCGTTGACCGCGATCCCCACCTTCATAGCCACCAAGCGTCCTGGGGGTAGTTTCGTATTCGTAAGTGTTTCCGGATAATCCGAGTTCTCGATCATTTCGCTCGTCTCCGTCTTCGTAGTCGGCTCGCCATCCGCGCCTCCGCCATACGGAGGATTCGCGTTAACTCCCGGAGCCCCCTCAGGTGGCCTCTCCGTCACGGTTGTTTCGGATGTCGTTTCCTGGAGGGATATAACCTTCGCCTCGCCTGGCAAGGTGCGTGCCGCCGTGTCTACGGATGACCAGTCGTGTTCAGCGCTGACCATGACCACGGTCTCTGCGCCGAGACGGGCCAAGGCCATTTCGATCTTCTTTGTGTAGTAGGATTCGACGGCCGTCTGGTGCCGACTTCTGTCCCCCGCCATCCGGGCGAACTCGTCGTCCGTCGGGCCGTGGAGCATCTCACTCCCTGCGATTACCACGATGTCATTCGAGGACAGATTCGCGCCGCCAATGGCCTGGACGTTCGAGACTACTGTCAGCACATCGCGAGCGGATAGCGGGCGCGTTACATCCAGGTGTACGGACGCTTCCGAGGCCTCCTGCTCGTTCGCTAGAAAGAATGGCCGCGTGGACTCTCTGATTAGCACACTGGCCGAGCGAACGTAGTCCAGCCTTTCAAGCTGCCGCTGGGCCTCGCCGTTGAGCGCGCGCCCGTAGCTTATCTCCTGCTTGCGGTCGGTCGTCGCGATTCCGAGTTCATCGAAAATTTCCAACCCGAGACTGCCCCCCCGGCTGACGGATAAGCCCAGCGACTCAACACCCACCGCTATATCCTGGCGGTCGCGTACGGGAACTTTTATGCTCCGGTCCCGGTCGGCAAGCTCGTAGTCGTAGCCATTGTCCACGAGCCAGATGAGGATCTGACCTCTGTCTTCGGGATCGAGGTCGTCGTAGAGGGTTACGTAACTCTGCGAGCCGCCGATAAACACGACGCCTAAAAGGAAAGCGGCGACGAAGGCTCCAGCGAGCCCGATTTGGACGCGGGCATTTGCCGAGAGTTGGCCCCAGGCTTCGGCCACTCCCGCCCACGTCTGGCGCAAGAAATCCAGGATCGTCTGCACAGTCGAGTTCCTTTACTTCGCGGCTATGCGCCGCGCCAAATCAGGCACAACTAACCAGAGGCACAACTGCCCTGAATGGCTTCGACCCTACCGACGTCTCCTCCCGTAAACGGGCCAGAGTTTGGCGCTCCCCACTGCGTGGACAGTCCAGGTACCGCTCCCAAGAGGAGCCATCCACGCCAAGTTACTTGTCAGTTGTTACTTGACTCTCTGTAAAGTAACTGCAATATTCAATTGTCAACTCCGCTCGGTGGCGCCGAAGGCCCAAGCTGCTGCGTCCGGACAAGCCGGTGGGTATTGCGCGCGCCTGTCATTCCACTACGGCACGCTCGGCAATCCTCTCAAACCTTTCCCAGAGACCCGGAGCGGCTTGCCTTCTTCCCACGAGTTGACGAAAACGATATGTACTGTTGCCCTTCTAATACTCGACTCGCTAACGCTAGACTTGCATCCGCATGATTTCTTCGTATGCGGGGACGGCCTTATTGCGAACCGCCATCATGGTCTGGAAAGACACGTCGGCCTTTTCCACCGCGACCATCGCTTCGGTTACGTCTTTGATTTCGCCCGCGACGAGTTGTTTGATAGTCGGATCTGCCCCGTTCTGGAGGCGCTGCACCTCGGCGAGAACATCCTTAAATGAGGGGACATTCGCGGGAGGTTGAGGCGTGGCGCGGCGCGGTTGAGACAGATCGCTCCCCAACGGCCTTCCGCTTATCTCTGAAATTCTGAATTCTTGTCCCACGCTCAGAACCTCGTCCTAACTTGCTTCCATCCGGCTCGGATGTCCGGTCAACTCTATGCGCGCGTTAAGCATACCAGCTATGTCTGTAGCTGAAATGCCTTCTAACATAAGCCTGAACTACCTGGTGCCGGTTTGGACTACCTGGTCTTTGCCAGCATGTTCTTTGTGGCCCGGAATTGTTTGACGGTCAGGCTCCCGTACAGGCTATAGCGACCTCGGTTTTCCGCGAGATTCGCAATTTCCTGATCTATGTCAACTTTATTGTAATCATTCTTTGAAGAAATTACAACCCCCCTGTCGCGGGGCTGTAACTCCCGCCCGCCAAGTGCTGGGGTCTCGTCTCGCGGAGAGAGATACGGCCCCGCCCGCCACCCGCTTCACTTCTCAACTGCCGTTTACAAACGTCCAGCATTGTCGGTGCGAGTGACAAAAGACGAAGTGTTTCCGGTCTGCTTCTCTTGATAATTCCCGCTGGGTATTGCAAGAATGGCCACGTCAGCAGCAGGAGCTCTGGATGGCGCATACCGGAGCGTTCCCTCGATCATCCCCTCCGACTCCATCTCTATTTCAAGATCCGGTCCCGATTCCGGATCAAAACTGATAGATTGCTTCTCAGCCAGTCCAGCCCCCGTGGCCGCAAATAGAATCGACCTGATTTCGGTATATCGTTCAGGACAAACCGGCCACCCTCGTCCGGAGTCGCCACGAAGATTTCCGGCCATTGAGGGGGATGAAGTTTGCTGGAGGCAGAGAAGGAAGCGGCATGGGGCCTCCTTCCGTCTTGGATATCCAAGATGAGCACTGTGACCGACACATCTCGCGGCTCGAAACCCGCAGGCAACACGACCGTGCCCCTGATCTGCATCGACTCCACAAGCACGATGTGGTTCCAGTCCGGCTCTGAACGCCTCCAAGACGTATACCGCCATGCTCCGACCAACTTTCCGGGTACTCGTGCATATGCCGAATAATGGTCGGTGACTCTGTAGGGAATGGATTCGTCGGGTTCTTCGAAGTAAGGCAGTGAGGCGAAGCCATCCGCATCCGTCACATAAGGCCCGTACCCGGTCGCTGCGTGTTCGTCAGTGCTTGTCGGCATGCGCGTTCCGGAAAGATTCAACTTGTCGTGCACAAAGTACACTTCTGCGCTTTCGACGGGGCCCCCGTTCGTATCGACGCAGCGGAGTAGGAAAGGAGCTTCGGGTTCATCCAAATCCTGGGCGATTTCGATCGGGACTTGCTCTGCGAGTGCCGACTGCTCCGGCGCGGGCGTCTCAGGCGGGACGATGGACGCATTTTTGGCCAAGAGCGCGGCCTGAGCTGTAAACGAAGATGCGGGTGACGGACTACTGGCGGGCTCTCCGGGTCACGACACCCGCCGCGACATCAGCGTAACACCACCCACAACGAGGGCCACGACCGCCAGACCCACCCCCATCAGCAAGAGACCACGAGAGGCGAGAGCGGGACGAGTTGGAGTTCCCTTCGACGCCACGCCCGCGCCCGTCAACGCGTCCTTCCTCAATTCGCCCATGAGGCCCTACTGAGACCGACAGGCTCACATTTGCCTCGAACAACGCAGCAAGAGTCATCGCGCTAACCTCCAGTCCTTTTGATTTCAGGTGCTCACGAATTTGCTCGATGCCGCGATGAATTCGGCGGGTCGTCGTCACGCGTCCGCCTGAAAACTGCCAAGATCCTATTTCCGGCTCAGCTTGAGGAAACACTCCTGGGTTACGTCCTCGGCATCCGAGACATTCCTGAGAAGTCGAAGGCAAGTCCCGTGTACCATGGCCGCATGGCGCGACCAGGACTCCAGGAAACTAGCTGGTCGTCATTTGAGAGTCGAGTAAGGTCGAAGGAAGACATGAGGCAAGGAATCCATACCCAGACTAAGTTTTCTTTTCCCACCGAAGAGGCCGCCGCTTTCCTATCCAAAACGAGACAGTTCCCCGCTGGGTGCGATTCGGTGGACACGTCCTGGTTCCAGAAGGCGCAGATACGCCCATCATGGTCGCGAACCGGACCCAAAAGACGATGTTCCCACCGCTCGTCGTCGAGCAGATTAGAGGTTTCAATTTCTTCTTCCGAGAAACCCTTGAGCATTAACAGAGATCGGACCTCCTTCCTGGTCGTGTAGAGTCAACATTCGAGCACTTCCATCTGTCTCGCGCCCAGACCCGAGTCGCAAAGGTACTTCCGCGCCAGGATGGGGGGGGCGTGGAGTGACTCCCTAGAGACCAGAATCCAGGTCGTTTCATTCAGAGCCTCTTGCACGTCCGATAGAAAACACTCGTACAGGTCTCCGAGGCGTTTCTCTTCGTACGCCCTCGTCACCTCCTGCTCGGCCTGCATTTTCACTGACCTTCTCCCTTAACCAGCATCTTGACAACTATGACCAGAGTCCTCGACCGCGACTTCTCATAACGCTTCATCAAGAGAAACTAGGTAGCGCTCACAGTTATGCCCCTGGAAATGCCGAAAGCCAGTTCGGCGAGCGTGTGCGCGACAATACTTTGGTCTCGAAATAAGCTCACAATCTGAACGAGGGCGTCGTCGCCGGAGCTGATTATCAGAGAGGTTGGAGGATACGGGCATTTCCCGTCGGCGCAGCGGAGCGGCATCACAACGAAAGAACGGACGCCCCGAAGCCAGGTCCGGGGCGTCCGCGTTGTTTTGCTTCTGACGAATTCAAGTGGCTAACCCGGTCAGTTCAGCGAGTAGTTAATCCAGCCTTCCAGCAGCTCACCATTCGGGCCGGCTTTCACTTCAACCGACGCGTCGGGGTTCTTAGGGTTGGCCGCCGAATTGTCGTAGGTCACGGTCATCTTCACGACCGTGCCCTTCGGCGCGTCGAATGCCGCGCCCAACTCATAGGTGAAGTGCCACATCGGATCCCAGTAACCAATGTCGACAAGCTCTTTCTCGTCGCCATTGGGGAGCATAGCCGTTATGTTCATTTTCATGGCCCGCTCGCGGGCTACCGGGGTCAGGGACAGAACTTGTCCATCCGACGGAAACGTAAATTCAGATGAGGCCAGCACGCCAGCCGTTTCGGCGGCAAGGGTAAAGTCGTCGTTCGCCATGCGGTCCGTCAGCACCGGCTTCGCGGGCGCCGCGGCAAACTTGACACCGAACTTCGTCGAGTCGTCGTACTCTTCCCAGCCCTCTTCTTTGGTATAGAACACGCGGACTTTGACGCTCTCGCCCTTCTTCAACAGCCAAGCCGTGCCCTCGGGCGCGTTCTTTACTCTGTTGCCGGGGTGGTACGAGCCGAGCGGGCCGGCTTCGAGCGTCATCGTAAGGAAGGGGTCAGTCGGGATGATTTCCGCCGCGGCGATCCACTTGTCCTCATCGAACGAGGTTTCCACCTCGAACTCCTTGACGATCTCTGTCGTTTCCTCGGTGATTATGAACTCGGGTAAGTCGAACACATGGTCCGGTTCGCCCATCGTCCATTCGCCGGTCCAATCGCGGGCAAACGTATATTCCGCATCGCCAGCCGGGTAGTCGGCCGCGATCCATTCCAACATGACGTCATATTCTGGCTGCGTGAGGAACTTGCCGTTGGCATATTTGTGTTTGCCGCCAGGCGGGAAGGGAGGCATGATACGCGCCTCGATCACGGCCTTCATGTTCTCCTTCTCCGTCCGCTTCTTCACTTTGCCCAGCGACATGTAATCCGTCGGGGCCGTGCCGCCGACTCGGTGGCACTCAAGGCAACGGTTCTCGAAAAGAAGGCCGATACCCCCGCTCCAAGTAGGCTTCAAGGTCTTGCCTACCAGCCATGCCGGGACGATATCCTCGGCCATCTCGGGAGCCTCTTCTCCCTCATCAGGCCACCCCATGCCCGTCAGGTCGATAGCGTCTTGGACGGGGCTGTCGAAGCCTTCTCTATACGTGCCGTCCTTCGTCAGGATGTACGATTCCGCGGCGCGCTCCTTGAGGATTTCGAGACCGCGAACGAAGTCCTCGTCTACTTTCGTGTCGTTGCAGAACTGGCAGCAACTTTCCCAGTCTAAACCCAACTCGTGCCACATCAATCCGCCCCCGGCGCTCACTTCATCCGTGACCGGACACCAGATGATGCTCATCTGATTATTGAAATTATTTTCCCACCGCTGTTTCTTCGCCACCTCGGCAAACTTGGTGGGGTCGGTCATGAATTTGTCCTTGCTGTCCGCGGCCGAAGACCCATACGCCACGCCATCGTGTTCCCAAGTACCCAGCGCCGGATCCGCCTCTTTCAAAGTCACCGGATCAAGCTGATTCGACTTCTGAAGCTCCTTAATCTTCACCCGTCCGAGGTGAACCGCATCCGGGGCCAACTGAGCCAGGGCCGGCGCAATAACCAACGCCATCGACACGCAGCTCACTAATACAACTCGTCTCATATGTCTTCACCTCTCTGTTGCGCTTTCGAAGATATCGCGACTTCGCCTCGGTTCGTCCGGGCGTATGACCCGTCAACTACTAATGAATTCCGATAACGCTCAGATTCCCCGAGCGGAAAAGAGCCGCAATCCAAACCGGGCACAGCACTTGCCAAAAGCCCTATATCTTTGCCAAACTCCAGTGGGATGCGCCGGAAGCAGCGGCGATTCTCTCAATTAAAAACGTGGAAGTCAACTTAGTTCCGCCGGGCCTGGATATATCGCAGGTTTTCGCAACGAGACGGCGCAGAAGGTTTTCACGGGAACTTTTCTCGACATCCGCGACAGCCCGGATTGGATAACCGATGAGATCTTTTTGCCGTTTTGCCTTGCTGCTCCTCTACCCGGCTGCGGCCTTCAGTCAATCGACAATCCTGGAATGGGGGCAACTCCCACCCCTGCCTCGCGCACAATCGGGACACTTTGCCGGACTTGCCAACGGGGCTCTTCTCGTTGCCGGCGGCGCACAGTTTCCCGTGTCGCCATTCCAGGGCGGCGGCGAAAGGTGGCACGGCGACGTCTTCGTTCTTGAGGAAGGCGCGGGCAAATGGCAGACGGGCTGGTTCCTCGATTGGCCCCTGGCCTACGGCGCGGCGGCTTCGACCGGCCAGGGGTTGGCCGTGTTGGGCGGAAGCGCCCGCGACCGCCATTACTCGGAGGCGCTCATCCTTGGCTGGGAAAACTCCGCCGTGCACCAAATGCCCCTTCCCGAGCTGCCCGGCGATTTCGCCATGGGTTCGGGCGTGGCCCTGAACGGCGTCATCTATGTAGCGGGCGGACAAGAGGCCCCCGAATCGACCACCGCCCTCCTGAACTTCTGGGCGCTGGACTTGAACGCGCCGGATCTCGCGTGGCAAGAGTTGGAACCGTGGCCCGGCCCGCCTCGGATTCTTCCAGTCCTGGCGGCACAGGATGGGGCGATCTACTTATTCAGCGGGGCGGAGCTTCTCCAACTGGAGGACGGAGAATCGAAACGCCGCTATCTCACGGACGCGTACCGGTACCGTCCGGCAGAAGGCTGGTCGGCGCTCCGAGATATCCCTAAGCCCGTCGTAGCGGCCCCTGTCGCGCCCGTGGGACAGGCCCATATCCTCGTGTTCGGAGGCGACGACGGCTCACTCGCCGAACAGACGCAGATACTGGGCGACGTTCATCCCGGCTTCGACCGCGGCGTACTCGCCTATCACACGATTACGGATACCTGGACCAGCGTCGGCGTAGCGCCCGAAGCCCTCGTTACCAC
>CAYNZS010000152.1:0-5155 GCA_964401695.1 uncultured Nitrospirales bacterium
CGCGAGGGCGGCCGCACCGTGGCCTCCGGCGTGGTTACGAAAGTTATCGAGTAAGATGCTGTTTCGGCCCGCCTCACGGCGCGCCGATGGATTGGAATTGGGCCTGAGTTTTGCCGCGCGGCGCAGCGCGGTAGACGAAGGCAGACTATAGAGAAACGAACATGCGAGAGAACGTAATTCTCCAGTGTACGGAATGCAAGCAGCGCAACTACGCGACGACCCGGGACAAGCGGAAGCGTCCGGACCGCCACGAACTCAAGAAGTACTGCAAGTTCGAGCGGAAGCATACGCTCCACCGGGAAGTAAAATAGTCGCGCAGCGATTCGTTCTACACAGGCCTGTAGCTTAATTGGTAGAGCAGCGGCCTCCAAAGCCGAAGGTTGGGGGTTCAAGTCCCTCCAGGCCTGCCATCTTTTTTTCGATAATCTGTTTTCTGAAGCGCTTGGCTCTTATCGGGCGCTTGCAGCGGAGCCCGATTTAGCGGGCGAATCCGGTGGGATACTAGATATGGCTAATCAAGCAAGCGCGCAGGAGCCAGGCTTTATCGGGCGTGCGAAGATTTTCGGCGCCGAAGTGCGCAGCGAAATGGAAAAGGTCACTTGGCCGACGCAGGAAGATCTGAAGGCGTCGACGACGGTTGTGATGATGTTCTTGGCCCTGTTCGCCGCAATCGTGGGCGTTATGGACGTCGTGCTCCAGAATGTTGTGCTCTGGATGTTTAAGCTGACTTAAGGAGAGATTCGGTGGCTGACGAAGTGACTCCTGAAGACGCTCCCCTCAAGCCGGAAACCGTGAAGGCGGACGGCGCGGAACCAGAGGGGATGGTAGAGCCGGCAATCGAGCCGCTGGTCGTCGAGCCGCCTGACGATGGCGTGGTTCGGCGTTGGTTCGCGATCCATGCCCACTCGGGACAGGAGGCCAATGTCAAGAAGCACCTCTTGATTCAAGCGGTTCAGGAGGACCTGCTCGACCATATTGCGAATATTCTGATTCCCATGGAAGAGGTTGCCGAGTACAAATCGGGCGAAAAGAAGATATCGAAACGAAAGTTTTTCCCCGGCTACGTGCTGATACAGCTTCCCGATCATCCGGAGAAGAATCCGAATCTGTGGCATCTGATAAAGGAAACGCCCGGCGTGTCGGGCTTCATCGGAACTCGCACGACCCCGACGCCGCTCGATGAGGGCGAAGTGAACGCGATCATCGAAGAAATTCGGGGCGAGCGCGAGCGGCCGCGGCCGAAGGTGGAATTCGAGACGAGCGAGCGAGTCAAGATCATCGACGGGCCGTTCACGAATTTCATGGGCAGTATTGACGAAGTCAACGAAGAACGCGCGAAGTTAAAAGTCATGGTCGAGATTTTCGAGCGCCTGACGAGCGTGGAAGTGGACTTCTGGCAAGTCGAGAAAATCTAGAGGAAACGATCCAGACGGAGAAGCAATAAAATGGCTTCCAAGAAACCCATCATGGCCGTGATCAAATTGCAGTGTCCCGCGGGCCAAGCGAATCCGGCTCCTCCTATCGGCCCGGCGCTCGGCCAACACGGCGTGAACATTATGGACTTCTGCAAGCAGTTCAACGAGCGCACGAAAGACCAGCAAGGGCTGATAATCCCCGTGGTGATCGAAGTCTATCAGGATCGGAGCTTCGGTTTTATCACGAAGAGCCCGCCCGCGGCCGTATTGATCAAACGCGCGGCGCAGCTCGCCAAGGCTTCGGGCGAACCGAATAAGGACATTGTCGGCAATGTTACTACCGAACAGCTACGAGAGATCATCGAGATCAAGAAGGCGGATTTGAATGCCGCTTCGGACGAAGCCGCGATCAGGATGATGGCCGGCACGGCCCGCAGCATGGGAATCACGGTGGACGCCGATCCGGTGGCTATAGCCGTAGAGGAAGAATCGAGCGAGGACTCCTGAACCGGCGGAGGTTTCTCGCATAACGAAGTGGGAGGGCGTTTGGCGCCCGTTAATAACCACGCGGAGAACGAAAATGGCAAAATTGGGCAAACGGCAGACCGCGTTCGCGGGCAAGGCGGATCCGGACAAGAAGTTCTCGCTGCGCGATGCGGTGACGGGGTGTAAAGAGTGCGCGACCGCGAAGTTTGACGAAACAGTCGAACTCGCCTTTTATTTGGGCGTGGATCCCCGGCACGCGGACCAGATGGTGCGCGGATCCGTTTCGCTTCCTCACGGGACGGGCAAAGAAATCAAGGTGGTCGTGTTCTGCAAATCGGACGCGCAAATCGAAGAGGCGAAAGCCGCGGGCGCTATCGAAGCCGGTTCGGATGAGTTGGTCGAGAAGGTCAAAGGCGGCTGGACGGATTTCGATGCCGCGGTCGCTGCGCCCGACATGATGGGCGCGGTTGGCAAGCTGGGCAAGGTTCTTGGGCCGCGCGGCCTCATGCCGAGTCCGAAAGCCGGATCCGTGACACCGAAGGTGGGCGACGCGGTCGCGGAAATCAAGAAGGGCAAGATCGATTTCCGCGTGGACAAGAACGCCAATGTACACGTTCCCGTCGGCAAGGCCTCTTTTGAAGCCGATCAGATTTATGAAAATGCGGCGCTGGTTGTTGATACGATTGTCAAGGCCCGGCCTTCCGCGTGCAAAGGAGCCTATCTCAAGAGTTGCACTGTGAGCAGCACGATGGGACCAGGTTTCCGGCTCGACACGACTTCCCTCTCCGCTTCCGCGGACTCCACCGAGGAATAAGGCAGACGCAATTTCAATCGCCGCAACCGGGATGACTGGGGGCGCAGGAGTAATTATGAGCGCAAACGGCAAAGGCATTCTGTTCACCTCGGAATCGGTGACGGAAGGCCATCCCGACAAGGTGTCAGATCAGATTTCGGATTCCGTGCTGGACGCGATGCTGGAACAGGATCCCAAGAGCCGCGTGGCGTGCGAAACGCTTGTCAGCACCGGCCTCTGTCTCATTTCCGGTGAAATCACATCCCACGCGGTGGTCGATATTTCAGACGTCGCGCGCAAGGCGATTGTGGATATCGGCTATAAGGGCGGCGACTCGGGTTACGACGGAAACTCGTGCGCGATCCTGGTAAGCCTGGATAAGCAGTCGCTCGATATTTCCCAAGGCGTGACCGAAGGCGAAGGCGAACACACCGAACAGGGCGCAGGCGATCAGGGTATGATGTTCGGCTACGCGACGAACGAGACGCCCGAATTGATGCCTCTGCCTGTGTTGCTTGCCCATAAGCTCGGCCTGCGCCTCTCCGAGTTGCGGCGCAGTGGCGAACTGCCTTGGCTTCAGCCCGACGGTAAGACGCAGGTGACCGTCGAATACGTCGACCACAAACCGGTTCGGATCGATACAATCGTGATTTCAAATCAACACTCGCCAGATGTGAGCAACGACGAAATCCGGAACGCGGTCGTTGAGAAGGTGATCGATGTCACGGTGCCCAAAGAATTCGTCAACGGCGCCATCAAGCATCACATCAATCCTACAGGGCACTTCGCCGTCGGCGGTCCCGCGGGCGACTGTGGGCTGACCGGCCGGAAGATCATCGTAGACACCTACGGCGGCATGGGCCGGCACGGCGGCGGCGCGTTCAGCGGAAAGGATCCCTCGAAGGTGGATCGCTCGGCCGCCTACATGGCGCGGTATATCGCGAAGAATATCGTGGCCGCCGGGATGGCCGAGCGCTGCGAGGTTCAACTAGCCTACGCGATCGGGGTCGCAGAGCCGGTTTCGGTCAATGTCACCGGCTTTGGAACGGGTGCGATCCACGACGACCGGATCGGTGAGATTGTCCAGGAGCATTTCGATTGCCGTCCCGCCGCTATCATCGAAACGCTCGATCTGCTAAAACCCATTTACAGGAAGACGGCGGCGTACGGCCACTTTGGGCGGGAAGATCAAGGTTTCCGCTGGGAGGAAACCGACCACGCAGACGCCCTGCGGTTCAAGGCGGGGCTGTAGGCCAAACGCATAGCACACATCTTTTCGAGCGCCGCGCCTGGCACCGAACCGTGCGCGGCGCTTTCTTTTTGGTTAATCCGGGTTAAACGTGTTGCGGGATTCGGCAGGTGGCCTTGTAGAACCAGCACATGCACCGGTGTACAGGGTCGGGATTGCAGTACATCATCGGGCACCCGGCAGGGATAACGGTAATTCCCTTCTCGCGGCCGAATTCGACGGCATCCGGCGAAGCGCTGCCCTGCCCTATCGAGCGATGGACCCACACGCGCGAGATGCCTAGGTCGGCGCAGTCGCTGATGACCTGTTTGGCGACACTGGGATCGGTCGCGACCACCACGCCGTCCACGCCGCCAGGAATGGCTTCGAGACTGGCGTGGCATGGGTCGCCCTCGACTTCTTCGGCAACCGGATTTACAGCGAACACCTCATATCCCGCCTTGCGTAGCTTGCGGTAGATAAGGTTGGCGGGTTGCACTTTCTTGCGGCGGGAAACGCCGGTGACGGCGATTCGCTTCTGGGCCAAAAAATCCTGAACGGCTTTGTCCAGCGTGGGCATCGGTAGACTTCCTTTCTAAAAGCTCCAATTGTGACATCCTTAATGAGTTGACAATGTGACATTATCAAAGAGCCGCGACAAGGAAGAAGCGGCGCATTGAAACCGCTGGCATGTAGCCTTATTATTACATAGAACCTTCCCGTGGTGCTCGGCGATAGCGTCATATGGGAGACATCAAATGAGATGGGTCGCAATTGCTTTCGTATTTATCTTCATCGCGGCTTTGGTCTTCTTCCAGGCTAAACCGGGATTGCTGCTTGAAGCTTCGGATGCCATGACTCAATCCTGGCTCTATGGCGTGGCAGCCGTGCGAGTTGTTTTCGGGTTGGTGCTGATTGCAGCGGCAGGCGCTTCGCGTTTCCCGCGGACCCTTAGGGTTCTAAGCACCTTAGTGATTCTTGGTGGAATCCTTGCGCCGCTAATCGGTGTCGATGGCATCCACGCGATTCTCGATTCGTTCGGACGGGACGTTGCGTTCATCAGGATTGGGGGAATGTTTGCCCTCATTCTCTGTCTCTTCATCCTGTTTGCGCTGACGTCTCGCCGTAAGGATACTTAACGTTCGCATGGCCGAAAAGATGGAAACAGTATGAATCAATACTCTAGCGACTACGCGAAAACGCTGCACCTGACCCCCCTCCCTGGTTTAGGGA
>CAYNZS010000152.1:5165-9860 GCA_964401695.1 uncultured Nitrospirales bacterium
AACTTTTCAAAAAAAACCCTCCGCCACCCCCAAAACCCCCCCCCCCCCCCCCCCCCCCGTTTTTGGGGGGGGGGGGGGGTGGGCCCCGACCTTCCAAGAATTTCCCGCACCCAAAGGTTGGGAGAACAGTCGATTCAGACATCTCATTTCTGCCACAATTTACCTCCGGAACGGGGTGGGGCGTTGTTAAGGAAGTAATCCATGAGAATACCGAAACGCTCCGATAACATCTCCCTTGATCCGCTTCCTCCTAGCCTCTTTGGTATCAGGGTTCCTTCTCCCAATGTCCCGCGAGATAGGGCACAGCCCTGTGAGTTTCCTTGCGGCCAGCGCCAATTCGACCCGCTCTTGTCGGTTGCCTTCGCGCTCTTCCTTCTGTGCGCTACAGCTCCAACCGCGGAATCCGAGCCACGGCTTGTAGCCGAGAACGGCATGGTTGTTTCGGCATCGCCATTCGCTTCCGAAACGGGGGTCGCGATCATGAAGAGGGGAGGCAACGCCATCGATGCCGCCGCGGCAACAGGCTTCGCGCTCGCGGTAACGTTTCCCTCCGCGGGGAATCTTGGTGGGGGCGGCTTCCTGGTCGCGTGTATGGAATCGGGTGAAGCTTTCACGCTGGATTTCCGGGAGCGGGCGCCGCTGGCGGCGCGCCGCGACATGTTTCTCGATATACAGGGGGAGGTTATCCCGGATATCTCTCTGAAGACAATTTTTGGCGTAGGCGTTCCGGGTTCCGTGGATGGCCTGCTGCGCGTATGGCGGGATCGCGGCTCGGGGAAGATCTCCAGAAGAGCGCTTCTCGCGCCAGCCATACGTCTCGCCGAGGACGGTTTCGAAATCACAAATGCTATGGCCGTCGAACTGAACCGGCTCCAGGCCTTTTTCGGGAAGGATCCTGGCGCCGCGGCCGTTTTCATTCGCCGAGACGGCAGAGACTGGCGAGAGGGCGATCGGCTGATCCAGGAGGACCTTGCCGAAACCCTCATGCGCATCGCTGAAGAAGGGAGAGACGGATTCTATCGCGGTGCCGTCGCCGACCGCATCGTCCGCCAGATGCGACAGTCGAAGGGAATAATCGGCTACGAGGATTTGGCGCGTTATGAATCCACGTACCGCTGGCCCGTCACTGGGACCTTCGAGAACCACACTGTCGTTTCGATGGGGCCACCCAGTTCGGGAGGGGTCTTGCTGGTGCAGATGCTGAACATGCTTGAGCACTTCCCCCTCGAGCGGCTGGGATGGAATAGGGCGCCGTATATTCATGTGCTTACCGAAGTCGAGCGCCGCGCTTACGCCGACCGTTCGCAGCACTTGGGAGACCCGGATCACTGGGATGTGCCCGTCGAGAAGTTGATCTCGAAGGCCTACGCGCGCGAGCGCTACGCCGACATTTCGATGGACCGGGCCACACCGAGTGAAGACGTGCGCCCCGGTTCTTCTTCTTCATACGAGAGTATCGAAACGACCCACTACTCAGTGGTAGACGGCTCGGGGAACGCGGTGTCCGTCACCACGACGCTGAACACCGGATTCGGTTGCGGGATCGTCGTGCAGGGAGCCGGCTTCCTTTTGAACAATGAGATGGACGACTTCTCCGCGAAACCGGGCGTTCCCAATTTCTATGGCCTCGTAGGGAGTGAGGCGAACGCCATCGAACCTGGGAAACGCATGCTGAGTTCCATGACGCCGACGATCGTGCTCAAGAACCGCGAGCCCTTCCTCGTGCTCGGCTCGCCGGGCGGCTCGACCATCATTACAACCGTGTTGCAGATCGCGTTGAATGTTCTCGTTCACGGCATGGACATCGAAGCAGCGGTCGCGGCGCCGCGCGTGCATTCCCAGTGGCTGCCGGATAAGATTACCGTCGAGTCGCCAGCCGTGGAAAGCGGCGAGGCATCCCGGCTGTCAGATCTGGGCCACCTCGTGGTGCCTCACCCCAAGGGCCAGATCGGGCAAGCTAACTGCATCATGATTGCCGCTCAAGGCATCCACGGAGCCCCCGATCCCCGAGGCGAAAACGCGGCCGCAGGCTATTGAGACGTAAAACAACCGTACCTTAAGGAGAAATTGCAATGTTTCAGACTGACATGTTGTCCGGACAACACGTTCTAGTAACCGGTGGCGGAACGGGACTTGGCCGGGCCATGGCGCTTCGGTTCGCCGAGCTCGGCGCCAAGGTGAGCCTTCTTGGGCGTCGGGAAGAACCACTGACGACCACGGCCGCCGACATCACGAAAAACGGAGCGGAAACGGCCTGGACCTCTTGCGACGTGCGCGACCCTGTTCGCGTCAAGGCCTCGCTAGATGGACTGGAAAGTGAACTTGGGCCCATCACCTCGCTGGTCAATAATGCCGCGGGAAACTTCGTTTGGCCGACGGAGGATTTGTCCTACAACGCATTCAACGCGGTTGTGCAGATCGTCTTGTACGGCACCTTCAACTGCACCACGGAAATGGGCCGACGGTGGATCGGCCGCGGGAGTGGGGGGACCGTTCTGAGCATCATCGCCACCTACGCCTACGAAGGCGGCACCCCCTTCGTGGTTCCCAGCGCCTGCGCCAAAGCCGGCGTAACCTCGATGATGCGTTCTCTCGCCGTCGAATGGGGCGAATACAATATCCGGACCGCAGCCATCGCGCCCGGAGCCTTCCCGACCGACGGGGCTTCGTCGCGACTGAGCGTACCGGCCGGTAGCCAACCTACGGAGGGACCGCGCTCGGGGATTCCGCTCAAACGCGTCGGCGAGCACATCGAACTGGCCAACCTGATGTCCTACCTTTTGTCGCCAATGGCCGCCTACATCTCCGGCGACACGATTACCATCGACGGCGCGGCGCACCTGAAGTCGGGGGCCGGATTCGGAGGCCTGATTGACCGGCCCCGTGAGGAAGTCAAACAAGCCATGCGCGAGATGCGCGAACGCACCACAGGCACGGCCGGCTGACGTCTGGACCCCACGGTTTGAGGGTACATTCTTCCTGGAACGGCCGTGCGAAAGAAGACCGTCGTCCGAAGTGCCCCAGCTCCGGCGAATCACACGCCTAACAAGGGCAGGAGCCGACACGACGGCCGGCTCCTCGAGTATTGCGTCATGAGGTCGGAGCAAAATGCTCCGCCAGTCCAAAACTATGCAGTCGCCGCGTCGATAGCCTCGGCGAGATTCGTTTTTGACGTCACGCCGACGAAGCGTTGCTTCTCTTCCCCATCTTTGATGACTAACAGCGTGGGTATGCTCGATACATTGAACTTCTCGGCGAGCGCGCCTTCGTTGTCGATATTTACTTTCGCGACCGTGGCCTTGCCTTCGTATTCGCTCGCCAACTCCTCAATCAGAGGCCCAATCATCTTGCACGGCCCGCACCACTCCGCCCAAAAATCGATAAGCGCCACGCCATCCTTCGTGCTGGCGTCAAAATTACCCGTTGTCAGTTCCGTTGCCGTTCCCATGCATGTATCCTCCTTAGGCTTAGTCTGCGCAGTATAACACATTGCACGCGCCACTCATTCCTACTGGCAACGCGCCACCACGCCGAACTGCTGCGCGCACAGCGCTACGCCTTGACCTGATCCCGCGCAAGTCTCTATACTTTCCGGCCCAAGCGGAGAGGTGTCAGAGTGGCTTATCGAGCACGCTTGGAAAGCGTGTGTGCGTTGATAGCGTACCGCGGGTTCGAATCCCGCCCTCTCCGCCATTTTGTTTTCTTTGTAAGTGCTGTTGTTTAAAGGTTTCTCGCCCTCTTTCGTTTCCTCTTCGTTGTCCTGTTGCACATCATTTGCACACGCGCCGATCTCCACTCCGACCTTTTCGGAAATTTCTTTGAGGCGGGGTTGGCGGGCTCTTGCGTAGGTATTGAATGTGAGAAGTGGTGTGGCGTGTCTTGCCAATTCCATTGCTTCCTTTTGGTTTGCACCGGATTCGATGACGAGGGTGGTGAATGTGGTGCGAAGCGCGTGGAAGTCTATTTTGCCCTCTTCTGTCCACTTGGGTATGCCCGCTCGCTTGAGGTCGCTGTCGAGGAATTTGGCGGGTTGCGTGGTTACGTCAAGGAGTGGCTGATCCGACCATTTGGGCTGGGCCGTTTGGGCTAGCTCGTTCATCAGTGTTTGTGGTAGCGGTTGAAAGCCTGGCTGGCGGTTTTTAGTCCAGCTGGCGTCGAGGACGATTCCGCCATTTTTCACGTCCAGATGTCGTGTCGTGATAGATCGGAGTTCGTTGGCGCGTAGGCCGGTGGTGAGGGCGACGCTGTAGAGTAAACGCTTCTTCGGATTGCAGGCATTGAGGAGTCGTCTGATTTCTTCGGGGGTGAGGGCTCGCCGCTGCATTTCAGGCGCCGTGGGCAGCGGCGCAAGGTCTTGCAGGGGATTTTCCTTAAGGAGGCCGCGTTTGCGGCACCAGACGCAAAAGCTTTTGATGGTCTCGGCGTAATTAGCCGCCGTCTTCGCGGTGCGCGCTATTTCCAGTTGCGCGATGATCTTTTCTACGGCGGAGAGGCCGTTATAGAGGTCTCCGACGGTTTGGAGGTTCAGCTTTTCCTGCCACCAGTTGAGGTGGCGGATCTTGTTCCGAATGTGCGACGGGCTCCAGGGGTGGCCGCTCTTTCCACCATGTTTTCTTCCCCAACTGAGATAATCTTCCTTCTGCGCCGGTGCCGTCCCCTTTTTCCACGGTGACGCTATAGAAAGGAATGGCGCGT
>CAYNZS010000153.1:0-9859 GCA_964401695.1 uncultured Nitrospirales bacterium
CACCGGTAGAAAGTCGCTTCGGAGACCTCATAACGCCGAGACAAATCGCCAATCGCCGTCTCACCCCTCTTGGCTCCTGCAAAATCCGAATGATCCGCTCTGCTTCATAGCGTTTCTTCTTCATCGGTGAATCTCCTTCGCGCTACGGAGATTCTATTATCGCCACTGGCTCATTTTACGGGGGCTGGATCCCCGGGGTCTCGCCCCGTTTCCATTGGATGATTCTTTCCGCTTTCGAGTCGAATTCCATGTCGCTCCAGCTATCGAAGTCATTCCCGATAGGCAAAGCGCAGGTGCATCATTCGTCTAATTCGAGTGCAATTCGAGAGCAAAAAAAGACCAAAGACCCGCTTCAATACAACACCGATCCTCTATTCTCGACGATGCCCTCTATCGGGAACGTTGAAATTGCTTTACATTCTCGGCTTGAGCTCAGGCCCCAGCGGACTACTCCGACAGGTAGGCCCTGGCCGCGGCTTCTAGCGGTTTGGAGGTCATGCCTGCCGCGCGTCCGTCCTCGATGGCGTCCTCGATGGACATGCCGCTTCGCTTCGCGCGGTAGACGGACCAAATCACGCCTACCCGGTTCGAGCTGGCGCAGTGCAGCAAAACAGGCGCTTGGCCTGCCGCGTCCAAGGCGGAGAATATGCGGTCCAGATCAGCCTCTCCCGGCACTTCTCGCCCCGTGGGCACGTGGATATACCTCATGCCGAGACCCTCGACAGTTCGCGCTTCGTCAAAACCGAGACGTTCGAGTTCTTGACTCGTGCGCAAGTTGATAACGGCCTTGACGCCCTTTTCCGAAAGGGTTTTCAGATCGGCGGCGGACGGCTGACCGCCAAAATAGATATCACCCCCCAATGTGGACGTGTTGAGTGTGCTGCCGATGACTTCTGGAGTAACTCTCGCGGATCGAAGCATCCCTTTCTTGAAAATGAAGAGGTGCTGGGCCGGCAGAGTTTCGTGTCGCTGAACCAACTCGAACCCGGCGGGCTCCCATTCGCTTAAGATTTCCTCGGCAGTCATCTTGTGGTCGCGCGGGATTTGCCGCACTATATCGGAGGACTCCGAATCTTCCTCCGCGCGGAATTCCGCTAACACGACGAGGCTCCCTGGCGCGAGGGATTCGCGAATCTTCGCGAGCATCGCTTCCGGCTCGCTAAACTCATGGTACGCATCCACGAGCAATACGCGGTCCACTTTTCCGACAGGCAGATTCGGATCGGTGAACGTGCCGAGAACCGGATAGACATTCGCGACGCCCGCCTCGTCCATGCGCTTCTTGAGCTGGTCGAGCATTCCCTGCTGTACATCGACCGCAAATACGACGCCGTGCGGTTCGATACGTTCGGCGAGTAGGAGGCTGTAGAACCCGGGACCGCTGCCGACATCGGCGACGATCTGCCCGTCGCTCAGACCCATCAGATCAAGGACCATGTTGGGCCGCTCGATCGCCTTCCGCCCTTCGCTGAATAGAACCTCAGAGCGATCGGCCGACAGCATTTGCGCTGGCACGCGCTTCGATTCGCCCTGAGATATGGCCGCCTGAGCCCAAAGAACGTACGCCAACAGGGCGGGGAGCGAGCGAATAATCGCACGTCGGTTCATGGCATGAACTCCCCCAAAATTAGGATCCATATTCCAAGGACATCTTCTTGCGATCCCATGGCTACTCTTCCTCCACATTCAGGTGATTCCCTATTCATGAACACCCTATCGGATTTCAGGTCAGCCTAGTGGCACATTGCCGTCACGTTCTTATCGCAATTCCCGCATAGCGGGTCCAAACTCACAAGCAGCCTATTCTCCACCTACTCAAACGCGTTTCGCAAGAACGCTTCGACCCCCCGCAACTTCTTTCTGTGCAGCGCCGCATCGCCTTTCACCGCCACGCCGTCCAAGCGCAACGTCTTTCGCGTTGGCGCGTGCCAATTCTCCGCATCGAACAGTCCGAGTAGCGTGAAACCTGCCCCTTCCAGCGCCCTCCTCACCTCATCCATAGTGTGGATTCGCTCCTCGATTACCGAAGGCAACTGCCGGTTCACCGTCACTGCGGTCCGGGCGATAGAAGTGTTCCGGTCATAGACGCCTTCCCAGGTAGTAGAGAAACGGACATTCTTTTCCGACCACTTGCGGTCCTCGAAATGCTCCGTCACCATCCGCTCGGTGATGACGTCGAAATAGAAGATTCCGCCGTCCCGCAACACCGACGCGGTCTCCTGAAGCGCGGTGCGCAAGTCCTCGAACGTCAACAAGAAATTCAAGCTGTCGAACAGGCACGTCGCGTAATTGAATTCGCCTGCGAAAGGAAGCGCCCGCATGTCGGCCGCGACTGTGCTCGGACGAGGCCCCGAACGGCGTCCGTTTCGAAGCATGGGCAGCGAAAGGTCCGCGCCCTTCGTATTCCAACCGTACCGCAACAGCCGTTTCATGAGAATGGACGTGCCGCAGCCCACATCCAGATGCGTGAATTGCTTTGTGGGGAAAAGCTCCGCAACCGCCGTCGTTACCACGAGCCAGCGGTCGTAATCCACATCCGACATGATAGCGTCGTAGTAGCGCGCCAAGTCAGAGAAGGGCTCCGAAATATTCATACGTCCCATTCCCCGGCAACCCATTCGCCAAAGGCCAGCGACACGGGGTCCAGCGCAAACTCCCGCGCGATATACGCCAGCTTCGTCTTCGCTGCGAAGATGACCGCCGCGCGAAATCCTTCTTCGCGCAACAGGTCGCGCGCCTCAGCCGTCTCATTCCGCGTCCGGAGCGGCTCCGCGTAATCGGCTAGGTACAGTGACAAGCCCACGGCGCTCCAATTCGGACGCCCGGTCGAATGCCAGAAGATCGCGTCGAGAACTTCCGGGTCAGCAATTCCCAATTCCGACTTGCACTCGGCCGCGGCGACGGGGCCATGGAGCAGCGCGGGGCTGACCAACTGGCGTTCGGTCAATTCGAGTCCGCGCGCCTCCACTACGGCCTTCAATTCGGCGGGCTTCATCGCCTTGCAAAGATCATGGAGCAGTCCAGCTTCAACCGCTTGCTCCCGGCCGATTCCGGCTTGTTCGTGGAAGGCCAGCATAAACTCGGTAACGGACAGGCAATGCCGAAAGATCTTATCGGGAAGCCGCGCGCGCAGCAGTTCCACGAATTCGTCCGCGCGCGCCGTATCGAAGAAATTAGCCCCCACGCGATCTACTCGTATATCCCTCGGTCATGAATGAGCCTTTCCACCGCCCCGGGCACGAGGTCGTCGATTCGCTCCCCCCGTGCGATGCGTTCGCGGACCTCCGTGGACGAAAGGTCCGTTTCCTGAAAAGGAATCATGCGAAACTTCGCGGTCGCCATGTCCGACTGGGCCGTCCCACTGCCTGGCCTGGGCAGCACGAGCAGCTCTGCATGTTCGAGAATTATCTCCGGATCCCTCCACTTCGGCAAGTCCACCAGCGAGTCCATTCCGATTATCAGAAACAACTCCGAGCCCGGGAACTGACCATGCAATTCCACAAGCGTCTGGCCCGTATACGAGGGCCCCTCGCGATTGAATTCCAAGCAACTGTAATCCATGCCCGCCTCTCCGCAAACGGCTGCCTGCACCATGGCTATGCGGTTTTCGGGCGACGCGAAAGTGGCGTTCGCCTTATGCGGCGGGCGCGCGGCAATTACGAACAGAACGACATCCAGCGCAGCGCAACCGCGGGCGGCCCTGGCGATTTCGAGGTGGACGTTATGGATGGGATCGAAGGTTCCGCCGTACACTCCGATTCGCTTTGGCGTGGTCAATGCCCTTTCTCCCCGCCTACTCGCGAATCTGACCCGAGCCGCGAATCACATACTTGAGCGACGTGAGTTCCTTGAGCGCCATGGGGCCTCGGCAATGCAGTTTGCTCGTGCTAATCCCGATCTCGGAGCCGAGGCCGAACATAAAACCATCCGTAAAATAGGTAGAAGCATTCACGTACACCGTCGCACTATCCACCGCATCGAGGAAGCGCTCGGAGGCCGCGTAACTGTCTGTCACAATCGCATCCGAATGGTGCGAACCGAATTCGTTAATATGGCCGATCGCCTCCTCCAATGAATCCACGACACGAATAGCCAGAATCCTATCCAAATACTCGGCCGTCCAGTCTTCCTCCGTGGCCGCGACGCACTCGATATGCTTACGCGTATATTCACAGCCGCGAAGCTCGCAGTCCGCCTCAGCGAACGCGTCCGCTATGTCCGGCAAGAACGTATCGGCAACGGCCGCATCCACGAGCATGGTCTCCATGGCATTGCACACTGAAGGCCGCCGCAACTTCGCGTTGAGGCAAATGGCCTTTGCCATGTCGAGGTCCGCGCGTTCGTGAACGTAGGTGTGGCACACCCCATCCAGATGGGCGACGACAGGGATCCGCGACTCGTTGTAAATGCGTTCGATCAACTGTTTGCCGCCGCGTGGCACGATGACGTCGATGTACTGGTCGAGACGGAGCATCTCCCCTACTGCCGCCCGAACTGGTGTGGATATCACTTGTACGGCGTGTTCGGGAACGCCTGCCGATACCGCGCCCTCGATGAAGATCTTGGCGATAGCGAGATTCGAGTGGATCGCCTCCGAACCGCCGCGCAGCACACACGCGTTGCCCGATTTCAGGCACAGGCCCGCGGCGTCCGCCGTCACATTCGGGCGGCTCTCGTAGATGATCCCTACGACTCCGAGCGACTGGCGCACTTGCGCGATGCGCAGCCCGTTGGGCCGAATAACTTGGTTCACGATTTCGCCGACGGGGTCCGGCAAGGCCGCCACGACATCGAGCCCTTCCCCTATAGCCTCGATTCGCGTATCCGTCAATTCGAGGCGGTCGAGCATCGCGCCGCGCAGGCCCTTCTCCTGAGCGGTCCCTAAGTCTTTTGCGTTTTCTTCCTTCAAGACCCGAGCATTGTCGCGGAGCCGCCGTGCGATCTCCAAGAGCGCCGCGTTCTTCATCGCGCTCGACATGGAGCGCAAGATATCCGAAGCGCGCCGGGCCTGTTTCCCGATTCGTTGCAGCTCTTCGCGCAACGCGGAGGCATCCGCTACAGCCATCGCCAATTCTCCTTGTGTAGCCACATAGATCACAGAGTGCACAGAGAAGAAAATCTCTGTGATCTCTGTGTCCTCTGTGGCTAGGATGCGATTCAGGAGCAACTATTCACTCTTGAATCTATGCGCATACCGGCTTTATAAGAGGACTAGATTATCCCGCTGTATGACCACATCGTAATCTTTGTAGCCCAGAATGCCTTCTATTTCCCAACTCTGGCAACCCTTGATCCGGTCGATTTCCTCACTCGTGTAATTCGTCAACCCTCGCGCCACGTCGAGGCCGCCGGAATCCTTAACCGTAACGGCTTCTCCCAAACCGAATGCGCCTTCCACGGATACGATTCCCGCGGGCAACAGGCTCTTCCCGCAGTCGACTAACGCGTCCCGCGCGCCCCGGTCGATTCGCAACGCGCCGCGCGGCGACCGGCCGAACGCGATCCACCGTTTGCGCTGCGTCAACCTATTCTCCGTAGGGCCGAAGGTCGTCATAGGCCCCTTGCCATCCAGCACATCCGAAACAACGCCCGGCCGCAGCCCACTCGCAATCGCCATCGGCAGCCCCGAGGAGCACGCAATGCGCGCCGCGTCCAACTTCGTCCTCATTCCGCCAATAGAATGCGAAGCGTGAGGCCCATCGGCCATCGCCTCGATCTCGGGAGTTACCGCGTCCACATGCCTCAAGAGCGCGGCATCAGCATTCGCGCCCGGATCCGAGTCATACAGGCCGTCCACGTTGCTCAGGATAATCAGCAAATCCGCGTCGATCTTTGCGGCCATCTTCGCCGCGAGCGTATCGTTATCCCCGAACTTCAACTCTAGCGTAGCGATCGAGTCGTTCTCGTTCACGATAGGCACGACATTCTCGAAATCGAGCAGTGCGCGAACGGTATTGCGCACATTGAGATAACTCGCGCGGTCATCTAGATCCGCTGCCGACAGAAGCACCTGCGCCGTGCGCAGCCCATCGCCATAGGTTTGAAATAGCGCCTCGTAATAATGCATCAGGCGCGCTTGGCCGACCGCTGCCGTAGCCTGCTTAACCGGTAGCAACGCGGGCCGCTTCGAGATCCCGAGCCGTTCCATGCCGCAACCCATGGCTCCCGAAGAAACCACCAACAAATTGAGTCCGCGCGCGTGTTTGACTCGGGCCAGATCCTTTACGATCTCTTCAAGGACCAACCCCTGAAATCCGTGTATACCGTCGCTCAGAAGGGCCGTGCCGATTTTCACGACCAGAGTCTTTGTATCCGGATATCCAGCATTCACACTCATTTCGATCAGTCAGACCTGTACTCGAGTTCAACGCCGCTAATTACGATGGATTGTCCATCCCTAGCGCCCAAGCGCTTGAGCGCCTTGAACAGGCCCATCTTTTTCAGAGTAGACTGCATGTGCCGCACCGCCTCGTCATTTGTAAAATCCGTCATCATCACCGCGCGGTCCACGCCCTTGCCCGCCACGACAAACCTACCGTCCGCGCACTCGACCGAATAAGGCGCCTCATACACATATTCGAACTGCGGGGCCGCAGGAATCTCGATGCCCGCCTCCTCCTTGCGCGCACGGTCAACCATCCCCCACACCGTTTCCAGCAACGCATCCACTCCCTCACCCGTCACCGCCGAGATAAAGTGGGCGCCATCAAGCACTTTCGAAACTTCCTCAAACCGCTCGCGGTTCTCCGTCACATCCGCTTTGTTGAACACAACGCACTTCGGACGCGTGGCGAACACTTCGCTGTGCTCTGCGAGCTCATTTTCCAATACCGTCAGCGTCTCGGAAGGCGATTCATCGCCCGCATCGACCAGAAATACGAGCGCCTTCGTCCGCTCGATATGGCGCAGGAAATCGTGTCCAAGCCCCTTGCCCTTCGCAGCGCCTTCGATAATCCCCGGAATGTCGGCAACCGTGAGCGTTCGGTAGCCGCCGAGTTTGACGACGCCGAGATTGGGGCTGAGCGTCGTGAAAGGATAGTCGGCGATTTTGGGATGCGCCGCGCTCACTCGAGAAAGAAGTGTCGACTTGCCCGCGTTCGGCAGGCCCACAAGGCCCACATCCGCGATTACTTTCAGCTCGAGGGCAAGCTCGGCGAATTCGCCCGGCTCCCCCAATTCCGCGAATTCGGGCGCGCGGTTCGTCGAGGTGGCGAAGCGCGCGTTGCCCCGGCCCCCCTTGCCTCCTCTGACCGCGAGAAAACGGCTATCCGATTCAGTGAGGTCGCTCAGAGTTTCCTGCGAGTTCCAGTCCCGAACGACTGTGCCTGGCGGAACCTTAATGAAGAGAACCTCGCCCTTCTTGCCATGGCGGTCGCTTCCTTGGCCATGCACACCGCGGTTGCCCTTCCAGTGGGAATGGAAATGGACATCGAGCAGAGAAGAGAGGCGGTCGTCCACCTCGATATAGATGTCGCCCCCATCGCCCCCATCGCCGCCGTTCGGGCCACCGTGCGAGACATACTTCTCCCGCCGAAAACTACAGCAGCCCTTGCCGCCCGCTCCCGCAGTGAGTCTGATGCGCGCGCGATCGATAAACATGAGTAGCGGCCATGGACGAAGAAGTTAATCGTCCGCTGTGATGACGTCAATACACTGACGGTCTTTGCGCGTGTGACGGAATTGCACGACCCCATCAGTCAACGCGAACAACGTGCAGTCCCTGCCAATGCCGACATTGACGCCGGGGTGAAAGTGCGTGCCATGTTGGCGCACGATGATGTTCCCCGCGATGACCGATTGGCCGCCGAACTTCTTTACGCCGAGCCGTTGTCCGCGGCTATCGCGGCCATTGCGCGAACTTCCGCCAGCTTTCTTATGTGACATGGATACTCTCCCAAAAAAATTCAATCCCGCGATCGCGGAGCGCTCAGCCTTGGATGGTCTGCACCTGAAGTTCCGTATAGTCCTGACGATGGCCATAGGTCCGCTTGTAACCCTTGCGCCGCTTCATCTTAAAGACGCGAATCTTCTTGCCGCGGCCCTGGCCGGACACCTGGCAGACCACCTTCGTCCCCTCAAGAGCGTCCGGGTCCACCACAACCGAGTCGTCTTTGGCCAACAGGCGAACCTCATCGAGCTCAACCGTGTCGCCCACATCGGCATCGAGCTTCTCAACGCGGACGACATCCCCCTCCTCCACGCGAATTTGCTTTCCACCGGTCGAAACCACTGCGTACATGTTATCTCTCCATTCGGCGCGCCGCTATCCGGCGCGTACAATCTCGAATCGCCAATGCGAAAATAATCAGCTCTGCGCGGAAGCCTATCGGCCCTGCGCCACATCCTCTGCCGCGCACGTCCGCATTCAACCGAAACGACCGTAGCAGAAGCTTCGCCCGCGCATCATCCACATCAGACAACGCGGCGATTTCAGCGGGGATCGATCCCTTTTGCAGGCCAATACAGATGTCTGCGCCAATATTGCCGCATCCGACCAATCCGACCCTCATCTTGGCCAACGCACACCTTTCTCACCGGTTCCGCTAAGGCAAAGCGCCAAACGGGACACCTAAACTCGGCCGGTCAATAAGCACAGAAATCGCGCCCTAACCTGGCGGGGAAGTCAGGCGAAATCGCCACATCCCTTCCACAGAGCCTTGATTAGCGCGCCACTTTATCACACGAAACCGCGCCTATTCAACTTTCGCGCCTGCGCAGGCGCCGCCAAAGCAGGCCATTTGAGTTCGCTGCCACATCTCGCCGCGCAGAATACAGAAAGTACCAAAGACATTTCTCACGGGTAGCGCCTTCAAGCTTGATCCGGCGATACAGTGTCATCCCGTCGCACAGATTCTGGCACGCACGCCATTCCCGGTCTCATGATGGTCCCATCAAACCAATCTTCAACGTAGCGGGCCCGTTCTGTTAAGGACACAGATTCTCGGAGCACTGGGTGGCACCTTCAAACTTATTTCGGGTGCTGCTCTCGTGATACCGCTCAAACTGCGATCTGAAGTTCTTTGTATTGCTCCCAGAATGCGTCCCATCGATTTGACTTGACGTACGTGCGGAGCCCACCAACAGTGTACAGATCCTGCTTGTAGGGAAGAAGAAATGGGCATTCACCGTGGAAGTATGCTCCAATGTAACTGAGCGTTGAGCTTCCCGTCGCGGCAAGCGTGGTGTGAAAAAGTCTTGAAAATCCCAGTTCTATCACTTACGATGATGAAACGATGCGCGGGAGGGCGCGGCGAGCGGGATTTTTGCATAGAAACCGCCTCCATTGCTACTGCACTTAACTAGGAACATAGGAGATATGGTAATGCTAAAACAAATCACTGTGGTCACGGCACTATGTCAATTGCTCATTCTGGCGGGATGCAACACAACAGGTGGTGGCGAAGCAGGGGATCCAGCCGAAGAGGCAAAAGCAGCCCTGGACGCCTACCATGCTGCTTTGGTCGCTGGTGACTTGGAGGAATTGGTTGACAGATTCTCAGAGAGTTTCTCGAATGATGTTAACGTAACTAGACCACAGGTCCGTGTCTTTTTCGAGTATCAACTGGGCCGAAATGGCCTCGACGGCATTGAAGCCAACGCGGAGAACTGCACGTTTGAGGTCCTCGGCAATCTAGTCGAAATAAGTTCGGTGACGTACTCGGTAGGAGGCAAGACCGCTCGAAGTCGGTATATGATGAAGAGGGAGGCTGACGGAAAATGGCGATTCACTCACGAATCCGCTGGAGCCGTCGGGCGATACCTTACTCACCAATGGCGAGGCTGAAGCGACTCTCATTCTTCGCGCTAGCAGCCCGTGGTAAAAGGCTTCATTTGGATTGAGAAATGCCACTCGGTGTTG
>CAYNZS010000154.1:0-4214 GCA_964401695.1 uncultured Nitrospirales bacterium
TCGAAGCAATGCTCGTTGATATCCCGGTCCGCCAGAACGCTTCCATAGCCCCAAATAAGGTCGGTCCGGGGATCCCGGTGCATGGGAAGCCCCCAGAATGGAAACAGGGACATGAGAACGTCCTTCGTCTCCCCGGAAAAGCCATCTAATTTGCCCCATTTTTGGGCCGCCCGCATGATGCCTTCGGCCATGTCTTCGCCAAACCGGCTGGGGTTTCCACGACCATCGTCCCCGTACGCAATCATTCGCATGAACTGTTCGGCAAACTCCAAGGTGCCATACTTTTCGAAATCCAGCGGGCAGTCAAGACCCGTGCCGGGGGCAAAAGCGCCCGACTTGTGCAGCGCTTCGAGGTAGCGAACGCTGTGCTTCAGCTCAAAAGCGTTCAGGCCGAGATCGTTGAGTATCTTGCAGGCCTTGCGCTTAACATCGGGGCTATCCGCGGCACCGTAGAACGCCGAATTTTCACAGATGATCTCGTTGGCAAGTCCATCCTCGTAGCGGCCCCGGCAGGCCGCGTGACAGGCCACACAAGCCTGTGGCCTGTGGCGGCGGGGCTTTAGCTTGAAGCGGCGGGGCCTGGTGCGCTCGTCATCAAGGAACGAGATCGGCTCGTCCCCAAAGAACGTGATCGGCCAGGGAGAGCCATCGTGTTTGATGTGCGATTGTATACCTGGACGTGGATCTTCAGGATCAAAGGCATAGTTCTTCCGTTGCCAAATCCGGGCATTCAGCAGGGCCTTTGGATCATGTATCCCAATCGCGCCCGTACCGATCGCGCTGATGGCTTTGAGGTTCTTCGAACCCCAGACCCCGCCGAAACCACCCTGGCCCGAACCGTTGCCCGCATCATGGATCAGACAGCCGGTCCTACTCAGGTTCTCGCCCGCCGGACCAATCGCCACGATCGCGGGCCGCTGTGTCGTCTGGCCGCCGTCCGAGCCTGTCGGGCCGACCCAGTCGCCATAGCTGTCGTTGCCGGCTATGAAACTCCAAATCGTTTCCTGGCAGACCTGCGTGTCCGTGCCCCACAACGACAGATCCTCGCAATTCCGGATCTGCACGCTCCCATCCCGGATGTCTATCCAGACGGGCTCATCTGCCTTGCCTTCGATCACGACCCCATCCCAGCCCGTGTACTTGAGCTGGGCGGAAAAGCGCCCGCCAAAATTGCTACGCGTGAACCAGCCGATGGGGTAGGACTGCACGCCGATCCCTTGCACCTCCGTCCTACCGCCCGCGGAGGGCACCAAGGTACCGCAAAACGGGGACGTCATCAGGGTTACAACATTGGCGGGGTCAAACCCGTCGATGGTCTTGTCCTTGACGAGATCGAAGAAGATGGCCGAGCCCATGCCATGGCCACCACCCCATTGATCGTAGTCACTGGTGGGGATCGTCGAGATCTTCCGGTTCGTCAAATCCAGTCTCAGAATCCTTCCTGTATACCCGTTCATTTTGCCAGTACCTCCGTTTTGCTAAAGATTCTCCGTAGCGCGCCGCGCACTCCCAAACAGGTCAGAACTCGTGCCCAGTCCGGATATCATTCGTTTCGGCGATGCGAAACAAGATATCACAAATCAACGGCAGCCAGTGGAATCAGGTGGATTCGATTGTCTGTGCTGGTCCAGGATTTTCGGATCGGCCATGGAGGTTCTGGCGGTTTCCGCGAGATTCTAGACACGGGCGGCCTTGAGTTCCAGGATGGCCATTCTCTCTTGGAGAGCGTATTGGGGACGCTTTCGAGGGGGGAGTTTGGCCATGCGTTCATCTTTGATTGACGCCACCGACAAGAGTCGTCAATCTCGATAGAAGCGCTACATTGTCATTCTGAACGAAGTGAAGAATCTCTTCTCCGCCAGTAACTTTCGCACGAAAGAGATCCTTCGCATTCGCTCAGTATGACAGCCAACTCGATATGCTGGAGCCAATCCTTGGGAAGAGGAAATACCTTAACGCGGATATCTCACCGCTTTTCTACTGCGACGGCGGATAAGGCCACTCTGACGAGACTCTTCTCGCCTTTCGACCTCGACGTGACCCGCCACGCTGTCATCCGAAAGCCTTCGAATAGGTCGCGTCATAGCGACCTTCTCCACCGTCTCGCTACGAAAATTGGTGAGATATCCGGGCTAACCGCAATTTCCTTAGAGCGGTTTAGGACAACAGTGATATTAGCTGTGAAGATCCGCCCTTGCCCATACGTCAGCTCCGATCGAGAATCCAGCTTGGCGTGTTCGTATCCCGCCGCTCGATCCCGAAAACAGAGGCGGATCAGTTTTCGAGACGCAGAGGTGGCGGCGGCGGTTTGCCCAATCCTCAGAACCCGTGCTCCGTCCGGGCTAGGATACTGTCCTGAACCTCCTTATGGAGGTCGACAAATCGGGCATTGTACCCAGCCACCTTCACCACGAGGTCTTTGTACTTCCCAGGTTTCTCTTGAGCCGCTCTCAGCGTGTCCGCGGAGACTACGTTTAACTGGACCTGGTCGACCTTCTCGTCAACGAATACCCGGATGAGGTCTGCCAGCCTCTTGAAACCATCGTCGTGCTCAAAGACTGCCGGGTCAATCTTCAAATTCAGTGTTGAGCCCTGGGCCACCTCGGCGTTGTTCACCTTGCCCACGGACTTGATTACTGCCGTAGGCCCCTCGACATCGCTGCCTGGGATGGCCGAGAGCGCATCCGCCAGCGGCGCACTGGCCAATCTCCCCGAGGGCAGGGCGCCCACTGTAGGTGGTCGTATACTTGCCTCGCTCGCGACCAGATGCGTCACCCAGGCTACTTGCTCGTCGGCATCGTCATCATCGTTGCCAAACTTGGGGGCATCCAGACACATCTTGCGGACATCTCCATAGCCCTCGAAGTCACTGTCCAGGGCCTGAATCAATCGGCCCATGGAGAGCCTCTTCTCATCGAAGACAAGTTTCTTGATAGCAGCCAGGGAATTACCGATGTCGACAGAGCCAAGAAGATCGCCGCCTGTTCGCCGTCAGCCAAAGTGGGACACTCGGGCCGGTTTAGCTAAGTTACAGATCGGCGGGTTGCCGAAGTCTATTGGGGTTTGGGATAGTGGCCGTGGGCAGACGAAAGGAGGATCTGTTCATGGCAAGGAATATCGTGAAGGAAATCAGGCGGGCGACGAAGGGAGTGGCATACCTGAGGATGTCCGCCGTCGCATCGTAGATCCGTTCTTTACCACCCGCCGCGATGCCGGCGGAACAGGACTTGGACTTACCATAGCTTCCAACATTGTTGCCGAACACCGAGGAACACTTGAATTCCACTCGCTCCCCATGACCGGCACCAAAGTAACCGTGAGGCTCCCCGTGGACGGACGCTCCAGGGGAAAAGGGGACCCATAACGGGGGCAGAATTCCCGACTGTACCCTCAGGAGGGTCGAAGCCCTCATAAGATAAGCCGGTGAGGTGGCCCCCATCTCTTGGACACAAAATCGCGATTGCAGTCCGTCTTACCGATGTGCTCAGTCGGATCGGGCGTCGCCATCCGCTGAACCAGCTGAGTTACCCCGCGTAGGCTCCGGCACGGGTAATCAAGCGCCACGGCATTCTTCTCCCGACTATTACACTCTTACCCACTCTTCATGGGAAACAACGGGTCGAGTTCCTGGGCAAGCGCTTTGAGTTTTTCGTCCTCGTTCGAAGTTAACTCAATCGACTCGGAGGCGATATCGAGGGCCATCTGAAACAGCTTGTTGTTCCCCGGCGGGAGTGCCGCCGTAACCGGCTGGCTCAACGTCCACCGAAGCCCCGCCGCTGCCTCTTCCCTGTCCTCGACCGGCTCATACCAGCACTTTGGGTAACGCTTCCGCTCTGGCCCTTCCCAATTGGCCCAGTGCTGCCGCGCCATGGCCTTGAGCGCCAGGCACGCCGCGCCCTTTTCCCGGGCGGCTTCCAGAATCTGCCGTCCCCAGTCGTTCTTGTACCAGGAGGCGAAGTTCACGGGGAACAGCGCCGAATCAAAGTCGTACCGGCTCAGGGCCGCCTTGGCGGCATCAATGCTGTGCGCCGAGAACCCCAAATACCGAATCTGACCCGACTTCTTCTTCTCGATGACCATGTCCATCACTCCGCCCTTTTTGAAGACGGCCTCGACATCTTTCTCGAGATCGAAGATCCCATGGAGTTGGTAGAGATCGAAGTAATCGGTCCGTAGCCGTTCCAGCGACTGGTTGAATTCGAATTCGGCAGCTG
>CAYNZS010000154.1:4224-9843 GCA_964401695.1 uncultured Nitrospirales bacterium
TCGCGCCGGTTGGTCTTGCAGGCCAAAAACGAGTCCTTCCGGTAGGGCTCTAGCGCGGGCCCCAGCTTGATCTCAGCTTCGCCATCGCCATACGACGGAGCCACGTCGAAGTAATTCACGCCGCGTTCGAAGGCTCCCGCGACAATTCGTTTACCTTCCTGCTCCCCGTGTCCCATGAGCACTATCCCACCAAAACCAATCACCGACAGCATGTCATGTGTCTTGCCATACGCGCGACGGGGAAGCTTCGCTGCGTTGGTCGAACCCTTCTCTTCGATTGCCCCAGCCATTCCCGAGGCCATTGCAGCGCCCCCGAGTACGCTGGTCTTCAGAAAACTTCGCCGGTCCATGTTCATTTCCCTTTCTGACCAGGTTAACCCTCGTGAAAAGCAAGACCATAATCTTCACTCCAGTATACTCCACAAATTGGCGAATACAGAGTCCAATTGTGTCTGTTTGTGGGCAACGCTATATCTGGCGGGCCTTTCCATCCGCTAGCCCCGCAACGGGAGTAGGCCGCCATGGCGAACTGTGAGCGATTGCTGGCCATTTTTGACCGTCGAAGTCCAGACCGTGTTTCGTGGATACCCCGGCTCATCATCTGGCACACGATCAACACCAACGCGGACACGCTTCCGGATTAGCTCGGTGTTCGTAACAGTACGCGCCGCCCGCAGGAAGGCACCCCAGAATCCCCCACGGGCGAACGCTGGAGCTCGGAAATATTCGCGCTCTCGCTCTCCGGAGGCTCCTGGGGGCGTGTTGAGCAACAAAACTTCTTTTCCGAGACCCATTACCCCTGCTTGGGATTTCCGCTTCTCAAGACTGCCCCTCACGCCCCCTACACGGAATCGCTGTTGCTATCGTTAATGAGGAGGTCTAGGATGAAGGGAAGGCGGTTTGCGATGGTGGCGGGCAGGCCCGGATGGGAATCTTGGATGAAGTGTCAGGGGCTAACTGAATGTGCGTTACAGCCACAGATGCGAGCGACGCTCAGCACTGGCTATAGACGAAATGGGTTGGTTTGATGCTTAAGGATTTGGGCGACGCCGAAGATACCTTTTGATGCCAGAGTGCGGGAAAGCGCACGCATTACGCCCGAGGAGAGTAAGGAGGAAGTGCGGCACATCGTGCTCGACGTGGAAAAGACGGATTTCAGGGTAGAAGTCGGCCAGAACATAGCCGTCGTGGTCCCCTGTCCGCACGAATTCGGGAATTACGATCATCGCCGGTTCTACTCGATAGTCAGTGTGGCCGGTGAGGAAGGCAGTACTACCTATTCATTTTCAATTTGTGTGCGGCGGTGCTTCTACATTGATGAGATAAACGGTGAGCAGTATCCCGGGATTGCCTCGAATCACCTGTGCGACCGGCAGCCCGGGGACACGGTGCAAATCACCGGACCGCATCCGAGTCCCTTCAGCATACCCGATGACAAGACTTCGAATTTGCTGATGTTCGGTTTAGGGACGGGCATCACCCCTTTCGTGCCTTCATCAAGCACATCTACGACTCGGTAGGTGGTTGGGAAGGTCGGGTGCGGTTATTTTACGGGCAAGAAGCGGGCTTGAGTTGTTATACATGAACGACGAGCGGAACGATTTGCCCCAGTACCACGACCAAGAGACATTTAAGGCTTTCGAGGCGGTTAGCCCGCGTCCATACATGGACGACCCCATCGCGCTGGACCGCAGCGTGGAGGAGAACGCCGAGGAAATACGGGCGATGTTGGACGACCCAAACATTTACGCCTATATCGCGGGACTGGATATAATCCGCGACTTGCTGGACAAAGGACTGTCGGAAATCGAGGGGTCTAAAGATGCCTGGGCACGGAGGAAGACCGATGTGGCCAACAACGGTCACTAGACTGAGTTGACATACTAGTATATTAACTGATAACTGTAGCAGCTTCTGAAAGCGAGGAAAAGCGCATATTTTTTTGTCACCCTGAACTAAGTGAAGGATCTCGATACGCCAGAAGTCCAATGGAATGAAGAGATACTTTGCTTCGCTCGGCATAACGGGTGAGATGGAAACAGCATGGAACGATCCCCCTCCCTGATTTAGGTTCAGGAGAGAGTCGAACGCGCGAGGACCTTCGCGATCTCGCCCCGAGTTCGAACCTAATCGTTCTGAAGAGTAGTTCCGTCCAGTTCCTTCTTCAACTGATCTAGAGACGCGTTAAGCTCGGAAGCCAGGAGGGCGCGCATGACTTCGTTGTGAAGGCCAGGAGTCTGCGCAGCCAATTGACGGGCTGTATCGGGCGTTCCGGAGCCGCTCAGCGTCTGGGCGTTCTGCAGAAATCTGGCATTCCATGCTTTCGTCCTTGAGCGAACATACTCGCGTCCAATGTTAGCGATGCTGGACTCCGCGAGAAATTCGGTGGTGACCATTGCGTACTGCTCATCCGCCTGTCGAAGCAGTCTAATGGCCACGGCAAAATGCAAGGCGTCGGCCTCTAGATCGGCCTGTTTCTCGAATTCCCTTGCTAAGTTGTTCGCTTGGCGGATGGCGTCGAGCCGGTCGTCGCGCGCCACGATCAGCTTGTTCACTTCTAGCAGGCTGCGCTGGATTTCGGGGCGAAGTTTGTCCAACTCGGAGGCCTTTTTTAAGGCGTCGCGAGCGTCCTCCAACCTGTTTTTCTCAAGCGCCTCATTCCCGACCGCCTTGTAGTAGCGCGCCATCTTCTCGGCGAGGGAGCGGTTGCCGGGCGAGAGCCGAAGCACCTCTTCGTACTCTTCCATAGCGCGGCCGAAAACTTTCGCGTTGAAGAACATGTCGCCAACCTGCCGGCGCATGTCGAGCGAATTCATTCCGAGGGCGCGAATCCGATTGTGGACCGACGTGACCTCTGCCATGTTATCTTTCGCCAGGTAGAAGGCCAGGGACGCCAGGACGTAGTTCTGCATAGAGCCAGGTGAAATATTAGTGTTCGAGACGTCTCGCGTGAGGACGGTATTCCACACGTCCAACACCGCGTTTACGGAGCGGCTGACATCCGAGGAGAGGGCGGCGCTGGCGAGGCCGGCGAATCCTTGACCGGCCTGGTATTCTCGAATGATGGTATTTTCCTGATCCCGAATCTGGCCGCGGAGGCGACCGAAATAGGCATGGGGATCGACGATTCGCCTGGGCTGGGCCGTTAACTGAGCCCGACCTACGCTGGCGTCCACATCGGCGAAATATTGACCCCGGTATAGGGGATTCAGCGTACCCATGGGCGCCGTCGTGTCGGCGACCAATTGGCCGAGAACCCCGAGGCGATACACATAGTAGGGGTCAATGCGCTCGGCTCGGACGGCCTGCAGCAAGTGTATCTCACGTTTGATGGCCGCGACAGGATTCGTCTGGAAATCGGGACAAACGGCACCGAGCTTTTTTGGGGAAACCAGCGACCCTTCTAGAACGTATGATAGCAGATTCCTCAGCGGGGTCTTCGCGTCTTGCGAAAAAAACAGCGCTGAAGTGCGGACAATGGATTCTTGCGTCTTCGGACCCCACGCGTGCGAAGGCAGGGCAACGTAAAATGAGAGCGTTATGGCAAGAGCTGTAAAGTTCGTTCTCATGGGCCAATCCTCCTAGCACTCGACAGGATTTCCGCGGACCCTTGCAGCTGTTCAACAAGAGTCCGAACCGCCTCGGCATTGGTTCCAGCCGCGTCTTCGCCGATGATTTCCAAGTAGCGCTCCAAGTCGCGGAGCCCTTCACTCACCGCGCCTCGGCGAATGAACAACAGTCCCCGCTCAAGCCAGGCTGGCGCGTAATCCTCGTCCATCTTAATCGCGCCGCTAAACGAATTGCGGGCGTCGGCGAGTTTGTCTCGCGCCGCGGCCACGCGCCCCCGCACGGTGTGGTATACCGCGTTTCGCGCGCCCGCCTCAGAGGCCTTCTCAATCGACCTCAGCGCGAGATCCACCTGTCGGAGGGACAGCTGCGTGTCGGCCAACAAGATAAGCGCATCGGTAGCGTGAACGCCACCACGCGCCGAGACTTCGTCAAAGGCCAGTTGCGCATCCGAGCGGTCGCCGAGCGCATAGAGGCAAAGCCCGCGCAGATAACGCACCGTGTCCGAAGCGGCGTCCGAAGTGAGCGCGCTATCGAGCAGCGTCCGGGCGTCGCGGAAACTCCCCTCTTCCATGGCGAGTTTCGCCAATTGAGTTTGCGATTGCCAGCGCATCAGCAGCGTCTCGTCCGCCACGGCCTCCTCCAGCAGAGCGGCGGCCTGGCTATCGCCTCGCATCGCGGCGAGAAAGCCACGGACGGAAGCCAAGTTTCCATTCTGATTCGCCTGCGCGGCCGTGGCCATCTCTGTCGCCGCGCCGTCGAGGTTTCCCGTGAACGCCATAGCTATGCCCAACCCCAAATGCGCGCCGGCATGGCCGCCGTCCAACTCGATAACCCGATTCAACGCTTCCATCTGACCTGCCGTGTCGCGGTTTGCAGACCGGGCGAGAGAGAGCAGGTACCATGCTTGGGTGTTCTGGGCGTCGACCTTGACGACTTTATCCAGTAACGCAATTTGTCGGTCTAACTGGTTTCCGCTCATGGAATGAAGAGCCGCCACGCCCCACATGGCCGCGCCTACATTCTTAGCATCGATATTCGTGGCAAGCTCGAAATCTTGCGCGGCCCTGGGAAATTGGTTGGTCTTGAAATGCAGTTCGCCGCGCAATTCCAGCGCGCGCTCGTCGCCGTCATTCTTGTCGATGTGTCTGGAGAGCGTCGCGATAGCTTCAAGATCCTTGCCATCGGCCATCTGTTTCTGCGCGGTGCGAACGGGATCGCGCGTGACAATATAGATGCCTGCCAGCACGACGAGCACCGCCACCGCCGCTACAATCCCCGCGCCGACCATCATCGGCAACTGGCTCTTCGGGATTTTCGGTTCCGCTTGCAGCTCGTCGCTGACCTTTTGGCCCGTCAGGAGATTCGTCCCGCAGACCACGCAGATGATATCGCCCTCCTGCACCATCGCTTTACAGCTAGGGCAACTTTGTCGGTCCCGGCGCGGACGCCGAACGGAGGTGGCGGCTTGCTCCTGCAAATGGCCTCCGCAGTGGGGGCAATCCTCAAGCTTGCGGCCGGTCAACTTGCCGCAATGTGGACAGTTCATCATGCTCGCCAAATCGAATCACCTATCCTTTCCACCACGCGACGCCGCTTTCAACAACTATTCATTCGCCGACCTGGCCCTCGTCCAACTCATGTCCGCACTTGCGGCAAACGGACGCGTCCAGGCCGTTTCGAGCCCGGCAAGACGGACACTTCCGCCAGAACAGCGCCGGAACAATAACCCCGACGAACAGGGCAATGATTCCCAACATGACCACGAGATACAAGCCCGGCGACAATTCCCTTCCTTCACCTTCCTCGATCATCCGCGGCTCTGTTGATTTCGAGACTGGTCGCGGCCAATTAATTGTAGAGCGACTCGTGGCGATCTGTCAACTAACCCCCTGCATCTACCTAGGCCCGGAACTGCACTAACTTAAATGCTATCAAAGGATTAGCGCCTATTTCGGCTCCGGCGGAGGATGGGCTAGGCTAGCTATTTTCGCTCTCTTAGAGCGTTTTAATTTATCATGCCTACGGTGGTATAGTGTGGGCATGAAGCCT
>CAYNZS010000155.1:0-9781 GCA_964401695.1 uncultured Nitrospirales bacterium
GCGGGGTCACCCAAGCCGAGCCTGTTCGTGCCACGCATTGTGGGCCTTAGGAAGTAGGCGCAGCCATCGGACTGAAGAGCCGAAGAGTTGTGCCCAGTAGTACTCCAGGACGAAGTAGATGGGTTGGATGTAGGTGCTGTGCCCACGCACTTTGGCGAGGAAACCGGTTAGCGTGGGCTCGTCAAGATACTGGATCGTGACTATCTCATCGTAGCATGGTTCATCGTTGAGGAACCACGCAACATGCATGATCGCGAAAAGCAGGAACGCCGCCGTACTGGCGGCACATTTCTGAGGAAAGGGGAGATTCGAATCTACTCCTGTCCCGGCCTCTTGATTGTCGGGGATAGGGCGGCACATTCTAAGAGCTCTCGCTACCTGCCCTTGAACACGGGATCGCGCTTCTCGACGAAGGCGTTGGCGCTTTCGATATGGTCTTCGGTCTGGAACAATAATCCCAGAAGATCCCCGGCGTACTTTCGAATTCCGTCCGGCTCATAGAGAGCTTTGTAGACCGCCCGCTTGATGGCCACTTGGGCAAGAGGCGCGCCCTCCATCAACTTGCGGGCCATCGCCTTCGCCTCGCCCATCAGTTCATCGGCAGGAACCACCTTGCGAGCGAGTCCTATCCGCAACGCCTCCTCGGCATCAATCAGTTCGCCGGAGAGCATCATCTCGAGCGCGCGAGACAGGCCGACTATGTGGGTCAGATGGGTAGGGCCGATGTCCGACCCATTCAGGCCGCGCCGCACGTAGAAATATCCGAACCGCGCGCTCTCCGAAGCGATGCGGATATCGCATTCGAGAGCAAGATCTAGCCCCACGCCGACGGCTACCCCGTTGACAGCCGCTATCGTAGGCTTCAGGACCTTGGGGATCTGCTGTCCCCCCTTTTTCTGCTGGCCCTTTATCTTACCCACCACATCCGAGGCACGACCGTCCCTCGCCTCTTTCGACAGAAATACCTCCTTTATGTCGTCCCCAGCCTGAAAGCCCTTGCCGGCGCCGGTTATAATGAGAACGCGGAGCGCGTCATCCGCGCTGAAATCCGCCATCGCGTCACTGATTTCTTCGTACATCAGCTTATTGCAGGCGTTGAGAATCTTGGGGCGGTTAAAGGTTAGCGTGGCGATGCCATCCTCGTTTTCGTAGAGAATATGTTCGTATGCCATGGTTGGGCTCCTTTGTCTTGACCTCAGAAATTATCTGACTGAATATAGCTCAATGCCGGGGCATGAGGTCAACACGAAGTAGTGTTCGAACAGGAGGGACGACGAGGCAATTCAAACTGTTTGCCGTCTTGCGCGCCGATAGCTTTTCGCGTAGTCTGAGAGCGGAAATTCTCTGAACGCAAGCATTTACTCTGATAGAACAACAGGAGGAAGTGTCATTTCTGACCGTATCCGCGCCATCGATTCGTTGATCAACTCGAGCTTCTTAAATCCCGGCGACGAGGGTTTGGCCCATCTTTTTAAGGACTTGAAGAAGCGACCGAAGATCGATAGCCCTGAACAACTCTTGGAGATCCTGGACGAGAACGCTATCGGCGCGTGCGTCGTATCAATCATGACGCCGGAGCACGCGGCATGGGTCGGCGAAGCACACCGGCGGTACCCGAAGAAGATCTTGCCCGCAATGATCGTCAACCCTATCAACGGGATGGACGAGGTTCGCAAGGTGGTGGAATACCATGAGGAACACGGCGTTCGATGCTTGCGCATGCCGCCCTTTCGGTGCTCGTTGCCCCCGACCGACCGGGCCTATTGGCCCTTCTATGTGAAGGCCATCGAAACGGACATGTCGGTGAGTATGAACGCCGGGATGCCGGGGCCCCGTCGCCCAGGTTGGGTGCAGAATCCCATCCACTATGATGAAGTGGCCTTTCATTTTCCCGAACTCCACCTGATCATGACCCACTGCGGCCAACCGTGGATCGACGAGGCGATTTCGACGATGGCTCACTGGGAGAATGTCTATATGTCGTGTTGCGCAGTCGCTCCGAAATATTGGCGTGAGGACTTCGTCCAATTCATCAACACGCGCGGCAAGGAAAAAATGATGTTCGGGACTGAGTACCCGACGATCCCTTGGGGGCGGGGGCGCGATGAAATCGACACACTGGATCTGCGGCCGCAAGTGGAGCCACTCTTTTTCGTCGAAAACGCCAAGCGCGCCTACCGGTGGGATGCGGATACTGAGTAGCGGCGAACCGGCTCGACGCACACGGTGGTACCCAGAGGCGATGGTGGAAGCGGCTCGTTCGAGGCGGCCCCGCATTTGCGGGCAAGTCGCGCATTCGAGTCAGTTATTGATGTGCATGAATTCGCTGACGCTGGCCACAAAATCCTCGAAGGTGAGCCTGGAAACAGGGTCCTTTTCCACCTTCAACTCGAACAATTCGGATTGCAGTCTTGGCTCGACGGCAATCGAGCTGGAACTGGTGTCGCCGAAGGTAAGTATTCTGCGCGATTCTATCTTCAAATAGGCGGCCCTGGCCGTGACCGTGACCGCGCAGTATACGGGGTCTACTGGACCGTCGAATGTTAGCGACTCACCCGCGCCGATCGCCAGCCCTGCGATATCCGGGAAATCGAGGGAACCGAGAGAGATAATGACGTCTTCATCCGGATGAATGAGGCAAAAGTATTTCATCTCCTCAGATAGAATGAGCCGGTATCGCGCGAAGCTCGAACACTTCCCACGGCTCGGCATCGGACAACGCTTGCAGCCACAGGCATTCCCGTTCGCGCAGTACGGGGTAAGAAACGCAAGGAACGCGGCGATAACAACAACTACGATGAGCGGCTTCAACAAGCGTAAAGCCGCGCCGCCCGTCACTCATGACGGACGGCGTAGCTTCTTTGTCAACAAGGCGGATTCTCACTTATTTTGAGGGAGGCTCTACAAGTTCAATATTCACGCCCTCCGGGCCATCAAGGAAGGCAATCCGCACGGTGTGATACGGCGTAGGATCCATAGTGAAATTGACGCCATTGCTCTTTAGCCGCTCCGCGGCTGCGTCAAGATCCATGAAGCTCCAGCCGAGGTGGTCAATCGAACGGTTCCTGGTCGGTTCCTTCGCTTCGGAATTCTGCTCAATCATGAGCATCAGTCCATCCTTACCGTAGGAGATGGTTTTCAGCGTGTCAATCCCCTTGAAGCTGTCTTTGATCTCGCCGCCAAACATTTTCTGATACCACTTGATCGTGGCGTCAGCGTCGGGGGAGTGAAGGTGTATGTGATGAAAGCCTAGGCGATCGGGGTCTTCGATCAGCTGGATATAGGTGCCCCAAGGATCCTCGACGTGGGCAATCTTGAAGTCCAATACCGGTTGTACGCCGCTCACGACCTTCACGCTCGCCTCTTTAAGCTCTTTTATCTTCGCTTCGATGTCTGGCACGGAGAATCCGATGTGGTCCACCGCGCTGCCCCGGCTCCCCGGAAAACCCGCTTCCTTCTCGAAGAATATGAAGGCGGTGCTACCAATACTCGTCATATTCCCGCGAGCCTTCTTGATGTCTCCGAAGTGTTCGGCATACCACTTGGCGCCAGCTTCGGCGCTGGTCGCGGTGAGATGCATGTGGTGATACAGGGCGGTCTCTGCGGCGAGGGCATTAACGCAATAGGTGGCGGCCAGCGCCAGCCCGAGCGCCGTGCCCAACGTGCGGTTTTTCATTCGACTACTCCTTTTTATCGTTATTGCCCCGCGTATGCCATGCGATTCAAAGGAATCCATGCGCCGCCGGAGCCGGATGCCTCATCGTAACACAGGGCCCGACGATATCCATATATGATCGTGCCCATATCGAATCATTTGGCGCCGCAAATTCGTGCGGAGGCGTTCGGTCCTTATCGTGCGCTGCGTGTTTATCAGGCTCGCGAGACAGGTCAAGCCACTCGTTGAAACAAACGCCTCGCCTCTGCTACTGTTTGCCTCCTCCCTGAGCCGGAGTGGCGGAATTGGCAGACGCGCTGGATTCAAAATCCAGTGTCCGCGAGGGCGTGAGGGTTCAAGTCCCTCCTCCGGCACTTATAAATAAAGGACTTACGAAGGCAGTGTCCGTTTCGCGTCCGGATTTGGGCTCGGTCTGAGCTGGAAGAACCGCTCTCCGTCGGCCTTTGTGGCGAGGTTTCGGTAGTTGCGGTACAAGATGTTTGGAGTCGCATAGCCCATTTCGTGCGAGGTCCGCGGCGCGTCTTGGTGGCGGGCAAGATGCTAGATCGCGAAGCAATGCCGGAGCACATCCGGTGACCATTGGTCGATATTCGCGTGCTTTCGCATCCGAACAATCCGGCGCTGGAGTCCGGACCCCGTGACGATCATCCCGCTGGACTTGTATTTCTCGATCCATGCGGTGAGGTTGGGTTCTACGGTTACAAAGCGTTGAAAGCGCGTCTTCGCTACGTCCGGTCCGATGTGGATCATTTCTTTCTTTACGGCGCTCCATTTAAGCCGCTTGTTCTCGTGAGGCCGCACGCCGGCGAACAGGTGTATCCCCTCGATTCCCGGAAGAGCGAAAAGCATGTCCCTGACGGCGAACGAGCATCATACTATCTCCCGGATACTCTGGGAATGGAGTGTATTTGGATAGCGCGTTCGAGTTGATGCAGGGCGTCGAAAAGAAACTAGATACGCCTCTTTTAGCGGATTAGAGAACGGAGAGGAGGCTTGACGACGGTGGAGAAGGTGGGACTCGGCACGTTCGCGGTGTTCGATATGGATTAAAGGTTGCTTGCGCAAGGGGGATGGTGGGAGGGCCCTGGGCCATGGCCGGACGTTCGGATAGAAGCGGTTTCACCCTCGTAGAGATGGCACAATCGAAGGCGCAGATACGCAAGGTAGTGACACAGCCGCTAGAGCGACCATGATAGTGAGAATTGTGTTGAAACTTCGCGTTCCAATGTTCATACTGATGATAGGTTTTCCGGAATTGGCGCAAGCGAGTACATATGAGAAATGTCGCTGGAAGAAAGAGCGTCCGCATCGCGAAGGGAGGTGGCGGAGCCTGACAACGATTTTGAGACAGTCCCTGTGAACAATTAGGGAGCAATCTCAGCTCCGGATTCGATTCGGCCTGAATCAATCAGGACAAGAAGAGGCCATCACGGGAATTCCATGATCGCCTTTGTTTTCACTGGCGCCGGAGGATGAACTTGAACCCTCACGCCCTCGCGTACACTGGATTTTGAATCCTATTGGTTAGACAAACTAGAACACCTTATAGCACGTAGGGACATCTCGTAACCCATTGTTACGATTGACGATATCCCTCATTGCTTGTAGCTATTCCTTCCCACCTTCGCCTCCCTTTATCTCATGTTGTCTTCGGTGCAAGTGCGGTCTATATTGTGGACCACTATGAGTTCCCGGGCCACCGTTCTAGCTGCGGGGCTTGCACTCAACTTCGAGAATCGGCTATCGTGCATGAGGAGTTGAATTCAGCCGCGTTACGCTGTGATTTGTGAGTCTTCTATGGCAAATAGATCCACGTTTTCTCGAATACGATGGCGCATTGACGCCTTCTTTGCCATGATGACAGCATAGGCCGGACCCTGACTTCTTGAACATTCGTCCTGATAATCCTGCTAGCCTGTCAAACAAGAGAACCTCGTGACTGCTGTAACTTCCGTTGCTTCTGTGGCGAATAGACACATATTTCTTGCTTATGCTGTCCGTTCGTCAGCAAATTTACTGTGCTTTCCTCACACTCTTCGTCCAACCAGGCCGCAACGCGTTAGGCCAACGGATAGAGAGTCGGCATGGGCAGAAGGATCGGCCTGGGGCGGCCGACCTTCCCCCGCTACCCAGCCGGCCAAAACGTTTCCGCTGCGATGCGCTTCGATGGGTCCATGCTAAAAGGCACTCATCAAATCCGCTTCGAACCTGCCGGCAAGACCGTCGAAGCGGACGAAGGCGAGAATCTCGTCGAAGTCGCGGCGCGGGCGGGAATTGTCCTGGACAACCCCTGCGGGGGCCACGGAAGTTGCGGCAAATGCGTCGTCCGACTTGACCCCGCGCCGGAGAGGCAAACCCTTGCCGAGCGAACGCTTCTCGACGCTGGGGATCGCGACAAAGGGATACGGCTCACCTGTCAGACGGAAATCGAGGGCTCCCTCGTGGTCGAAGTGCCCGAACGGTCGCTTCTCGCGAAAACTCATCAGATCCTTGAACATATAGAAGAGCAGGCCGAGGTGTCTACAGACCCGCCCGTTGCGAAAAGAGCGGTTGCTTTGTCGGCTCCAACTCTCGGAGATAGTCTGCCGGATCTGGACCGTCTGCGGAAGGTCCTCGGTCCTTTGGACGCAGACATAGATCTGCTACGTGAATTGCCGGCCCGGCTTCGCGGGTCTGACTTCAAGGGGACAGCGGTCGTGGCGGACGGCCACTTGATCGATTTCGAGCCGCGGGAAAACGGCTCTGAATGCTTTATCGCGGCCTTCGATATCGGCACGACCACGCTCGTGGGCATTCTGTGTGAGCTCGTCTCGGGCCGAACCAGCGCGAGTACGTCCTGCATGAACCCTCAGACCGCTTTCGGGGACGACATCCTGACGCGCATCTCTTACGCGGGTGAGGGCCCCGAGGGACTGGACTGTCTTCAAGCCAAAGTCGTCTCCGCTATTAACGAGATGTTGAGCGACCTCGCGGCGCAGGCCGGGATCTCAGTCGATCAAATCTACGAAGTAACCTCGGCGGGCAATACGACCATGCAACACCTCCTGGCGCACTTGGACCCGGCGGCCCTTGGCCGAGTGCCCTTCACGCCCACGCTCAGCGACGCCCTGCACCTGGATGCGGCGGACCTGGGCATTCGCATCCATCCCAAGGGCCGCGCCTACGTTCTTCCCGTAATCGACGGATTCGTCGGCGGGGACACGGTAGCGGGCATCTTGGCGACCCGGCTCGCCGAAACCACAGAGCCGACGATGCTGGTGGACATCGGCACGAACGGGGAGATCGTCCTGCGCGCCGGAGGAAGCTCGCTCGCCACCTCCTGCGCGGCGGGTCCAGCCTTCGAAGGAGCGCGCATTGGCGACGGCATGCGCGCCGCCGCTGGCGCCATCGAGGCCGCACGCCTCGACGACGACGTGAACCTCATGGTCATTGGAGGGGGGCAGCCCGCGGGACTCTGCGGATCCGCCCTCATCGATCTTCTCGCCGAGTTATTGCGCAAAGGGATCCTCATGCGCGAAGGGCTGCTCCTCCGGCCAGACGACCTTCCCGAACATGTTCCCGCCCCACTGCGAAAACGACTCGCGGTTCTGGAAAACGGAGTCGGCTTCACCGTTGCGACCGCCGAGGAGACCCGCGACGGGCGTCCCGTCATCCTCCATCAGCGGGATATTCGAGAACTTCAACTCGCCACGGGGGCTATCCGAGCAGGTATCAACACCATATTGAAGCGCATGGATCTCGTCCCCCAGGACCTCGACTGCCTCATCGTTGGCGGCGCTTTTGGCAACTACATACGATGCGAGAACGCGCAACGCATCGGTCTGCTTCCCGCCGAGCTCGACCCCGACCGCATCGTATTCGCCGGCAACACGACCCTTGCCGGCGCACGGCAAATCGCGTCATCCCAGAAGGCCCGCGACCTCGCGAACAACCTGGCAAGACAGACCTGCCATGTCGATCTCTCCATGGACCCGGTGTTTCAGGAAGCCTTCATGGAGGCGATGTTCTTTCCCCTCGCTAATGGGAAGTAAAAGAGGCCTGCCCTCCTCTTGCGTTTCCGGCGAAGAAGATTACCCAGTTAGTTCTAGTGCCACTCTAGTCCGCAATACTCCCCCATAACCTCCAGGTCCCGATACGCCTTGCCAACAGTATTGAAGTTCACCTTCAATTTCTCTGCGAGTTTCACGACCGAGGGGAGTTGGTCGCCTGCCCTCAGCTCTCCCGACGCGATGGCGAACTGCAGAAGATTCTCAATCTCCATATACACCGCCACACTGCTCGTCGTATTGATGCTGTCGATATTCACGGTGTCTCTCCCGCTGTCCCGGGGGCATGCACTTCCTTCGCGCTACTCCTCCAAAGCCTGCGTAAACTTGGCCGTCAGGCTCTCGTGGTCATAGGACTTTGGGATGAGGCCAGCCACCCCCTTTCCAACAAAGCGCTTTTCCAGATCTTCTTCACTGTACCCGCTGCATATAATGACTTGAACATCAGGGCGGATTCGGCGCAGTTCTCTCAAGACTTCTTCACCGTCTATTCGCGGCATGGTCAGGTCCAGGAGAACGCATATGATCTCCGCCGAGCTCTCCTGGAAGATCTCTACTGCTTCACGTCCATCAGTGGCCGTGAGGACTCTGAATCCGTACGGGCCAGCATTCTTCTACCCACATCCAAGACTAGTTCCTCATCATCAACGAGGAGAATGGTCCCGGTCGACTGTAATGGTCCAGGACTTTCGGATGGGCCGTGAACGACCGCCAACTTGATATGCTGGGGGCGATCTTTGGGAAGAGGAATACCTTGAAATGGGCCTGTCGATTCGATTGGAAGAGGCGGCGAAATCGAGACCTTTGGACATTGCCAAAAGCAGACGCGAACTGAACGCAACATCCCCCTTGCTCCCCTTACAAAGGGGAATGTTATTGGAAGAGGGCCGAGGCTATTTGCGAAAGTCCCTGTGGAACCGGGATTGCTTGATGAATTCTCACCGTCAGAGCCGCTTCTTGAAACCGTCAGCTTTTGTCCTATAGAGTAGTGAGCGACGTGCCCGTGATGGTCGCGAGCGAATTTACGTGGCAAGCGGCATTTGGGCCGCTTCGGCTCGATTTCTCGGTCCACTGAAGGCTGCGTCGCGTCTTAGCGGGCCACGACCAGGGACGGGCCTGATTGCGCGAACGCCTTTCTCGTGGGCGGATTTGGAGGAAGACGATGAGTACCCCCACCAGTACGCAGGACGATTATACCACCGTTGCAGCACAACTTGGCTACGCGGAATCGAAACGGTTCCGGGCCGTTCTGGAAAGCCTCATGACACCGGACCAGGCCCGGATGGCAGCAGCGTTGCCCGGAACGGCCGCGGACGTGGCTGAAAAGACGGGTGTCGATGAGGGCCACGCGAAGGAGGCTCTGGATGCCCTCTTCTTCAAGGGAGTCGTGTTCCCCAAAGGCGATTTCAACAACCGTGAGTACTACCGTTTTGCACGTTCCGTGGGGCAGCTTCACGATGCGTCCCAGGGATCTCAAGAGTTGGACATACACGAGGACCGCGAGTTATACGCGCTGTGGCATGATTTCGTGATGAACGAGTGGTATCCGGATGTTGGGAAAGCCAACCATGCCAACATGAGTGCTAAGCCTTTTCAGCGAGTTGTACCATCGCCCTTGGCGCTCGAAGGCCTCTCCGACGTTCTCCCGTGCGAGGACTATCGCGAGATGATCAAGGCCCAGGAGACTGTCGTCCTCGTGCCCTGCTCGTGCCGCGTTCGGACCGCATCCGTGGGCGAGCCCTGCGAACACACCGACGAAGTAGCGAGTTGGAAGTGTCTTCAGTTCGGCCGTAGCGCCGAATACGTTCTAGCCCGCGGCTCGGGCAAACGCCTGAGCCAGGACGAGGCCATGGCAGTGGTAGACGAGTGCGCTGAAGATGGCCTCCTCCACATGTGGTTCAACACCGACGTCATCACGGGTGTCAATATGAGTTGCAACTGCTGCCGAGACTGCTGCATGACGTACGTGCCAATGGACATTGTCGGCGGCGATATTGGGAAGAGCTGGGCGAAGTCCCGATACGAAGCGTTCATCGAGCAAGACAAGTGCGACGGTTGC
>CAYNZS010000156.1:0-9766 GCA_964401695.1 uncultured Nitrospirales bacterium
AGGAACGACGAAGCAATCTGCTGCCAATAACTCGTTACGCCTGACAGATGGCGAGCGGCTCTGGCGGCCGGAGAAGATTGCCGCAGTCGCTGTCGCTTCCTCGCAAAGACGGTTGAAGGTTCCATTTTAGGACAGCAGTGTCTCTAGTGTTTGATTGAGAAATAAGATGCGTTCTAGACCGTGACTGCTTTTCACGGAAATCCTGCCTATTCCTGCCGTTGCGAGTCCGGACCCACCACTCGGAAAATTGGGGTGAGGGCGATTGCTCTTCTGGGCGCGCGACTGGCATGTTCGCGATTTGTTGCATCGTGACGCGACAATCGAAGTGATTATTTCGTTTGGCTCCCGTACCCCGACTTGTCGCCCGAATCGAAGTAGTAATTGTTCTCGGGTCCGAACCACCCCACCGCCCAGGCGCCGTTCTTGCCACCGTATACATTCGTCTCGGGGGCCCATTCCCAGCGCTCGCTCGTTACGTGCCCATCCGCCCAGAGGACATTCGCACGGCCGTAATGGCGAAAGTGCATTGACGGCGCCGCGAAGCCGTAATCGAGATTCCCCTTTGGCTGGCCGGGGCTCGCGAAATGCGGTGCCTCCAAGAATCCGTACTCGATGAGGTAGCCATCTTGCGGGAGGGCGGCATCGGCAAACATAATAGTCGTTGCCGGCTTGGCCAACCGGCTATCGAGCATAGTGACGCGATGCGAAGAGGGATAGGGGTTGAGGTGAGCGGTCCCGCCGATGTATGACCAATTGTAACCATACCCGCCCGTGCCGGACTCGAAGGCGTTATCCACCTCTCCGCGTTCACGGAATTCCGTGAAGACAGGACATTCCTTGACGCGCGAGTTCACAAGGTACTCTGCCAGAGGCCCCTTCTTCCCGTCGAATTCTAGATCGTAACGCTCGCGTACCCCGTGCCACCGCACGAGCCCGCCGCCCACCTTGTCTATATCCGGCGCGGCCGGGCTGTAACGCCCCCCCGACTCATCGGCGTACATGGTATTTGCCAGAAAGAGCTGGCGGAGATTGTTCACGCACTGCATGGACAGCGCCTTTTCCCGCGCCCGCCCCAGCGCGGGCAACAACATCGCCGCAAGAATCGCAAGAATCGCAATCACCACCAGAAGTTCAATGAGGGTGAACCCCCGTGAGGATTTGCCTTCCGGCGGCAATTGGTTTGGCCTGAGCGAGGCGGCGCCCGCCGCGATAAGCGCCAGAAACAGAAGCGCAACGCCGTCGAGCGGCAGGGAGTCCGGCCTCTCGCCGCTCCCCCCTATGGACGAAGCCAGAGCGAATTCGCCCGGATACTGGGTGCGGAACGTGACGCTGTCGGCAGCCAAGTCGATCGCCACATCCGAGATCCCATCTTCGGTGTAGGCGCCGCCCGAGAATCGAAACGGGCGAAGTCCCGACTCGACCAAGTTCGAGATCTCAGTGTCCGAATAGAGCATTGTCACTTCGGCCCAACCGATTTCGGCGTCTTCGAAATCAGCGATGGACGAAATGAATTGAAGGCCCGCATCGCTCAACGCCAGCCCGGCAACCGGCAGCGTTCCAGCCGACGGAAGGCTGGCCAGCAGATCGACCGAAACGCCGAACGCGCGTGCTTCGGCCAACCGGGTTTCCGCCGCAAACAATCGAATCCGATTACCCGACCCGTCCTCCGCGCTTCCCAACACATCGCCGGGCGAGCTTCCCCCTTCGATGGCAGGAACCTCCAGCGCTAACACAGTGCTTTCCGAGCGCGAGGGGGCGGTGCCCGACACACGGGCCTCGTAGTCATCCAACACGCCATCCCCGTCGGAATCCACCGCCGCTGCCACGTCCGCCACGGCGGCGATCTCCGAAGAAGCTCCGCCCAGGCCAAGCAAATTCCGGTCTACCAGAGTCGTCAGCCGGATGAAATCGAAGGAGGCCAGATTCGCGAGCGCGCCCGACGCGTCGATAGCCCATGCGATGTCGAATGCGTCTCCCCCGCCGCTCCTGGATGTCATGCCCACGGCGGTTGGATCGTCGGGACGCACGTAATTATCGATGAATGGCGCGAGAGTTGGGTTCAATTCCGCGTAGCCCCAATTGAATTCCTCATCGTCATTCGCGGCGTCGACGTCCAACGTATTCGGATTTGCGATGGCTCCCGCGAGATACAGCGCTTCGTCGGCCCCCTCATTGCTTCCGCCATCCGGCTCTGCGATGGACGGGACTGCGCCGCCAGCGTACGACAAGCCGCGGCTGCCAGGGATGAGGTACCACGCGTCATCGGCAAGCCCATTTCCGTTCGCGTCGGCGCTAATCTCGATGGCCGCCGGTTCCTGAAAACGGCGTTGCGAATTGCCCGCCACCCAAAGCGCGTTCGAGTAGACGATGCAGTCCAATCCCATCGGATTCCCAGCGTCGTCCGCGACCGGCGTGTCGAAGGCCAACACCAACTCTCCGCCCGCGCTGCCCAGGCTGACGACCGCGCCATTGTCCGGCACACTCGGGCTGATGCCCGACGGCGAGCCAAGCGCTTTCGACGGAACCTCGAAGCCGGCCAAGGGGGCGATGGGCGAGTAGGAGATCACCCGGTCGGCCCAGGGGTCGTCAGCGTAGACACTGGCGGCGCACCAGAGCGCCGCCAGCAAGCCAATCCGCTGAACGGTTTCTCTCATAAACTAACGTTCTCTTTTCCAGGCGTCCGCTCGCCGGAGACAGACAAAGGCCAACAGGAGGACAGCCGCCGCCCCGAGCCACGTCGCCACGCTCCCCACGGGGAGCTTTCCTATCGCCTCCTCGGTTGCAAAAGTCTCTCCTTCGGCCACGGCAACGATTTCATTCAAGACCGAATTGTAGATTACGCTGTAGAATCCTTGCGTTCCGGCTGGGTCGAGGACCTCCACTATCGAACCGTCCGAAGGATCTACAATCTGAATCCCACCGGGCTGGAGAAAGCCCTCTGAGCCCCCAATAACCAGATTCCCCTCGGGCGTAACGCCGCCAACGCCACCGGAAAAATACGACCCAATCGTGCCTATCAACGTCCCGTCCGTGGCCCAGTCGAGGAGCGTAGCGTTATTGAACGCAACAATCACATCGGCCACATCGAATGCGCGCAACTCGCGCGCATTCGCGTCCATCACATACAGAATGGACGTCGCCGCATCCACATGCACACGCGACGAGAACGACCAAGCCGGTTTCTCCAATACGGTCGATTTTTCAGGAAGGGGCGCGGAGAACGTTAACACGGATTTCCAGGCGCCGGCTGACTTCCTTGCACTCAGATCCACAACAACAAGTTCGCTCGCGGAGAAATCGTCCAACCCACGATCCAACACCACGAGGTCTTGATTCAGAAACGCGCCGGAAAAATGATTCGGGGTGACGATTTCGCTGTCAGAAACATAATCCACAGGCGCGCGTGTATCCAGGAGATAAACCTTCGGGCTGAACCCCGCGCCCAACAACGCCGTGTACCCATCGGGTGCCATGGCGATAAAGCCCGGGTCTCCCTGATAACCCGAAGCGACCGGCCAAAAGAATCCGCCGCCCGGCTCGTTTTGGATGAACACATCAAAGCCATTCCAGAGAATCAAACGGCCATCGGAAAGATTCGTCCCGGCAACGTCGTACGATCCTGGCGCGGGGTCGGGCCATTGACTCACCAATCGAAAGTATTGGGCCGAAACGGAAAGGGCTAGCGAAGCAAACGTAAGAAAAACAGCAAACCGAAAACTCATGATCCTTCTCTCTCCTGTGTGCGCGGTGCGCGAAAACTTTCCACGCAAGACACTACGGCCCATGGCGCGCGGCGAAAATATCAATGGAAAAAGGCGCAGGTAAGCGCTAAGAAGGACTTACACTGCAACAACTCTTCCGCGAAGTTGTGGCACATGAACGGACTTACGGTTAGGGTAGGTTTTCTGGCTTCCGGATCGTCCTACTCACCACGCCTTCCCACCCTTGCGGGCAGTGGCCATTGTTGTGGCTTTCGTCCCCGGTCACAGCAGCGCGCCTGCGACGGAATCTCACCGTGCTTCCCTATGCCCTGGTGACTGCTTCAATGAACTTTTCACACCTCCTTTTCATTTCCAGTGAGTAGAATAACAATCAGTATAGAGAGCCATTCAGGCTCTGTCAAGAGACGATTTGAAATTCCAGCGCCGAAGATCATTCCGCTGCCTACGGACTCGGCGTGTGCGCCTCTAGCTGCGACCAATTGGTTATTTTTGTCAATAGAGGAATAGTTAAAAGATTAAGATAGACCAGACTGTTTTAGTCGAACGTCCATAACGTCCCACAATCTTATGGCTGGGACAACAGTCGATTCGCATCTCTCTTTCCCACAGAGGACCGTGGGAAAGAGAGAAAGGGGATTGATTGAGGGATCAAGCCGCGAAATCTGTCGGCGGTCTCTGATTCGTGAAAAGGACTTCTAAGGGAGTAGCGCGGCGACTCGGTCGAACAGCGAATGCGCGAGATCCCGCTTGCTCTGGAAGGGCTGCTCATCGACGGCGCCGTCGCAAGCGACGAAGGCCGCTCGAACCGTATCGGTCTCGAAACCGGAATCGCTGACGCCCACCTCGTTCGCGACAACAAGGTCGAGATTCTTTTTCGACAGCTTGCCGCGCGCGTTTTCGATGAGCTCGCTGGTCTCCGCTGCAAATCCGACGGTAACTTGGCCGCTCTTCTTCTGAGCGCCCACCGCCGCAAGTATATCTGGATTCTGCGTGAGCTTCAGCGTCAGTTCGTCGCCATTGCGCTTGTGCTTCTCGGCCATCGGATGCTCGACGCGGTAATCGGCAACCGCGGCTACGCCAATCACGACATCCGCGCTGGGCGAAAGGGAGAGCACGGCATCGCACATTTCTTGCGCCGTCTGCACCGACACGACTTCGCAGCCAACGGGAGGCGCGACTTCCGCGGGGCCGGACACAACAGTAACTTTCGCGCCGCGACGCAGGGCTTCTTCCGCCACGGCATATCCCATCTTGCCCGAGGAGCGGTTGCCGATATAGCGAACGGGATCGATGGGTTCGTGATTGCGGCCGCTGGTCAGGAGGACGCGCTTTCCGTCGAGATCGCCGCCTTCTTCGAGTAGAACCATGGCTTCCTCGACGACGCGGGACGGGTCGGCTAATCGCCCCAGGCCATCAGTCTTGCAGGCCAGCGTTCCGGAATCGGGTCCGACGAAGCGGCAACTGCGGCCGGCCAGCGTAGCAATATTCGCCTGGGTGGCGGGGTGCTCGTACATGTTCGTGTTCATGGCGGGCGCGAACACAACAGGCGCACGCGTGGCCAGCAGCGTGGTGCTCAGCCAATCGTCGGCTAGGCCATGCGCCGCTTTCGCTAAGATATGCGCCGTCGCGGGCGCGATTAGGAAGAGATCCGCCCGCCTTGCCACGGCGATATGTTCGATTTCCTTGTTTTGGCCGGAAGTGAACATCTCGGTGATGGCTTGATTCCCGGTGATCGCCTCGAAGGACGCCGGGCCGACGAGCTTTTGGGCGGACCAGGTGAGGACGGGCGTTACGCGCACCCTCCTCTTGACGAGGAGCGAGGCTATCTCGCAAGCTTTGTACGCCGCGATGGAGCCCGTAACGCCCAGGACAATTTCTCTAACCGACGTCGTAGTCATCCTCTTCGCTCTCGCTGGTGCGGTAGCCCACCTTGCCTTCGAGGACTTCTTCAAGCGCGATGATCGTGCTCTTCTTCGAAGCGGTGGGCACCAAGACGCGGTTCTCGGGCTTGCCGATCTGGGCGGCGCGCCGGCCGCAAATGTTGACCAGGCGGTACAAACTGTCGATTTCTGGAAAATCTTCCAGCGGATAGTACTTCATGCAATACGCTCCAATTCGTTTCGGGGCGGGCAGGACGCTTCACTCATCCTATTGAGTGCGCGCCTCCGCACCAATCCGATTCCCGAGTTGCCCTAATTATACTCTCGAAATTCGCGACCGCATCGTCCAACACGTCATTGACGATCACGTAATCATATGCGTCCTTGTGAGCCATTTCCTCGCGCGCCGTGCGCATTCGGATCGCGATCTCGTCCTCCGTCAGGCCGCCGCGTGCGCGCAACCGCCGCTCCAACTCATCGAACGACGGCGCCGCCACGAAAATAGAGACGAGATCGCCGCGCTGGCTCTTGAGGCTCCGCATCCCTTGAACATCCAGTTCAAGGACCACATCGCTGCCTGTGGCCAGTTGCCGATCTAACTCTTCGCGCAACGTGCCATAGCGGTTGCTGTGCACTTTCGCCCATTCCGCAAACTTGCCTTCCTCGATCCACGCGTCGAAGCGGGCGTCGTCCACAAAATGGTAATGGCGTCCATCCTCTTCGTCCAAGCGGGGGCTCCGGGTTGTTGCCGACACCGATTTCTTGAGCAAAGGATCCCGTTCGAGGACGGTGGCAAGTATGGTCCCCTTGCCGCCGCCCGAAGGCGCCGATAGCACAAAAAGCGTACCTTTAGCGGACACTTGTTCGTCTCATTCAATATTCTGAATTTGCTCGCGTATCTTTTCCAGTTCGGATTTCATCTCAAGCACCTCGCGCGAAACCTCGCTGTCGCGCACCTTCGAGCCGAGCGTATTGATTTCTCGTTGGATCTCCTGCGACAAGAAATTTAACTTCCGTCCCGCGGGCTCGCCGCTGGCTAGAACATCAGCCACATGATCCAGATGAGTCGCCAGCCGCACCGTTTCCTCGGTGACATCGCCCTTCTCCGCCATCAGCGCCACCTCAATGGCCAAGCGTTCCTCGGCGACATCCGCCGTCTCATTGAGTTCGGCAATCCTGGCTCTGAGCCGCTCTTCATGCTGCCTGTTCAATTCGGGCAGTAGCGCCTCGACCCGCCCTAGCGATTCGTGAATCAAGCCTGTCCTCAGCGTCACTTCCGCCGCCAGCGCCTCGCCTTCTACAAGCCGCATCGCGTCCAGACGCTCGACCACCTCGCCGAGGAGAGGCGTCAACGCGGCCTTCACAGACTGCAGATCCTCTTCCTCGTCCGTGTAGCAAAAGACGTCCGGCAACTGGGCCAACGTGTTCAACTTGAGCGGCTCGTCTGTCCCTAAGAGGTGGCCTATCTCTCTGGACGCCGCGACATACTGCCCGGCGACTTCCTGATCGAGCCGAAGCGTCCGCATCGGCGCCGCGCCGCGCTTGCGGTTTATCGACACGTTGAGCTTGCCACGCTCGACGCGCGCCTTCAGCGCTTCGCGAACCGACGATTCGAGCGCCAACCACTCCCTGGGCATCCGGACGCTGGCATCGAAAAAACGATGATTCACCGAGCTAAGTTCGGCGGACACCGTCGACCCATCGTATTCCACCGAGGCCTTGCCAAACCCTGTCATGCTTCGAACCATGGGAGGTAACGTTCCATACATCAACTGTTTAGCAGGCACCACTTCGATGGCGAGACAAACGTCTCCCATCCGCGTCCGGCATTGATCGCGACTCTGGGAGCTATTATAGGGCATGGCGCCAGTATTCGGCAAGTATGGAATTGACAGCATGGAATTGCATTCAAGCCCGACGGCCCTTGGCAAGCCCCGGGGCCTGGCTAGACCGCCTCGACGGCGTCGAAGGGAGCAACGTCTTCCGTTTCCGCCGCCTCACGCACTTGGACCAGTCGTTCGACGTAGTTGAACATGAGCACGTAGCAGAGGGCGAAAGCGGTGGCGACTCCCGCGGCGATGATGTAGTAGACAGTGTAACCATACCATTCCGCGACGAATCCAGCCACGGCTCCTCCGGCATACACGCCCAGATTCCAGAGGCTCGATTGCAGGCTGTAATCAGTGCCGGCTTGAGCCTTGGACGCCCAGCGAAATCGGGAGATGCTTACGGCATAGCCATAGATGCCTGTCGAAAAGAATAGCGCCGAACACAAAGCGATTAGAGTCAAGAACCCTGGCAGTTCCCCCCTGTACGACAACCATGCGAACGTGAGTCCTTCGATTGGCAGGAAGCACATGCCCACGATGCCCGCGCCCCTCAAACCCACGCGCTTCACGAGAATGGGCGTCAGCAAGGCCGTACCAGTCCCGCCGATCAATCCCGCGACCGGCAAGATACCCCCAATACTCGGGAGCGGGACCCCCATGTGGACGAGAAACGGCGAGAACAACCCGCCCATGAATGTGCCGGCGTACCCGAAGGCGAATAGGAACGGTATAATGTAGCGGGAATCGCGGCGCTTCAAGGCCCTAATCAGGCTGGGACGTTCGCCGCGCTTTCTGCGCTGTTCGCTCGCAAGTGGCGGCGGCGGCTCCTTGCGGATTACGGCAGGTACGGCGGCAAGTATCAGCAGTGTCGCGGCGAGCGTCATCGTCAAGCCCCAGCCCAGCAGACCGTACGCCGCCATGAGCGAGCCCCCGATGAACCCCCCCAGATTCGCCATGATATTGATGATCGAGGTCCCGATGGCCCGATCTCTGTCGTTCATGCTCTCGGCCGCGAACGCGTCGACCGCGATGTCCTGCGCACCCATGATGAACGACTTGACCACCAGTATCGCCACGATTGTATAAATCGTTAACATGGTGGGTGGCATAAACGAAATCACGTAGTAGAGGGATGCCCCCAGCACCGTACATGGGATGATCCACGTCTTGCGCATGCCGACCCGGCGGCTCCCGTAATTGTCCACCACGAGCGCCATCAACCACTTCAAGGATCGCGGTATCGTCGGCAGCCCAAGCAACCACATCATCGAGACCGGCATCCCTGCCGAGACCATGATCGCCGGCAGGGCGATACCTCCAAACCCCATAGGGAAATACTGTCCCATATGCAGCGACCCGATCGACAGCAGCTTTGGGTAATTGATCTTCTTGTCGGCGATCCGCTCCGCCTCTTTAACGGCCACGGCTCTTCCTCCTCCTGCCTATCCGGTTGCGGGGTCCGAGAATCTATCCGAACGTGCTTTCACGCATTCTTCAGCGCGGCTCGGAAGCCTTCTTCATCCTTGCATCGAGGCTGACGTTACACACTCATGGTTTTGCTTGATCTTGCTTCTTTCTCTCGGCCTCGAAGCGTTCCAGGGCTTCCTTGACCTCGGGCATGGAGAGCGCCTGCGGAAAGCTGAAGTCCGTGCCTTCTTCGGTAGCGTTTTTCTTGAGATTCCGATAGTCGTCTCCAAACTTGCCGTCGCGCCATTCCAGTGCGGCTCTCAGGCCCTGCTCCTTGGAGACCTTGACCCATCTTCTACAGTTGGGCTCTGATTTTGCCTGATTTTACGTTGTAAGTCCTTTGTTTTCAACGGTCGTGGTTTTTGAAGGTTCAAAATGTAGTGCCACACTTTTTGAAGTTCTTCTTGACATAAAGCCAAGTATTTGCTAATAACGTGATGGAACGGAGGCCATCATGTTTGTTCGTGCAAAGAAGCGGGGCAACCGCACCTACCTTATGATCGTTAAGAATGAGCGCGTCAATGGGAAAGTGAAGCAGACCGTTTTGCATTCTCTTGGACGCCTCGATGTTCTCCAGAAAAATGGTGAACTGGACGCGCTGTTGATGTCGGCACAGCGCTTCAGTGAACAGAGCGCTGTCCTCAATGCCCACGCCCAAGGCGAGTCCATTACCACAAGGACCTACGCCGTCGGGCCGTCGCTTGTCTTCGAGAAGTTATGGAAGAAGCTGGACGTGGGCGCGTGTTTGTCCGAGCTGTTGGAGGAACGCAACTTCGAGTTCGATGTGGAACGCGCCATCTTCTTGACGGTCCTGCACCGCTTGTTCGAATCGGGCTCGGACCGCCAGGCGATTCGTTGGAAGGATGAG
>CAYNZS010000157.1:0-9666 GCA_964401695.1 uncultured Nitrospirales bacterium
CCTTATCGTGTGCTTAAAGTGCTTCTCGCAAGGCCTTTATGCGAAAGGAATCGGCCTTTGTCAATGGGGATGGCGAAATATCCGGGTTAGGGAGGGGCTGGAGGAGGGTCGATATTCTACAATTTACTCCGGCACGGGGGGTATTGAGTTGTTCAGGAAGTGATCCATGAGAACGCTGAAACGCTCCCATAACATACCCCCGATCTCCTTTCAAACTTCAAAGGGGGACTTTCGTCGCTCGAACATGGTTCGCACCGACCGACAAGGATGTTGGAAGCGCCCGCTGTTGTTGCGGTTCCGCCGCCCTTGTTGTGAGACGGACTATCGCTACCGACCTCGACGCTTATCGCCTACGGTTACATCGAGCGTATGCATGCGGGTGCGGCGGGGGGTGGGCCGTGGCCTTGGGGCGACCGGCTTGCTTTCTACGCGGCGGACATCGCGGTTGATCAATTTGATACCGTGATCGGCAAAGCCGCCCGCGTTGGCCTCGATGCGCACCACCGTTCCTTCGTGGGACGAGGAGAAGGGAACTTGAAACGATTCGTCGCGCATGAGCTGCACTAACAGCTCGGTGCCGACGGGCACGGATTCTATCAAGCGAACCAACATCCCAAAGGGGCTGATGTCCATCACGACCCCTTCGATATCGTCAAAACTGCCGTCCTTGGCTTTGACGAGGCAGGGCCGGCAGGTGTCCGTGCGGCTGCGCCCGCGCTTTCCGCGATGGAGGGAAAGTTGATCGTTTGTGAAGAACATCTCGTCGGCCATAAGGAAAGAATCTCACATCGTTTGGTAACACGCGGTTGGCCCGCAACGGCGGCAACCGTAAAGAGTATACCATAGCGCCGGAATTCTGGAAAGAAATCGGGATTTCTGCGTTATTCGCATTATCGAACGATCCGAAGTGCCGACTCTTTGCTACCATAGCCAACGATATGGCGAAGATCTCTAAGACTCGCGCAAGGAATTCCCCGACCGCGCTCCGCGTTGTCGTGTTCTTGACGGTGGGCGTCGTAGCGGGCAGCCTTACGGGCGCTTACTCGAATGCCGCGGAGTGGCGTCAGCCGGAACCGATAAGGAGCAACGAGTCGCCGCAGTGGTTCAACGCGCCGCTGCCGTGGGCGCGCCCGCTAAGCGATGGGCGCATAGACGCGCTGCTCTTGGCGCCGTGGGACGCGCTTCGGGACGCGGTGGAACTGGAAACGCGAATTGAACTCCGCCTCGTTCGGGTTGGTTATTGCGATACGGAAACTGGGGCGGACGCGGAAAAATCCGAAGGGAACGCGCCCGGCGAAGCACTCCTCGACGCGCTGCTTGACGCCGGGCCGGACGTCGTCATTCTTGGAAATGTAGATCTCGCGAACCTCCCGTCCGATTTCCTCGACGAACTCGTATCCCGCGTTGAAGGAGGTTTGGGACTGATCGTCTATCGGTTTGCCCGCGATAGGCCTCCGGCGTTCGAGGCGCTGTTCGATTCCGTGAATCGACTGGAGGACAACGCGGAGATTACACGCGGGCTGGGATCGAGATTCGTGCCCGCGTGGCGCGATGGCTTCGACTTCGTGGACCTCTATGAATATGGCGCGGGCCGTGTAGCCGACATTGCCTACGAATCCGGGGCGCCGTCCATGCACGCGCTCGTTCCGGCTCCGGATGGTCCCGGCGACTACTCGGAGATTCTCGCGTTCGAAGACCACATGTCGCTGGCGGCGCGGGCCGTTGTGTGGTCGGCGCGCCGCAAACCGGATGCCCGAATTGAGCGCGTGACAGTCCAGCTCCCGGCGGATCCTCTTGAAGACCAAATCCCGCCATTTCTCCCACGAGAATTCATTCGGAGCCTGAGCGACGCGAGCCTTCCCCAGGGCCTGGTTCCTTTTCGCATAGATCTCGACCAACCCGCCACACGGGCCTACGACCTAGCCTATAGCCTCCGTTTTCCCTCGCGCGCCCTGAGTTTGCCAGAGATTCCGGGCAAGCGCATCGCGAAGGGCCGATCGAGCGCGACCATCCATGTTCCCGCGGGGCAGGGCGAATTCCTGCTGGATGTGTGGCTGCGCGACAAGAAGGGGGTGGTCGATTGGTTCACGGCGAACGCGTCGTTGCGCGGCTGGCCGGAGATCTTCGATGTGCAATTCTCCAAGCATGCCCTACGGGAAAACGACGAGTTAACAGTAATGTTGCAGATCCGTCCCCTCTACAACCGCCCGCGCCAATCGACGGTCCTCTTCCGCGCCGTGGACGGTTGGGGGCGTGTGGTTGCGGAACGCTATGTTTCCGTCGGCCCCGAAGCGGGCCCGGTGTCGGCGCTGCTGTCGTTCTCCGACCTCATCTCGCCCTTTTTGCGGGTCGATGTGTTCGCGGCCGATATGCCGCGCGGCCCCTTTGGCCCCTTGGCCCTGGCGAAGTCAGCGCACGTGTTCATGGTCCTGCCAGTCCACCTTCGAACACAAGCGGCGTTCGGCTTTGTAGCAGCAGGTTCGGGCTCCTTCGAACGGAACGCGCGCGGCCAAAATATCGCCTTGGCAAGACAGGGGGTAGATACAATCTCGATGTCCACGGCGTCCACTTCGGCCATAGCGCCCGTCGTCGACAATCTCCGTATCGCTCCGCGCGTAGCCGAATATAGCCATGCGAACATGGACGGCTCCTTCTGCCTGACGGACGCGGAGTTCCTCCGGAACGAACGGGACCGAATTCACGATCTCTCCCTATCCTACGGAGCCTTGGGCAGTACGACCTATGCACTCGGGTCCAGCTGTGGTGTCTCCACAGTTTCGACCACGCGTGTCTGCCAGTCGGAAACTTGCTCCGTCGGCTTCGAGGCCATGCTGAGGAATTCATTTGCTTCCTTGAATGCGCTGAACCAAACTTGGGGAACCCGATACGCGCGCTGGGATGCGGTGCGGGCTTCGGGCGGTGTTCCGGATGAGGGCGAGCCGTTATCCCACTGGCTCGATTCTAGACTCTATCTGGATCGCGTGATCCTGAACGCGCATACCAGGGCGCTTGCCGTTATTCGTGGGGCCGATCCGGAGTCCGATGTAGCGGCTATCGTCGGGAACACGCCGCCACGAAGCCCCGGTCCTGCCTGGCACCAACTCGCGTCGCACATGGACATGGTGGCCGCTCCCAATTCTACGGTAGCGGTCGAGAAATTGCGTAGCTACGCGTCGGGCGAAACGCGGACCATGTTGGGAATAGACGGCGGCGGCGGCGCGCGAGCGGGACTGCCGTGGCGCGCATTGCTGAACGGCTTCGATGGCGTGCGGCTCGTTCGTGCGGAGTCGGCTGCTCCGTGTCCGTCCGTGGCCAGCGGCGCGCTCGGGCCAGACAGCCGCCCGAGACGATGGTTTGAGCGAGTAGCGGCTGAAGTAGCAGAGGTTCGTTCGGGCTACGGCCTCCTGTTCGCCAAGGCCACGCGCGAACCGGCCGACATCGCTGTGTACGACAATCGGGCGAGCCACCACGTCAACAGCCTTCGGTCCGTGCGCGGCGCTTCGAGCGAGGACTCCGAGGCCGCGACCGCGCTCGCGCTCAACGAACTGGGGTATGCATTCGATTTCGTGTCGAGCGAAGACGCGCTAGCGGGCGGGCTCGACCATTACCGAACGCTCGTGTTGCCCATGGTGTCCGTCTTGAGCGATAGGGAACTGGCCGTGCTGAGCGAATTTGCTTCGGGGGGAAAACTGGTTGTCGCCGACGTGCTTCCCGGCGCGTACGGCGAACATGGAACGCCGCGCGCGAATCCTCCGCTGTCACAACTTTTTCGCGCCGCGGAACCGGTAGAGGGCCTCGAACCCGCCTGGATTATTCAGCGTGGCTCGGGCTTTTTTGGCGCCATGCTGGGCGAACCGTTTCCGGCTCTCAACAGCGTGGAAGAATTGGCAAGCGAATTGGAGCGGTTGTTGGCGGACAGCGGCTCTGTCAAGGCGGGCGAAACTCTGCCGCTAGAGGCCGAGGGGCTGCGCGGCGCGCGTACAGCGTACCGGTACGGCAATGCGCGGATACTGGCGTTCACAAACGTGGACGATGGCAAATCGAATGAGAGGAAGATCCGCGTGGATCTCGGCAGAGAAATGTTCGCGTACGCTTCTCGCCGCGGCGAGCTGGTGCGCGGGGGCAAGCGGTACAGCTTTCGCCTCAGGCCAGGGGAAGTCGAACTGATCGCCTTCTTGCCGTACGAAGTGACCCGGCTGGTGCTCGACGTGCCCGAAGCCGTGCGGCAGGGCCGCCGGCTCCATGTCGGAATCGGCATACGTACCCGCGAGAAACTGCCTGGCAACCATGTCGTGCATGTGAGCCTCGCGACACGCCTCGGCGAACCTATCCCTTATTACAGCCGTTCGCTCGAGTGCGAAGCGGGACAGGGATTGGCATCCATCCCCTTGGCCCTCAACGAAACGCCCGGCGAGTACACGGTAACGGTTCGCGACGCGATGACGGGGTTCGTCGAGACAGCGCCCGTCGACGTGATCCGGTAATGCTCCCCAGACTCCTCCTCATAGCCGGCGGCTCATGCTCGGGTAAGACCACCTTGGCCGAAGCGGTGGCCGCGCGCCTGGACGCGGCGCAACTGATCTCGATGGATTGGTACTACCGTGACTTAACAGGCATGAGCATTTCCGAAAAGGACGCCCATAATTTCGACCACCCTTCCGCCATCAATCACGAGATGCTCCGTTCTCATCTGGAAAAGCTGCTGAACGGCGAAAGCATCGAAACGCCGCGCTACGATTTCGCCACCCACTCCCGTCTTCCCGAAACCGTCTCGACCACGCCGGAGGCCCACTTAATCGTCGAAGGGCTTCACGCGCTGTGGTGGCGCGAGATCAGGAGCTTGGCCCATACCAAGGTTTTCGTGACGCTTGACTGTGGCCTCCGCCTGTCCCGGCGAATCGCCCGGGACGTCAAAGTCCGCGGCCGCCGCAAGGCCGCTGTTCGGGATCAATTCGAGCAGAACGTTCGTCCCATGCATGAGGCCTATGTCGAACCCACCCGAGGCTTCGCCGACCTCCTCATTCAAGGCGATGGCAACGTGGACCGGCTTTCCGAAACCATAGCGAGCTTCCACTTGTCCCATTTCCCCGCATAGCGGGCTCTGACTCATCGTTACACCCCAGGCTCTGCCGGTTCCACAGGGATTTTCGAAAATAGCGTCGGCCCTCTTCCAATAACATCCCCCTTCAAAGGGGGACTTTGGCGATCCGGGGGGCTGATAGTCCCCCTTTGAAGGGGGATCAAGGGGGATGTTGCGTTCCGTTCGCGTCTGCTTTTGGCCGATGCGCAAAGGTCTCGATTTCGCCGCCTACTTCAATTGGGTCGACAGGCCACTAGCTCTGCTGGTGGTTACTAACTACGCTGAGATATGAGCCAATCGGGCTAGATCCATCTATTGCTTTTCGACGCCATCTTCGTTATCTTCGTAGCCTGCTGGAGGCGCGGGAGAACCGGCGCTTACCTTACACCATTCTTACATCGGGAGTGCCACTCTGTGAACAACAAGAAACAAGAGCGATTCGAGGAGTATTGGAGGGCGAACAAGCGCCTTATCGGCGGCCTTCTCGCCATTTGGGCGCTCGTCTCGTTGGGCGGCGGAATTCTCTTCGTGGAACTCCTCAACAAGGTCAACTTCTTCGGCCTCCCACTCGGATTCTGGATAGCGCAGCAAGGCGCTATCTACGTATTTGTCATCCTCATCTTCGTCTACGCCTTCCGAATGGACACGCTGGACAAGAAGTATCGACTCGATGAAGACGACGAAGAGTAAGCGCCATGACACCCACCGAAAAATGGACGTTTCTCTTCATTCTTATCACTTTTTCCGGGTACCTCTACATCGGGTGGCGCGCACGTGTGCGCGAATCGGCCGGATTCTACGTGGCGGGCCACGGCGTTCCCGCTATCGCGAACGGCGCCGCAACTGCCGCCGACTGGATGTCCGCCGCATCGTTTATCTCCATGGCCGGACTCATCTCGAATATGGGTTACGACGGCGCGGTGTATCTCATGGGCTGGACCGGCGGCTACGTGTTATTGGCGCTTCTCTTGGCTCCCTATCTGCGGAAGTTCGGCAAGTACACCGTGCCCGATTTCGTGGGCGACCGGTATTATTCCACCACCGCCCGCCTGGTGGCTGTGGTGGCCGCTGTATTCGTTTCACTAACCTACGTGGCGGGCCAGATGCGGGGCGTGGGAATCGTGTTCAGCCGATTTCTCGGTGTTGATATCGCGCAAGGCGTCATCTTTGGAATGGTGATCGTCGCTTTTTTTGCCGTGTTGGGCGGGATGAAAGGAATCACCTGGACCCAGGTCGCTCAGTACTCCGTGCTCATCGTCGCCTTCCTTATCCCATCCATCGCCATTTCCCATAAACTTACCGGCAATCCCGTCCCCCAGATTGCGTTCACTACGAGCGAAATCATGGCGAAGCTAAACCAAATCCAAGTCGATCTCGGCTTCACCGAATATACCAAGCCCTTCGTCGAGGGCAAACGAAGCATGATAGATATATTCTGCATCACCCTCGCCCTCATGGTCGGGACGGCCGGGTTGCCCCACGTCATCGTTCGCTTCTACACGGTGCCCAATGTGCGCGCGGCGCGGTTCTCCGCGGGCTGGGCCCTCGTGTTTATCGCCCTGCTCTACACGACGGCGCCAGCACTCGCCATGTTCGCGCGCTACAACCTTATCACCTCGCTAATGGACGCGGAGATCAGGGGAATCTCGGATGAGGTTTTGGACAACGGCGCTGACAACCGCATGTACGACCTAGAAAAATTGGATGTGAACGACGTAGCCATCGACTTCGGCTGGACAAAACAGTGGCAGCAAACGGGACTCCTGCGCTTTGACGATAAGAACGGCGACGGGGTCATTCAGCTCACGGCCGATGACGCGACGAACGAAGTGTTTATCGATCGCGACATCATCGTTTTGTCCACCCCGGAAGTGGCCAGCCTTGCGCCGTGGGTCATCGCCCTTGTCGCCGCAGGCGGGCTTGCGGCGGCGCTTTCCACTGCCGCGGGCCTTCTCTTGGTTATATCCAGTTCCATCGCCCACGATATCTACTACCGCCTTATCAACCCGAAGGCGGACGAGGCGCATCGTGTCCTTGTTGGCCGCGTTTTCGTACTGGTCGGCATCGTTGTGGCCGGGTATTTTGGCGTTAACCCTCCGGGCTTCGTGGCCGAAGTAGTGGCCTTCGCTTTCGGCCTTGCCGCGTCCAGCTTTTTCCCCATCATCCTGCTCGGCATCTTCGACCCGCGCACCAATCGCGAAGGCGCGATCGCCGGAATGCTCGCCGGGCTAACTTTCACGGCGGCCTATATCATCGGCGCGCAATTTTACGACATGAGGCTATGGTGCTTCGGAATATCTGCCCAAGGAATCGGCGCCGTGGGGATGGCGCTCAACTTCGCCATCGCGCTTGGCGTGTCGCGCATTACGCCGCCGCCGCCACAGAAGATCCAAGAGATGGTCGAGTCGCTCCGCCATCCCGATCACCCTGGCCCCGCCCTCATACTCGACGAAGAGGCGGAGTAGGCCGCGCGATCCTTCAAGAGACTTTCTAAGATCTCGGGTCCAGGGATAGGCCCCTTCTCTTTCCTCCTGCTCGACGTCTATTGCGGTTATATTTGACATTGGTATATCGGACACTATATCTTCCTGCCATGAAACACACTCGAAAGATGAAAGAATTGTTGGATCGGATGGCGGCGATCGAGCGGATGGAGCGGGGTGCAATGTCTCAGATGAGTGGACGCCCCTACTACAACCATCAAACATGGCGCGAGGGACGCAACGAAGTCCGTTACGTTCCCAAGGACGAAGTAGCGGAGTTGCAGAAAGACATTGCGGGATACCAGTTGTTCACAAGACTGGCCGAACAGTACGCCGACGAAGTCATCCGTGCCAGTCGCCGCGAGAAGAAGAAACGAAGCGCAAGAATGAGCTCATGAGATTCTAGTTTGGCTGCGCGGGGCCCACGCAGCCAGCAGTGAGATTGTCCAATGTAACCTGGCTTTCCTTCGGAGGGCCTATCCTATGGATACCGCCGTCTTCGATTTGTGTACCGTGCCGTCGATCGGCAGCGAATGCGCATAATTCCGCGAATAAGAAACAAGGAAGAGTACGTGATGAACGAAAAATCTGTTGCTGTGGTTGGGGCGACTGGTGTTGTGGGCCAGTGCATGTTGGAGACACTCGAAAACCGGGATTTCCCGGTTAAGTCTTTGAGACTGCTTGCTTCGGCGCGTTCGCGGGGGAAAGAACTCAGCTTTCGCGGCGAGACTTTGAAGGTCGAGGTACTTGGCGAAAATTCGTTTAAGGGCATCGAGGTGGCGCTATTCAGCGCGGGCGGGGGTACCAGCAAGAAATTTGCGCCTTTTGCCGCGGCCGATGGCTGTGTGGTGATCGACAATTCCAGCGCGTGGCGCATGGATCCCAAGGTGCCCTTGGTGGTGCCCGAAGTCAATGGGGACGATGTGGGCTGGCATGGGGGCATCATTGCAAACCCAAATTGTTCCACGATTCAGATGGTTTGCGTTCTCAAGCCGCTGCACGATGCCGCTACGGTTAACCGCGTAGTCGTCTCGACCTATCAGGCCGTGTCGGGTGCCGGCAAAGACGCGTTAGACGAACTGGCGGCTCAGACGCGCGCCGTTCTCGACGGCGAAACGCCGAAGGGCGAAGTTTTCCCGCACCCTATCGCCTTCAATTGCATCCCCCAGATTCCACAGAGCAATGCCTTCGCCGACAACGGCTACACTACCGAAGAAATCAAGATGATCGATGAGACAAAGAAGATAATGGGGGACGATTCCATCTGTGTCACCGCGACTACCGTTCGTGTGCCCGTTCACACGGGCCACAGCGAATCGGTCAACGTGGAAACACAGAAGAAGCTGACGGCCGCGAAAGCCCGGCACATACTGAACCAAGCCCCCGGCGTGACGGTAAAAGACAACCCAGCGAATCAGGTGTATCCACTGGCTTTGGATTGCGTGGGCGATGGGGCGACCTTTGTCGGCCGAATTCGAGAAGATGTGTCGCACGCCTCAGCGTTGGACATGTGGATCGTTTCCGACAACCTGCTAAAGGGCGCGGCCTATAACGCGGTTCAGATCGCGGAATTGCTATAACGAATCATCCGTCTGGTATACACAAATCCAAGCCGAACTCTTGGCCCTTCTACGTTTCGAAAATCGTCGAAATACAGACCGTTCTCTGTTTGTGATACATCTCGTGACCGCGCCCCGAAATAACCGTTGGCAACGTGATGTCAAACTTGTATTGAGTACTGCCCAAGGTCGTTTTTGCCTGACCGACAATCATGTTGATCAACTCGCCAACGCCATCGTGAACGATAACATCTCCGATGCCGCCAGTGATTTCCTCTCCTCCCGTCATAGCGCTAACACAATCGATGACAAACTGCGCCGGCAGTGTTACCGCCGAGGTTCCACAAATCATCCCCGAAACGCCAACAACGCCCGAAACATCGCCAAACATCAAATAATTATTCTTAATGTAGACATCCTTACGCGCACATTAAAACCAACCATTATTTCGAATGTGGAGTGGGTTGCATTAATAAACGGCAAAATGAAATCGGTATTTATACCCTGCGCACTTATGCACTTTCTAGGACTTCGCCAATGGTTC
>CAYNZS010000158.1:0-9607 GCA_964401695.1 uncultured Nitrospirales bacterium
GCGAGGATTTTTTGGTGCCGCTTCGTATCTATAATTTCTTAAAACGCTCTAGCCGGTGACGAAAGCGCCTTCCCAATCCGTTCGCTTCAAAAGCAACTTGACCAATTGAGAGAAACGGGCATGGGCATCGAAATCCACGCCGGCGAATGGTCTGGACCGGAATCCGTTTGGGATGCGCTCGAATACGGCAAGCCGGACAGGATAGGTCACGGCGTCGGGGCCTTCGAGGACGAGTAGCTCGTCGCGTTCATCCGGGAGCGCGACATCCACCTGGAATTCTGTCCGACAAGCAATCTCAGGACCGGTAGCGTGAGAAGCCTTTCTGGACACCCGATCGCAAGAGCCGCGGCACTGGAAATGAACTTCAGCGTCAATACGGACGATCCGGGCCCATTCGGCTGTTCGATACAATCCGAGTACGAGTTGCTGCAAGAAACGTTCGATTTCACTGACAGACAGTTTGAGCTGATCCTCAACAACTCTCTGAGGTCTTCTTTTGCAGACAAGGGGATTGGGAGATGACGTAGATAGCGCGCCCAGCGGACCACGAGCCGCCGCTCCGCCGGATTTGGCTATTGCCTCAAGAGCTTCGCGAAAATCATTGAGGAGGCGCTAGCCCTGTGCTACCATCGCATTCGCTGCCTTTTACCCGCTTCAAATTAGGATCAACGCATGTCCAATTCCCAAGATTTGCAGGACCAGCCAGCAGCCGCCAACCACTCGCGCGCCCCCATCGTCTACCTGACCCTCATGTTGCTCTTTCACTTGTCGGTAAATCTGTGGTGGCTAGCGGCGGATCGCCATCCCATCGGCGCGGATGCGGCCCTCCACCTCCAATTCGCCGAGCAATATTACGACGCGATGACGAGCGACGATCATGCGACCGTGGGCGAACGCTTCGAAGCGGCGCGGAACATCCGCACCATCTACCCGCCCATACTTCACATTCTTGGCGCGCTGACCTGGCTTGTCTTACCCTACAACACGGATGCCATGGTATTCGTGAACACCTTAGCGTTGCTCGCCCTGATTGCGGGCGTGTACTGTTTCGCCCGGTCGTTTCTCTCCCGGTGGCAGGCCTTGTTCGCCGCGTTTATCGCCAGCTTCACTCCTTTCTTATTCGGAGGGTCGCGATTTTTCCTGCAAGACCTGATGGCCGCCACGGTCGTCGTGTGGGCCATGTGGGCCCTCGTCAAGACCGACCTGTTTCGCAACACGCGATGGGTATTTGTCTTCGCTTTCATCTGCGCCATCGGCGTCCTCGTCCGCTGGACCACCCCGGTGTACTACGCTGCGCCGGCGGCCCTGGCCATCCTCGGGGGCATCGTCCAGTCGATCCGGACCAAACCGGAATCCGGCGAGTCCGCCGATCTCGGGCGCGCCGTCGTGAACCTTTTCATCATCGTCGCGTTGCCGGCCGTTCTCATGGCCCCGTGGTACGTCAACAACCTCGACGTCATGCGCGATACCTACGAGAGAGTATTCAAGGACACGCAGGGGTCGCTCGATTTCTCCAATTGGCACGATTGGACCATTTACTTGCTCTATATCATAAACACGGGAACCTTCTTGCCCTTGTTCGCCGTGGCCGCGCTCGGGTTGCCCTTCGCCCTACTGCGCAGGCGCGTTCCCATGCCCGCCGCCTTGACCGTCCTATGGCTCCTCGGCTCTTACTTCATCCTGACGCTCGCATGGTCGTTCAAATCGCCCGCGCCCCGCTACATCCTGCCCATGCTTCCGCCCATGGCGATCCTGGCCGCTGTCGCGCTAACCTCCCTGCCGGGCCGGCCCACCCGGATCGTAGTCGCTACCGCTTTCTCCGCATTCCTCGTCTTTCAGTTCAGCAACCTGACCTTTGTTTCATTTGGCTCCCTGTCCGAAATCCAAGTCCCGTGGTTTTCCGATCACCGGCACATGGTCCGAACGGAAAAGGAAGGCCTCATTGTCTATTCCGATAAGGTTTTCGCCAGCTCCTCCAAATACTTCCCGGCGTTTCGGGGCGAAAACTGGCAGACCCGTGTCTTCGACGCCATGGCCCAACATGATCGGGAGGCGCAGTACGTGACGGCGCCCATGGCGAACTACGAAAGTCTCCGCATCTCGAAAGTCGACGTCGAGCGCATGCAGAGGCGCTACCGCCCCCTGCGAAACGCCGACCCAAGACGCCCCACGCGCGACTATGTCGGACCGCTCGTAAATGTGACAAGCGCCGTGCAAGAAGAAGGTGCGTCCCTCAGCGTCGTATCCGGCGCCGGCAGCGAATACAGCGTGGGCGGATTGGGGCTCTTTGGAAACGCCTTGCTGATGCCGGATGGCAAGGAGGTGGTCGTGAACTTCGCGGCAGCCGTCACGCTGGACGCGCTGGACTACGTGCTTCCGCCGAACACCGAGGGCCGCTTCTATGGCGTCCGCGTCGAGTACCAACCGGCGGGCTCCGAGACCTTCCAAGACTTTTCCCCGCCCGTGTACGCCGACATGTTTCTGTCGTCCAGACGTTATTTCTCTTTCGATTCCGTCGAGGCGCGGCGCCTTCGAATCGTGCCGCTCGGCGAGTCTCGATTGATGGAATCGTCGATTGTCCTATACAGAAAAGAAATTCAGGCGCGCCCCTTCGTGCTCAACGCAAGCGGCGAAGAAATGGAGGATCTGGCCCGGTACTACCCCATTACGGATTACATCGTCGCGACCGACATGACCGACGACGAGTTCGCGCTGATCAGCGAAGACTTCGAGAGGATCGACTCGTTCACGGCAAATTTCGTGACCCATTGGCGGCCCCGCGAGTTTTCCGTTCTCGCGCGCAAACACCTTCAACCGATTCTGTACAACACCGAGCCCCGGCTGCGGGTGAGCCTGTCCGATGTTCCGCCTGAATCGACACGCCTCGCGCGGCCCTGGTGGCGCGTTCCAGAGGTGGACCGGGTCGTCACCCCGGAGGGAGAGCTGATCAATTGGCTCGTCCCTTACCCTGCCGTAGCCGACATGGACCTCGGACGCGCCTACGAGATCCGCGCCATCGATATCGTTCCCAGCAGGCCCATGACACCCATTGGAATCATGGCTATTCAGTACTGGGACGCCGCGAGCGGGAGATGGACCGGACTATCGGAAGAGCAGCCTTTCACGACAGGAACGCCGAAATACAATGCCCATGTCGATCGGAATACGTACGCAGTTCGGACTCCACCAATCGAATGGGTCAAGCCTGTCGCGACGAACCGCCTGAGGCTCACTTTCATGGGCGGCTCGATCGCTAGCCAACTGCTGCTTGCCAACGTGTTCGTCTACGGGGAGCCAACCGCCGAGGCCGATTCCGGTGCGGCGCAAACCCCCGCGGAGGCCGCCCAAAAGATCTTCGCGCGAACAGACGGAGTGATCACCCAGTTCGCTGGAGGCCCCGGATCAGACGGTCCCAAACACTACGGGTGGGCCATGCCGGCGCTTGGAGCGGGGGATCTCGTATTCGAGTTCAAAGCCATCTCACAGGGGCTGGGAACCGTCAGGCTCGCCATAGATGGAAATCCTTCCATTATCTTCCCAAACATGCGCGGCGCCTACGGCCTGTGGGCGCTTGGCGAACATACGCTCGCCTATCGGGCCGACGACGGCCAGCCGTCCGGCGTCGGTACCTTCCGCCTCGTCGTGCCCGAAGGCGCGGAGCGCGGCGCCGGCGACACCCTAAACCTGAGCGTCCTTCTCGTCGCCAATCAATCGGACAGTGCCAGCACCATCGCGATCCGCAAAGTCCAATAGGACACACCGGCGGAGGCCGAAAACAAGCTCCCGGTTTTGCGGGTCCGTTCTCGCGTTGAGAACAGGTTCGGCTCTCGACTCTTGCCGGTCCCGTCTTATTGCGAAGAGACGGAATCCGCGGCCGGGGCTTCAGGCGCGGCGCTGTCCTCATCTTCGTAGAGGCCTTTGAGTTCCGCGACCGACCGGCCTATCGCCTCGATCACTTCATGTTCGTCTTCCCAGCGGTTGAACATTTCCGGCGCCACCTCGACAGTGTGCGCGGCTTCCCCCATCATCTGATAGAGGCCGCCGATGCTGCAATCTGTGTGGCGTCCGCAGATGAAACACGGGGGCACACGCGAGCAATAGTTGATCGTGTCGACCACGTTCAGATTGAAAGGTTCCATCAACTGGCGGAACTCCTCCATCGCCTTGCCGGTGGGTCCGCCGCCAGCGAGGGCCAGAATGACGGGCTTCCCGGAGATGGCGATGCTCACATGGCGGTATCCGTAGAAGCGTTCGACAAACGCGCGCATGGTCGCGTTAATCGAATCGAAATAGACCGAGGCGCCCAATACGATGGCATCGGCATCCTTGAGGCTGTGATAGTAGGGATACAGGTCGTCTTCTACCTTGCAGACCTGTGGTTTCGCGCACAGATCGGCACAACCCTTGCACCCCGTGAAGGTGAGATCGGTCAGCTTGACAAACTCGCTCTCCCATCCCGTCCGCTCCATCACGGACCGGACGATGCGGTCCACGTTGCTCGCTCTTCCCGTCGCGCCAGAACTTAATCCGATAATTCGCATGACATCCTCCTCTGCTTCTTCCAGCCTTGCCAGAGATCTTCGGTATCGAGCGGCCCGCGGCCGCCGCGGATTGGTTCCCAGCGAGTGTGTCTCGCAAATTTCCGCCCGCGCTGATATCATTGACCTTGCAGCGTTGGCGATGCAAGGTCAATCGATGTCCACGAATTGCGCTGGTTTGCATATCTCGCCATCTTGTTGCGTGACCCGGTCAGCGACGTGGGATAACCGGGTTAACCATGCAGTCCCCTGCAATCAAAGGAAACCATCATGAGTCTCGAGAACAAAGTTGTTGTGGTAACCGGCGCAGGCTTTCCAAATGGAATAGGCGCTGGAATCGCCCAGTGTTTTGCCGACGAAAATGCCAAGGTCGTCGTTACGGACCTCGAAGGCGCGCCTATCGATGAAACCGTGGCCTCTGTCTCTGGGGAGGTTACCGGAATCATCGCGGACGCCTCAAACCAAGAGGAGATGGGCAAGGCGGCCGAACAGATCGTCGAGCAGCACGGCCGCATCGACGTGCTGGTCAACAACGCGGGAATCGGGGCGCCCTTGCCGGAGGTCGACGTGCTGATGGGCGGGTCCGCCGACGCCACCATGAGCGACCAAGTGTGGGATACGCAACTCGCCGCCAATCTCCGAACGGCTTTCGCGTCCGCGAGCGCGGTCGTTCCGAAAATGGAAGACGGGGGCAACATCATCAACATAGCCTCGATTGCGGCCCTTGAACCGACGCCCAGCCTCGTTGCCTATGGCGCCGCAAAAGCGGCCGTCGTTCATCTGACGAGAACCCAAGCCATTCAGTACGCACCAAGACGAATTCGCGTCAATTGCATCTGCCCCGGACTTCTGTGGACGAGAGCCTGGGAGATGATGACGGCTACATTGAAACAGAACAATCCGGACTTTGCCGATCTGTCACAACGGGAAATCTTTGACCGAATCGTTGCCAGGTCGACGCCCCTTGGCAGCGAACAAACTCCGGAGGATATCGGCAACCTCGCCGTATTCTACTCCTCGGACAAAGCCCGAATGATCACCGGAGCCATCGTGGCCGTAGACGGCGGAAATTCGCTCTGACTGTATCCGCTGCAATTGGAGCGGCTTCTGAAAACAAGGCAAAGCGTTATTTTCTGTCATCCTGAACGAAACGAAGGATCCCGATACGTCAGAAGCCCAATGAAATGAAGGTAAGCGCTTAAGCGCGCCGTTCTCTCTTAAGCTGGGTGTAAGCGTCGTTAAGCGCGCGCATGGCGTCTTCATCGCCGCCGTGGTCAGGGTGGTGGATTTTGGCCTTTTTGCGGTACGCGGCTTCGATATCCTTCCATGTCGCGGTAGGCGAAAGGCCGAGAATCTTGTAGCACATCTCCACTTCCCCATGCGGCGGCGCGGGCCCGTTTCCTGGCGGGGGGCCCACGTCGTCTCCCCGAAGTTCGCGCAGGCCATGAATAATCTTCGGCCACAATCCCGTCATGGTCAACACGGCGACAACGAGCACAATGATAAGGAACTCATTCGGTCCGCCAAATCCAAACATTCTCTTATCGCCTCTTCTCGACGCCACGCCGTTTCGACCGGATCGGGCTAGCGCCGATCCTTATTCTGAAACTTGAATATATTATCGATCTCTTTGCCCAGTTCTTCCAGAGCGGACTCTGGCGGCGCGCCGTCCTTCTTCTTCTTCGGTGCGCGGCATTTGAGCCGGCGCTGCGCCCGCCACGCGCTGTACACCGGCCGGTATTTCATATACGCATAGCCGACCGCCATCCCGCCAAAATGGGTGGCAACGGATGTCGTGCTGCCCCCCCCAACCGCCATCATAAGGTTGATCGCGACGATAATGATGACCAGCGCGCGCGACGTCAACGGGATTGGTATGGGAAAGAGGAAGACCTTGCGGTCCGGCTCGACAAAGGCAAACGCGACGAGAACTCCTAAGGTTGCGCCGCTCGCTCCCACGACGCTGACATTCGGAAGGAAGTTGAAATTGGGAGGCATCGGCGCCAAGTTCGCCATCACGCCAATCGCGCCGCACAAGAGGTAGAACCGAATAAACTGCCGCGTCCCCAGCACCCGCTCGACATCGGGCCCGAAGAAATAAAGCATGAGCATATTGAAGAAGAGGTGAGACAGCGAAAAGTGTATGAAGATGTACGTCAGGGGCGACCACAGGCAGCCGCGCACCATGGTCGTGGAGTTAAAGGCGAGCCATTCCTCATACGCGTAGCCGCCAATGAGGCCACCGCCGCCGAAAGGGATGTCGAACAGAAGTTGAATGGCGAAGGCGGCCGTGGTGGCCAATAGGATCGTCTGAACACCCCACGTAACGCGGTCGTGCCCAAATCGAAACTCATAGTGATCGCTGAATGAACTCATGAGATTGAGACCGTTATCCCGTTCGCGAGTATTCGCGCCCAGATTTCTCTCTATTTTACCGCAAATCGGGCACACGAACCCCTTTCGCTAGAAGGCCCCGCGATCCCCACCGCTATAGGCCGTCCAAATTGGTCAGCGGATAGGAGCGCACCTCGCGCATTCGGCTGAAAGGCAAGTATACATAGCGGACTCTGCCAACAATGGAATCTACGGAAATTCCCTTATACTCCCATTCATGGCTGTCCTCACTGAAATTGCGGTTGTCCCCTAGCACGAACACCTCGTTCTCCCGCACCGTGTACGGTTGGTCGAGAGAATAATCGATGGTATTCTTCACGTAGGGTTCCGAAGCGTATAGGCCATTAAGATACACGGCGCCCCCGCGAATGGACACCGTATCGCCCGCCACACCCACGATTCTTTTCGCCAGATAGCCCGTGCCTTCGATCGGGTCATCGAGTACGACGATATCCCCGCGCGCATAGATTCTTTCACTAAGCGTCACCACATATTCTGGCGGCGAAAGGGTGGGCTCCATCGAACGCGAAGGAATCATGAAGAAGCGCATGCCGCGCCCGGCGACGAAGTAGATGAACACGGCGGCGAACAGAATGATCAAGACATAGGTAACCTTGCGGCCGATGGAGAGAGGACCCGTGTGCCGAATCTTCAACGAGGCTCCGATCGCATCGAGACTGGCGGGGGCACGGCGGCGCTCACTGCCGCAGCTTCTCCTCTGTCTCGTCAATAAGGTTCTGAACCACAACGCTGTCCGGACCCAAAGTGCGCGCTTCGTTCAGGGCTGCCAGCGCCAGGGCCCATTTACGCGCTTTGATCCAGGACCTGCCCACCTGGAGCTGACAGAAAAATCGTTCGTCTTCATTGCGCGCCAGCTTGCGGACTTGGAACCACGCTTCGGCGCTCTCGTCCCACTTTACCTCGACACCGAAATTCGCGCCCGCAAGGAAATTCATCGCATAGTCCTTGACGATATCGTAGTCGTCGGGAGCGTACTTCGCCGCCTCTCTGGAAAACCGCATCGCCTCGCTGTACAGTTTCTTCTCCGACATCCCGCACTTCTGCTGAAGATAGGGAAAGTGGATCACATACATCTGGGAGAGGTTGTACAGAAAATCGGGATTATCCGGCTCGAGCTTGAGCGCTTTGCTCAGGTGTTTGAAGCCGTTGTCGTAATCGCCGTTATGGAAGTAGTGGATGCCCAGATTACTCTGCGGGCTCGCGAGTTCGTCGTCTAACCGGGCCGCCAGGAGCCATTTCTGAACCGCGTCGAGGTGGCGCCCCTGATAGTCATAAAGGAACTCGCCAAAATAATTGTTCGCCCGCGCGTCGTTAGGGTAGTACTGAAGCGTGAACAACCACGATTGCTCCACCAAAGCCAGCCGCCGCTTCGATTCTTCGGCCTTGATTGCCGCGAAGTCAGGCTTGCCCTCCTCCGCGTAGTCTCGCGCGAGTTCCCCATACCACTTGAGCAGTTTCTGCTGCTGCAAGTCGAAACGGCGCGCCGCCGCGACAAGTTCGCCAGCATCGCCCACCAACTCCTGAAGATGAGTCAATTCGGCGGGCAAAGCCGCCTGCGCCCAACACATCGAACCCGCGAGCACACCGAGCGCCACCACACCGAGCGCGATAGCTTTCGTCATCATCCGATCTCCGTCTTGAAGCGAGTTGCCTGCCGCGGTCATTGCGTATTCATGCGAGAGGGAAGCCCACAATTCCGGTGCGGGCCCAGTATACGCCCTCATTCCCCGGCGCTCCAAGTGAACGCGGTGTGTCTGCGCCGAACGACAAGCCCCAACCGTTCATACAGGCGAACAGCGGGATTATCGGTGGAAACCCACGGCGCTTCCGCCTGAGTCATCCCGCAAGACTTCAACCATGACCGCCCGGCTCAACGAACTGAAATCGAGTGTAGCCAGCGCCGGTTCAAGTTTGAGGGGCACAGCGGTACGAAATCCGAGACGATACGGCCAACCCCCCGCTTCCGCTGGCCCTCTATACTTCGGACAAGGAGGTCGGATTCGATCCCTTGTCCCAAATGGCTGGAGGGAACGTGTATGAACGACACGACGCCCGTCTCGTCCGAAATGGCGGAGATGGCAAGCCCACCGCTACGCTGCCGTCGAAGACCGCGAAGGCTTCGATTTCCGATACAGCGAGCGAGGCCTCCAATTGAATCGAGGCCTGGGTGCGGTAGGCGTCGGACGCGCGGGCACCAAACAGCTCCCCGATACCATCGGCGCTCTCCGACACGAAGTCGGCCAAGTTCGGAGGGGCGACGTGGATCTAGCGTAAGGAATGCATAGCGGGAAGTATAGACAATATGCGCAGGCGAGACCCAAACGACGGCAGAGGCCTGCGGAGACGTATCTGTCTCTAATTCTTACTCATGTCCTCGGAGAGACCTGAAAAGGTCATTTCGAGCAATACCCTTAGCCCGAATATTTCACCATCCCTATTGAGAAAAGCCGATTCCTTTCGCATAAAGGCCTTGCGAGAAGCACTTTAGGCACACGATAAGGAGCCGACTTTATGAAGACAGAGTGTACACCGGTTCAGATCGAATTTACAGGGCTGGGGCGGCGCACGGTTCGAGACGCGTTTGACGGGGGCCATATCGGTTTGGACGGTGGCGCGGTCTTGTTGCGCGAGGTGGATGCCCGCTTGGGCATCAC
>CAYNZS010000159.1:0-9580 GCA_964401695.1 uncultured Nitrospirales bacterium
TGGACAAGAAGAACATCGGCTACACCATGTTGGACAACGCGTTCGTTGCCATCGACGACCTCGATCTTTTCCGCATTATCACCCGAGGCGAATTCACCATCAGCGGATTTCGCAACAGCGAACTGCGCAATCACCTGCCCGGCAAAAGCGCCGGCAAAATCTCGCGCATGATCAAACAGCTGCGCAAACACGGCCTCATCAAAAAAAGTCAGGAACTGCTACAAGTACTATCTCACCGCTCTCGGACGACGCATCACCGCCACCGCACTCAAGCTGCGCGAGATGTTCATCATCCCATCGCTTCGAGGACTCCTCAATGAAGATTGATTTTCACGCCACTTTGAACCAAACTCAACCCCTAAGGGACTACCGCACGTTAACCTTAAAGTGCTCTGGCCGTCTCCCCTATTCGACGACGACGTGGTAAGTCCCGGCGCTCAGATCGCCCCGCGCGTTGGTGATGGAAATCGTGACGGGGTAGCGCCCCGGCTTCCTGAAAGCGTGCGCTATCGAGTGATCCCGCGAGCGGGCGCCGTCGCCAAAATCCCACTGCACCTTGTCCAGCGCCATGACGGGGTTGTAGCGGACCGACATGCCGGCCGGGAAAGTCTCATCGATGGTGACGGGCAGTTTGCCCACGGGGCTGCGAATCACGTCGAGCACGTCGAAGGTCATTTCTTCGTTTACCGCGAGTCGCAGTTCCTGCCGCGCTTCGAGAACGGCGACCGGCGCGTTGCCCAAGAGGATATCCGCCGCCGCGCGCATCGTTTGAGACGCTGAAAAGGAACGGCTGTAAGCGAGCACCAGCGCGTCCGCATGGCGAAGTTGTGGAAGCAACTTCGGGTAACCAAGCAAAACCACAACGACGCGCACGCCCTCATCCTGAAGCTCCCGCACGAGCCGCGCCTGCCCAGCGGGTTCGATGGAATTGTCCAGTACGCAGACCATCGTTCGGATTCCGGCAATTTTTCGCGTGATCCGTTTGATCTCGAAACTTTCGAGCCGGCTCACATGGCGCGCATTTATCATTTCTTCTTTTGCGACGCGCTCTATTCTCTCCTCGAGGGCGTCCTGTAATTCGTCGACGCCTACGACGCCCGTCACCCCGATGGGCGCCGACCGCCCCCCGGTCAGGGGCAGTATGCCCCCCCGGTTTTGAACCAAGGTCATGGCGCGCCGTTCAACAAGATAGGCCGCATCTGATTTCGCCTTTTCCTTTTCCAGTTTTTTCGCGTCCTTGACGTCGGGCGGTGCCCGGTCGAGCAGGCCCAGCTCCTCCTTCACGGTCAAAACGCGCTTGAGGGCCGCGTCGATAATCCCCTCGTCCAAACTGTCGTCCGCCACGGCGCGGGCAATGGCGAGAGCGCCCTGGGCCACGCGCGCGCCGGACTGTCCCCAATAAATCATATCGGCCCCGGCCCGCAGTGCGCGGATGGCGGCCGCCGCGTGCCCGTAGATGCCGCCCAGGTCCGGGGAATCCATGGGGCCGGCGATGACGATTCCGTCGAAGCCGAGCTCGCGGCGCAGCAAATCCTGCATAACTATCGGAGACGTGCTAGCGGGGCCGGACGTGCGGTCGATTGTGGGCGCCAGCAGCGTGTTGCCGACATGCATGAATCGCACCCCCTCTTCGATGGCGAGCCGGTAGGGCGCCAGCTCCCTCTCCGCGAGAAGACCGCGCGGCGTCAGCAAGACCGCCGCGCCTCCCCGCAGCCGGTTCGCGCCGCCGCCAGGAAATCCCATGGGGACACCTTGAATGTTGTGGCCCATCAGCGCCCGGTAGAACGCGGCGCCCGTTTCTCCGGCGAGACCCGGGTCGCTTCCAAAGGTCAGAACCGTAGCTTCAGCGCCGGTTAGGTCCGGCGCCAGCGCGAGCGAAGGGCCCATGTGCATGTTGAATCCCATTGTATCGAGGTAGCGCGCGACAAGATTCGTTAGCCGTTCTGTCGATGCGGGATCGTTCGCGGCGGCGAGCGCCAAAGGAGAAGGCATCTGGATGAACTTGGCTCCGCGCTGCGAATGGTGTTGCGTGAGCGAATAGGCGTTCGTGGCGATGAACATGGGAATCTTCTTATGGACTTCCATGGGGGCCCCGCGCAAAGCGGCGACGTATTGAGCGGAGTCTCCAGGCCTCGCAATGTCGGGAATTAGGACGCCGCCGGGCGACAGGTCGCGCAGCAGCCGCCGCCCATCGGAATCGGGACCGAAGCGGCCGCGCATCGTCACAAACATCAGTTGCGCCACCCGCTCCCGAAGCGAGAGCGACTGCATGGTGGCCTCGATGGGAGGAAGATTGGGGTCCTCGACCACCTTTTCCACGATGGCCCGAGGCTCCCGCCCAACGGCATCTCCAAGCGTTTTTCGAGGTTCCTGGGCAGCGGAACCGAGGGCGAAAACTACGAAAAGGGCGAGGAAAGCCGTAACACTATCCAGTTTCATCGAATGCTTCCCCCGCTCGATGGCATCGAGTTGAGATCTATTGGCTGCGGCGTGGTCAGGCCGGGCGCCGCCCAAGGTAACTCTACTTGATTGAACAGTATACATATTTCCTGGTACAATCTGCGCGGTTTTTGACATTGTGCGCGATCTTTTTGTGTAGCTGGGCTGCCCCTGCCTTTGAAGCGCGGCCGATATTCTTTACTTTGTGTATGTGGAGCTCTCATGAACCCAGACGATCTTCGATTTGACGGAACCGAAAACTACTACCTCGATCCAGAATTGGGCGCTATCGTCAATATCGCGCTTCGCATGGAGAAGCCGCTCCTGCTCACGGGGGAAGCCGGTACGGGAAAGACTTGCCTGGCTCTTGAAGTGTCCAATTCCCTCGGCATGGACACCGAAGTCCTCCGCTGCAAGTCCACCATCAAAGGCGAAGAATCCTGCTACACGCAGGATACCGTCCTGCGCCTCAATGACGCCCGCTTCGGCTCGGGCGAAACGGGGCGCGACGTGCAAAACTTCTACGACTATGTCGTGTGGGGCCCCATCGGCCGCGCCTTCAGGGCCAACAAGAAGGTCGTGCTCCTGCTCGACGAGGTGGACAAGACGGAATCGGATGTCCAAGACAATCTGCTCGACATTCTCGAGGATTGCGAATTTACGATTCGCGAAATCAACACGATTATTAAAGCGGACATCCGCCCCGCCATTTTCCTGACCTCGAACGCGAAACGCGAGCTTTCCGACCCCTTCCTCCGGCGCTGCTACTGCCACCACATCGCCTTCCCCGACCAGGATCAGATGCGGGAGATCATCAAGTTGCATTACCCGGACACGAGCGCCAAGTTGATGGAAGCGGCGGTCCATATCTTCTACGAATTGCGGGAGCGCGGTTACGAGAAGCCTCCGGCGACGAGCGAGTTGCTCAACTGGATCGGCGCGCTGGAACGGACCGACACCATACCCAATCCGAAAGATCCGCCGCTGATGGGTGTGCTCTTGAAACGCGCCAGCGACATTCAGGCCTATCGCGGCGGGGATTCCGGACCGAAAAGGTTCATGTAATGCCAGCCGCCGCCGAGGAAGAGAGAGCTTACAACGCCCTATTCGTCGATTTCGCCTATCTGCTGCTTGAGTACGGCGTGCCGGCGAGCCCAAAGGACATTCTGGAAATGAACAGGGGTTTCGAAAAAGGCTTTGTCCAAACCCTCGACGATCTTTTCGTGTTTCTTCGGCTCACCTATGTGCGCCGCGTCGAGCATATGGACGCCTTCGAGCGCGCCTTCGCCCTTTACTTCTACGATATCGACATCCCCCCCGTCGAGGAGGGCGATCTGTCGCTCCTGCGCACGAAACAGTTCCGCGATTGGCTCAATAAAGCTATTGAAGAGGGCGAACTTCCGGCGCGGGCGAAGTGGGACATGAAGCCCGAAGAGCTGATGAAGAAATTCTGGGAACGCCTCAAGGAGCAAACCGAAGAACATCACGGCGGCAGCAAGTGGATTGGCACAAAAGGCAATTCGCCCTTTGGCCACTCGGGCAATGCCGAAGGCGGCGTTCGCGTTGGCGGAGGGGCCGGCAACGGCTCCGCGCTCAAGGTCATCGGCGACCGGCGCTATGTGTCCTACTCCCACGACAACACACTGCGCAGCGACAATTTGCGCCAAGCCCTCGAATCGATGAAACACCTCAAGAAGGCGGGTGCCGAGAACGATCTCGATCTGCCAGATACCATTCGGAATACATCGAGAAACGGCGGCGAAATCGAACTCGTTTTCAAAAGGGAGTTGCGCGACAAGATCAAAGTCGTTCTGATGATCGACAACGGCGGCTACTCGATGACCCCCTACATCGATATCACCCGCCTTCTGTTTAGCAAGTTGCACGACCGCTTCGACGAAATAACGACCTACTACTTCCACAATACCATCTATGACAAGGTCTATGTCGACCAGCGCCGCATTCGCTCCTACAGTGTCGATAAACTCCTGCAAAAACGCGAAGATACCCGTTTCGTCATTCTCGGCGACGCCACGATGGCCCCCGAAGAGTTGGCATCCGCCTACGGTTCCATTTCGGGATTCGAGTTGGACGACGCCAGGCCAAGCATCTACTGGCTCAATCTGATCGCCAAACGCTTCGAGCACACCGTCTGGCTCAACCCCATATCGAGGCAACGCTGGACCGGCAACTACGGCGCGTGGACGCTCAAGCAGATCAAGCAAATCTTCCACATGGAAGACATGACCCTCGGTGGCATCAAGGGCATGGTCGGACACCTAAGCGACTTCTCCGGCGAGGAGTAGTTCCCCGAATTTGGGCAAAAGTGCATCTCGGCGCCGCCGAGATGGTTTGGCTAAGGAGCGGCGAAATAGCCGGGGCAGAAGCACTCCCGCGCCAATCCGAATTTAGCGCGCTTGGCTGCGTCTCTTCGAGTACACATGCCAGGGTCACACGCGCCATACGAGAAGCGCCCCTCCGCAAGCGAGAATAGCTCGAAGAGGGGCGTCGATATTCCAGATTCGGCCTGACAAAGTAGCCAGGTTCGCTAAAAGTTTTAGGCCGAGGAAACCTCCCCTAAAACCCCACCGAAATCGGTGGGCCTGTCTACGATGTCAGGCGTACATTCCGGACTACCCATAGATAGACCACCTCCTTTCCAGCTATGCGAACGCTGCCCGGCTACCCATCACTGGGTTCCATCGTCGCCCAAAAAGCTATCTTTATGATATCAAAAATGAAACGGATGTCAAATGTTTTCTTCGGCGAAAGAGAACGGATTAGTAGTAGCGACTACTATCATGCATGTGTTCACGTCGAAATACTGCGGCCCACAACGGTTGGATGCGCAGCTGCGCGGTCAGTTATAGATGTTTTTCACGACGACATTTGGACGGCCCTTCACTTGCAGGAAGATCCGTCCAACGTACATGCCCACGAGCCCTATCGACGAGATGATCAGGCCGCCCAGAAACCACAGGGACGCGAGCACCAGCCAGATGGCCTCGGTCGACGATTTGTGTGTCACGAAGACGAGGAGGGCCACCGCGAACGAAATAGACGACATGGTCAAGCCCAACGCGGCCACATACGTCAACGGCTTGTTTGTGAAGGAGAGCAACGCGTCTATCGCGATCGTAAGCCGCAACCCAAAATTATACGTGCTTTTTCCCTTGCTCGTCTTCGTCGCCGGCACACCAATCTGCCGGTATCCCGTCAGCATGAATACCCCGCCCAGAAACACATGCATTTCCCGGTAACTGACAAGATTCCGCACGTAGCCGATTGTCATAAGCCGCGCGGCCAGGGCGCTTTCGGGGATATGGATCTCCGACATCACGTTGATAAGTCTATAGAAGAGCCAACCGAACGCCCGTTCCGCCACGCCACCCTTGCGCTCTTCCATGTACCCGTAGACCACGTCGATTTCGTCGGGGCTCTCGTGCATGGCGCGGTAGAATTCCTCGAGCAACTCAGGCGGCTCCTCGAGGTCGGAATCGAGCAAGAAGACGAGATCGCCTTGCACCACTTCGAGGCCCGCCATCAACGCTTTGTGCTGTCCAAAATTCCGGGATAATTCGACGAGCCGCACCGATTTATCCCTCTCGATCAAGTCCCTGACGGCACGCCCCGAGCCATCGGGCGACCCGTCGTCGACGAACACGAATTCGTAGCTGTCCGTGAGCTTCGTAATCGACGCGAGGCACCGCTCGTAAAATTCTTCGACGTGAGCTTCCGCGCGGAAGAGCGATGTAATGACGCTGATGTGTGGGGGCATGTTCTAATCTGGTTTCCTGACTCGGCCTGTCGCTGAAAACGGCGCACGACAATCGCGAGTATACCGCAGATCGCCGTGCGATGTCGGGGCTAGATATCTACCACGCGGCAGACAAGCTCCCGGCCGACGCCCTGGGTCAAATCCATCCGAAAGCCCGGGCCGCGAATCTCTTCGATGGCGTCGGTCAGGCCCACTATCTTACCTTCGTAGCTAATTTGCATTACGGCCGTTCCCTGAAAGAGGCGCTTGAGTTCGACCCGGCTTACCCCGCCGATCTTCGCGATGGCCTCCTCGACCACGCGGAGCAGCCTGGAATCTTGAACGTTTTCGACCCGAAGCGTCACGCCGGAGGAAGGGACAGACTGGCCGTAGACCCCCAATACCGAAGCCACCATCATGGCGTTCTGCTGTTTCGCCGCCGCATCGCGCGTGGCCATCGCCGCGCCGTCTCTGGTGACTCGGCTTTGAACCGCGGCTGTCGTCGTCCGTTTATCCAAGAGCGCCCCATCCCGCGAGCGCACCGCGCGAAGGCGCAAGGTTGCCGAGAATAGCCGCAGGTTGCCCGCGCCCGCGCCCGCTTTCGCGTCGTATTCCGCTTCGCCCAACACGACGACATCCGCGCCCATCGCCAGACCCAACTGAGCCGCTTCGTTTTCGGAGCCTCCCACGATGGAAAGCAATTGGCTCCGGGTGAACGCACGGCGTGGCGCGAACGGATCGATCAACTCGAATCCCGCCTGCCTAAACGCCTTCGAGAACACATCCTCGGCGTTTCCGAGCGTTCGCTGAGACAAGGGCGGGCCATCCGCCACATTCTCCGCGATCATCAACAGCACCGCGGGTTTCTCGGCCATCTCTCGGAAAATCAGGTTGGCCAAGTCGCCGCGTGTGCGCTCTGCTTGCAGATAGACCTCCACCAAAACACGCGTTCCCCCATTGGCGTAGTTGTATTCGAGCAGGCGCGAGGACTTGGCATACAACGATGAGGCCTCCACGATGGGCCGGGCAATCCGCAGATCGGAGAGTCCGACGTAGTGGGTGAGGAACAGCTCGAGCGATTTACGTTCCGCGACGGCGATGGCCCGCGAACGGGAATTGAGGCTCGAACCCTGGGCGAAGCCCTCCGCCTTCACCTTGACCAAGTTCGACGAGGCAGGCTCTTGCGCCAGGGCCATGGCAGGCCCGATAAACGCCAGCGCAGCGCATGAGATTAGGCAGGAGGCCCAGCTTCGGGAATGGCGCGGAATCTTTTCTTCGCACATGGGGGTAGGGGCGCCCTTTTTGCGTCTGGCCCGGCGACAGCACGCTCGCCGGGCCATATCTAACCTACGCCTCCGAATCTTGTTGGCTTGGCGCCGACATGCTGCATATCCCGTTGAAGACCGCGCCTTCCTCGACCACAATGGAGCGTGCGCGAATATTTCCGGTAACCTTCGCCGAGGCCACCAGGAGAAGCTGGCCGCCGCAGGTAATATTGCCCTTCACGTTCCCAGCCACCACCATGCGCTTGCCAGCCATCGCGTCGTGATTCAAACGCCCTGTGGGGCCCAACTCCAGTTCCTGCCCGCATTCGATCTTGCCGTCGACTTGCCCCTCGACCTTGCACACCGCCACACGGACGCGCCCGGCGACCATCGCGCTTGGGCTCAGCGCCAGCCGGCCGTCCACGGTCACATCACCATCCACGCGCCCCGAGATTTCCGTCTCAGACGCGCTGCTGAACGAACCCTCGACAACCACCCCTTCGGGAACCACCATCTTCTGAGAGCGCACCGCCCTCGCGCGGCGCATCGCCAAATCGTCGGCCTGCACATGCGGCGTACAAACTCCCGAGCCCGAAGCCTCCTCGCCGCGGCTCGTCTGCAGCGCATCCTGGAATCTTGCGTTGAACTTTCCGAGAATGGTGCCCTTTTTCTCTTCCTGCTGCGGTGGCGCCTGCGGCAGAGGCTTTTCGGCGAAAACATCGGTGGCCGGGCTAGCCCCCTGTTTGGCGCCCGCGATTTTCATTCGCACCTTCTCAGATCGTTTTTTTCGTTCCATGACCACGCTCAACGGTATCCCATTCGGTTGACTATCTCGGTTACGCAGCGCGCGATCGGCTCACGCGGATGGCTCGCCACGAACGGTACGCCAGCATTGACGGACTGAGGCACTATAGTATCAAGAATCACATGGCCTAGCATCTCCCCTTCGATCATCAGCAACTGGCGAAGGTATTTGATAAGGACATTCGCGACGGAGTGGGCCTCATACTTGTTCTTCGCGCGATTGACTACGATTTTCGGTCGAAACGACTGGGCCAGCGCAATAATCTCGCCGCAGAGCCGGACCTTCATGGATCCGTTGAAATTCTCCATGCCACGGATAGATTCGAGAAGATCGCCCAAGGTCTCCTTTCGCTTAAGCACCTGGCCCACTTCCGGGCCGCGGTAGAAGCGCTCAATCTTCCGGAATAGGGTGGCGCGCAGGAACTTAAAAACGTTGTCGACGCTGGTCTTCTCCGGCGTGATTACCACCACGCCGCTCGTTTCTGCCTGCAAGAAGAAATCCAACGTATCCAGATGTGCCCCCGCGTCCAGATCGATGATAATCAAATCCGCGTCGAGCCTGCGCAATTCGCGCAGAAGCGCCGCCTTCTGCTGAAACTTGGGATTCGCCACATCCACGAGCCCCGTCGTGCCGGGGATGACGCTCAGATTTTCGTACCTCGTCGCGCTCACGATAGGCGCGAGATCCTTGCGGCCCTTCTGATGGAAGAAATCGTCCAAACGCTGCGTGGCGCGTTGCCCGAGCATCGTCTCGAGATTCGAGCAGCTTAAATCCGCGTCGACCAGCACCACCTTCCAGCCCTTGCGTCCAATCTCGACCGCCGCATTCACGGAAAAACACGTCTTCCCAACCCCGCCCTTGGCCCCGCCCACCACCATCAATTCCGGCTCGCGCTTTGGCGCAGGGGCGCGCTTCACCGCCTCGCCCGCATGACTGCGGACGGCTCTCGATTCATTCGGCATAGTTGGTTCCATCGCGCGGTAGCCCCAAAACCATAGGTGGACGGCCCCTCTCCGTCACTCGGTAGTAGCATCTCACACCAGCCAAGTCAACTTCATCCCCAGGCAGCGTCGAATTGATCGCTCGGTTCGTTTCAAGTAAACGCGCGAAAGTGCTCGTGCATTGATTCACGCTGTTTCCATCTTATCCGTCATGCTGAGCGAAGCGAAGTATCTCTCCATTTCATTGGGCTTCTGGCGTATCGAGATCCGTCACTTCGTTCAGGATGACAGAACTAACCCGCATCGCTCACAGCTTCCGGGCAGGTGCTCTGCGACTCGTTTTTTGTCAATTCTGGGCTCTTGAGAGGGTTTT
>CAYNZS010000160.1:0-7909 GCA_964401695.1 uncultured Nitrospirales bacterium
AAACGATGCCGGCGGATCTGAAGATGACTCTTCCAAATGGGAAATCCGGGTTCAGCACACATCGGGCGCGCCGTCGCGAATCCGCGCAACCGCCGAGGCCCCCACCGGCCGCGGGGGCGAACGGTAGAGCCTGATCCTGCCTGCCCAGGGGAGAACGGGAAGAGAAGGACTACGAGAAGAAGTGTCGTGCCGACTCTCTAAAACGCAATCCTACATCGTCATCCGATTCCCTTCAAATGCCTAACGCACTGGCCGATGTCTATCCGAGTTCGACAGATATCTCATCGCTCTTCACAGCGGAAAGGCGCATGAGCTCCTACGGCAACACACATCCAAAGTCTTGCGTTCGGAACGCTGGCGCTGTACCGTGAGTGGCCTCGCGACTCGTTCCTATGCGATAGAATCAGACGAATGGAGAGTTGACATGTCCGAACTTTTCGAGACCTGTACGATGGGAAACCTAGAGTTGCGAAACCGCTTCGTGCGATCCGCCACCTGGGAGGGGATGGCCACCGTCGATGGCGAAGTCACCGATGCTCTAGTGAATCTCTATCGCGACTTGGCTAAAGGAAAGATCGGACTTGCGATCCTCAGCGCCGCCAGCGTCGATCCCCGTGGCAAGGGGATGCCTGGCATGATCGCCATCGACCGCGACGACCTGATTCCCGGCCTCGCGCGGATCGCCGGCGCAGTGCACGATGAGGACGGCAAGATCGTCGCGCAGATCTATCACTGCGGCTCTCACGTCAACGTCGACGCCGAATGGTCCCCCGAAGCCCCCTCGGCTGTCGAGGACAAGTTGTCGGGGAAGATGCCCGAAGTAATGGGCGCCGATGCCATCGCGCGCGTGGTCGAGGCCTTCGCCGGCGCCGCGCAACGCACGAAGGAAAGCGGTTTCGACGGAGTCCAACTCCACTGCGCCCACGGATACCTCCTGTCGCAATTCCTCTCGCCGTACACGAATGTACGCGCCGACAACTTTGGTGGCGCCATCGAAAACCGGGCCCGCTTCGTGTTCGACGTCTACGAAGCAGTCCGGGCCCGCGTCGGACAGGGCTATCCCATACTGCTCAAGATCAACGTCGAGGATTTCCATGATGGCGGCCTTAGCGCGGAGGATTCCCTCTGGGTGTGCGAACAGTTGGACGCCAAAGGAATCGACGCCATCGAACTGAGCGGAGGGACGCCGTCGGCAGGCCGAAACGGCCCGATACGCTCGAAGATCTTCGAGCCCAGCAAGGAGGCCTATTTCAGAGAACACGCCAAACGGGTCACGGCGCGTGTGAAATGTCCCGTCGTCCTCGTAGGCGGCGTGCGTTCGCTTGAGGTGATCGAGGATCTCTACGCCGAAAGTGTCGCGCAGTTCTTCAGCATGTCCAGGCCCCTGATTTCCGAACCCGATCTCGTCAAACGATGGATTTCGGGCACCACGAGAAAAGCCCGATGCGCTTCATGCAACAAATGTTTCGAGACCGGCTTCAAGGGGAGGCTCCACTGCGCAAGCTTCGCACGGCTCGACGGCATGCAAGCCGAAAACGCTCAGTAACCCGGGGTCTGCTCCCGATACTTCACCGCGGAGGCACGGAGATGGCTGTCGTACACATTCAGGCGGATCGAGGAACCATGCTCACATCCCGTGCTCGGTTCTATCGATGATGCAATCTTGCAGGTCTCTATGTAGTTCGACAAAGCGGGCATTGTACCCGGCCACCTTTACCGTCAAATCCTTGTAGCTGCCCGGATCGCTCTGGGCCGCCTTCAACGTGTCCGAATGAACGACGTTGATCTGGATTTGGTCCGCCTTCTCGTCGACGAACACCCGGATGAGGTCGGCCAGCCTCTTGACCCCTTCGTCGTTCTCGAAGAGCGTCGGCTCGATTCTCATGTTAAGGGTCTGTCCCTGATTGACCTCCGCGTTGTTCACCTTGCCCACGGATCTGAGAACCGCCGTTGGACCATTCACCGCGCTGCCGACGGTGGGTGTGCCCGCCTCGCACAACGGCTCGCCGGCCAGCCTTCCCGACGGAAGCGCTCCAACCCACTGCCCCACAGCGAGGTAGCTCGCGCTGGGCACCTCAGCAACCACCGAGCAGCCGCCGTAGGTGCTCTTGTATTTTTTCGCCTCTTCGTTGACCACGTGGGTCACCCAGGCCACCTGTTCATCGGCATAGTCGTCATCGTTTCCGAACTTGGGCGCCTCCACGCACATTTTGGCGGTCTTCTCGCAGCCTTCGAAATTCCTATCCAGCGTGTCGCACAGCTGCTCCATCGTGACCTTCTTGTCGTCGAACACCACCTTCTTGATGGCCGCCAACGAATTGCCGGCATCGATTCGGCCCCATGTCTGGACTCCATGAACGTTGTAGCGAGCGCCGCCTTCCTCTTTGGATATCCCCTTTTCAATACAATCCTCGACCATAGCCGAGTTAAAGGCTTTTGGCAGTAGCGACCGCTCATGCCGGTGCGAGGCTATGATGCCGTTCCTCAGCAGCCAAGCCATTTGTTTTTGGAAGGCCTCCCGCACTTCCTCGAAGGATTCGAACTGCCTGGCGTCACCGGTCTCTACTCCCTTTTGTCTTCCGCTATTCCGGCTCTTGCCGTTGGTCAGCGCGATTTCCATGACACTGGCAAGGTTTAGCGAAGTAAAGCCAAAGCCCGATTCCATATCGGGTATCACGAGCTCGTGGCACCCTGCGCCGGTGCCTTTCCTGGCGAGCGCCAGCGGGATCGGCGGTCCATCCATAATCTCATTCCGGGCAAGAAGGCTCTCGACCCTGAGATCCTGATTGATGAACATGGGGTAGCCGCCCCCCATGGCGGTCAGTTGACACGCTTTGAGCAAGAGGGCGTCCGGGGTCTTACTGTGGACCAGAAGCCCGAGGGTAGGTTCTGTCATCCCCGGGGTATGCATCATGGCCTCGATGAACATGTAGGAAAGCTCGTTGCTGGCATCCGTTCCATCGGGCTTGACTCCGCCTACATCCAGATGATGCCCCGGCGTATGGGGCGTATGGGTGCCGTAGGATCCAGCGTCGGCTCGCCAGACCATGTAGTACTGGGAATACCTCATGAACCAGCAATCGATCAGTTCTTGCGCCTCTTCTTTAGTAGTCCTTCCCTCTTCGATATCCCTTTGGTAGTAGGGGTACAGGAACTGATCGGGCCTTCCCGGGCCCATCCCCGTGGCGTGCTCATTGTCCAGGGCGTGCAGTATGTGGACGAACCAGATCGACTGAATAGCCTCGTAGAAGTTCCGTGCCGGATGCGCCGGCACCCAATCGCACGCTTCGGCGATCTTCAGGAGCTCCGCCTTCCTCCCGGCATCTTCTTCCCTATCCGCCAATCCCCTGGCTTTCGCGGCAAACCTCTCCCCTATCTCGGCAGCCGCCTCCAGCGCCAAAACGACGCCCTCGAGGAAAGCCAGCTTCTTGAAATCCCCAGGGTCGGTAAGGTCAAGCCTGCTCAACCGCTCCTCGGCATCCTTCTTGACCCCCAGAAGACCCTTTTTCAGCACCTTCTCGTAACCCGCCGTCCAGTGGGGCAAAGTGCCCCCCACAATCCGATGGGCCTTCCAATACGGGATGATCTCCTCCCGCAGTTCCTCCTTGTCCTCATCGGTGATCAAGAACGGCGTGATCTCCCTTGTACTGATGGTATCCAGTTCGTCTTCCAGGGCAAGCGCCTGCCCCCCCGAGAGGTTCGAGCCGCGGGGTTCACAGAACAGCCAGCCCACAACAGGCTCATCGGGGTAGATGTTGATCGGCATCTCTCTGACAATGGCCGCGAAGGACTTCGCTTGGCGAGTCTCACTTGGTTGCCCTTCCGTTTCCGCCATGACCCGCGTTCGGATACGGAGCAGGTCGATCACGATCCTATCCTTGGTGCCGAGGTACCCGCGTCGCAGCCTTTCGACCCTCGACGTCGGCTGGATCGTCAGAAACTTGTCCAACATCGCCGACTCTCTTCCGCCGATCTTCTCCGTCACGATTGCCATTGCAGAACCCCTTTCATCTTTACCAATTACCCGCGAACCTATGCAGGCGGGTCAACAGCTATTCTGACACCGGAATGAAAGAAATTCCAGGCCTCTTCCGTGCCCCGGATAGCGTGCCGTCGCGAAGCGGAGATCAGGGAAGACTCAGCACCACCATTTCGGCCGGAAACTTGGCGGGCTCGCCAACCAACCCGTTTCCGCCGACAGCGACGGCGATGTATTGTTTTCCCTGATGGAAATAGGAGGCCGGATTTCCGTTTGGATCGGCAGGCAGCGGAATATAGCCGAGATCCTTCCCCGTCTTCTTGTCGAAAACAGTGAACCGGTTGGTCTGGTCCCGCTCCGTGCCACCAGCGATGCCGACTCGGGTGACCAGTAGCAGGCTCTTAGTCACCAGCGGGCCATTGCCCGTCTGCCAGCCATCGCCGCCCAGGGGCGGCAGATCCAAGTCCTTCAAGAGAGGGTGATTGATAGGTCCGTCCCCGTGGGGGGTCATCCAGATGTGGTCTCCGGTGTTGAGATCGATCGCCGTGATGCTGGAATAGGGCGGCTTGACTAGAGGAAGACCCTGCAGCGCAGACAGGTCGAGTCTAGTGCCGCCACTACTCACGCCATACCATCCAGTCTTGTATCGGTGATTCGAGCGCGCGGGGTCGGGCTTGTTCACCCACCAAAACGCCATTTTGTTCATCGAGGGCACATAGAGCACACCCGATTCCGGGTCGAGTGCCACCCCTTGCCAATTGACGCCACCTGCCGCAGTAGGTTGGCCTATGGTTCCTGTCTGTGTTGGGGGAGTGTACATGGGCCCAAGCGTAAAACCCTCAATGGCTTTCAACGCCGCCGCTTTGAGCTCCGGAGTGAAGTCGAGTACGCTATCCTCAGTAAAACCCTGGACCGAGTAAGGCGCGGGTTTTGTCGGGAAGGGCTGTGTGGGCGACGGGCGTTCGCCCGGCACCGAGCTAACCGACGGGACAGACCGTTCCTCGATAGGCCAAATCGGCTCGCCGGTGGCCCGGTCGAATACATAACAGAAGCCCTGTTTGCTGACCTGGGCGATGATCTTGCGCGGTTTTCCATCGACCGTCACGTCGGCCAAATTAGGGGCTGTGCACAAATCGTAATCCCACAATCCGTGATGGATCGCCTGGAAGTGCCAAACGCGCTCGCCCGTTTCGGAGTTGACGCAGACCAGGGTGTCGCCAAAAAGGTTGTCGCCCAGCCGGGCGCCGCCATACAGGTCATTCGTCGGCGTCGAGATGGGCAAGTAGACGTAACCTAGTTCCTCATCCGAAGCGATCGTCCCCCAGACGTTGGTATTCCCAGTGTACTTCCATGACTCGTTTTCCCATGTTTCAACACCGAACTCCCCTTCCTGAGGAATCGTGTTGAAGATCCACTTCATTTTCCCCGTGCGCGCGTCAAAGCCGCGGACGTGGCCGGGCGGCATCTTCTTGGTGGCTCCGCCATCGCGGACAACGGAGCCTACGATGACGGTGTCGCGGCAGATCCCAACGGGCGAGGAATGCGAGATCATTCGCGGGTTAACCACGCGCCCCAAGTTATGCTCGAGGTCGGCGTGGCCTTTCTCTCCAAAATCCGGACAGGGCTTGCCCGTCTTGGCGTCAATGGCCCACAGCTTTCGGTCATGTACCGCCGCGAAGATCCGGGCCTCCTTCCCATCGCTCCAATAGGACAGGCCACGGTGGTGATAGCCTACATTTGCGGGCCGCACCCCTTCATAACTTTTCGGGTCGAAGACCCAGAGCTGCTCCCCCGTGCCCGCGTCGAGAGCAACGATCTGGCATACGGCCGTGATGACGTACATCATCCCGCCGGCAACGATCGGCGTTGGCTTGAACTGGCCGAGCCTGATGCGGCGATATTCCTTCGTTACCTCCCCCGAGATAGTCCCCCAGCGCCAAGCAATTTCGAGATCCATAAAATTGTCGGCGTTAATCTGATCCAGAGGCGAATACTTCGTGTTGGCGTAATCGCGGCCATGGCTAAGCCAGTCGCCCGGCCCCACCTTGAGTTCCGCCTCCGCGACGACGCTGAAAGTGGTGACAAGAGACAGAGTCACAAACCTACATATGCGGTTTACAACTGAATCCGTGTCAACAGGATTCGACATCCCAAATCTCCCTGTTCGACAGACAGTTCGCCGAGCTGATTCTCGCGCCGGTTTGAGATTGGCGACGAAACGCAACCTCGGCAATTCATTGAGATTGGATGCTCCGGCGAGTGGAAGCCTCCGCGCGTTCCGGCAGCCCTCGCTAATAGCGGGGCTGCCCGGGACGGCGTATCCCGGCGGCTTCGACACAGATGATCGCTCCGCCGGGTTCTCGTTTCGGCGCATTCTTCGTGGTCTGGCCAATCTTACTTTTCTTCGATAAGCTTTATGAAAACGTCACCGCCCTTCTTGCGTGTGTCGAAGTAGGCAAAGGCGCCGCTCTTGGTAGTTCCGGACATGGCGACCTTGACCCCTTTTCCAACGAGTTTGGCCGTCTCCGCTTTGAGGTCGGCCACGGTGAACGTCATGTCGATGGCGCCCTCGCCTCGCCTATCGAGAGACTCCTTGAAGATACCGTTTCCTTCAACAGGTTGAATGAATTCATAGGTCAGCGGGCCTTGCTTGACTTCCCTGATTCTTGCCTTGAACGGGGCACTAGGAGACTTGCCATAGAGTTGCAGATCGGCGATTTTGCTACTGTCAAACATAACCTCGGGCTGAACGGTCCCTATCTTCAAAGTGTCGTAGTGCTTGGCGCTCGCGTCCAGATCCGGAACGGTGATCCCATGGCCTCGAAACTTCCAATCGACAATGCTATGCTTCGAGCGCCCTTTGACCCACTCTTCACTTCGTAGATCCCGCCGAAACGCTAGGATAATATTGGCGTACTCACGCGTGTCCAGGTAATTCTCCGCGAGGATCCCGTTGTCATCATGATATTCGAAGATGATCCACTGCTTTTTGCCGAGGAGTCTCGCCGTCTCTCCATCGAAATCGGGTACATAGTACGTGACATGGTTGAAGCCTTCGCCGTATACGTGCGAGCGACCCTTCGGCCTCTGCTTTGGGGCCGGTCCCAACATTTCAAGCTCCATATCGCCGATGAAGAGCAGATCCAGCCTCATCGCGCCCGGTTTGCGTGATAGCTCCCATGGGTCAGTCGCCACACCGATCTCTTGGTAGTAGTCAATGGCTCCGTAGTAATCGAAAGGGAATAGCCCCGAATGGCTGTACTGCCATTCGGCTTGAATTTCGGCTGCGCTTTGGCCGCTGGCCTGGCAGGGGAGCAACATCGCAACAGACAACATCGCTACCCCGATAGACTGGCGCGCCATCGCCTGCATCCCACCATTTGACTTGCGGTTCTTCATGTTTGGTCTCCTCCTGTTCTCCATGTTTAGACTGCTTCTATCCTTCAAGTTCGAATTCCCTTGTGAATCTACACACTTGCCGGCCGCGTGTCAATTCCAGCCGTCGGGTCCTTCGGCCATGACGCTCGCGACGATTTCGAGTACTTCCTTCTTGAGCCGCGCAGTGACATCGGGAAGCTGTGACGCCAGGTCGTTCGTTTGCTTGGGATCGACCGACAGGTCATACAATTCGAATCCCCGGTAGCCGCCGGCTTTCAAAATCGAGACCCAGGAATCCTGAAATACGTTCAAACGCATGAATTCGTAGCGGATTCTCTCGGCATCTTGGTTCCTGAAGACCTGGTAAAAATAGTCGGTGCGCTCGACCCAAGGGATAAGCTCGGGGCTATTCGCTTCCCTCAAGACCTCCGTGATTTCATCCTCAAGTTTCTTGATCGCCGCCGAGTCCTTCGGAAACTCGAAATCGCGATAGCCAATCAACGAGTACTTGCCGTCCCGAAGTGCCAGAGGAGTCCCTGACATTGGCATAAG
>CAYNZS010000160.1:7920-9573 GCA_964401695.1 uncultured Nitrospirales bacterium
CCCGTCAGCAACGGGGAGATATCGGAACCATCGAGATGCACGCCCTCGGGTTTGTCGATCCCGAGCAGGCCACAGACCGTCGGCAGCAGATCGACCACGCCCGCTGGCTCGTTTTCCACACGGCCCTTCTCGATGGTGCCCGGCCAGTGGAAGATGCCGGGCACTCGAATGCCCCCTTCGTAAAGGGAGGCTTTCCTACCGCGAAGTCCGCCGTTGCGATCATCCCGATAGCTGCCATTGTCGGACGCATAAACGATCAAGGTGTTCTCGAGCGAATCGACTTCCTTCAATTTTTCGAGCAAGCGTGCGATAGCGCGATCCGTGTTGTCGATCGTGCCCGAATAGATCGCGCCCGGATCGTCCAAATCGCCGTATTGGGAAACAATATCGTCCGGTGCCGCAACACGGTCGTGCGGTTCGTGGAACCAGAAGTTCATAAAGAATGGCGCGTCGGTATCGCGCTCTTCGTCAAGCCACATTATCGCCTCGTCGACGAGAATCTGGCAGGAATACCCCCCGATCATTCCGACCCGTACGCCATTTCGAAGGAAATTATCGGGGTTCTTGTGGCTCGGGTTAGCCCCGCTGTTCATGCCAAACCAGTAATCGAAGCCATGCTCCGCGGGCGTCGGCTTCTTGCGGGTGCGAGTGGGCATTCCCATATGCCACTTCCCGAAATGCGCCGTCGCGTATCCGTTATCTCCGAGGAGATCGGCCAGCGTGACTTCGCGTGTAAGCAGATGCCCGCTCTGCGAGTCATCGAAAATCACGTTGCCGTAGATGCCCCCGCGCGCGTGATGGCGCCCCGTCATCAACACCGCGCGCGAAGGGCCGCAGACGGCGGACCCGGCGTAGAAATCGGTGAAACGCACCCCATCGGCAGCGATACGGTCGAGTGTTGGCGTCTTGACCGGGCCCCCATAGCAACCGATGTCTTCGTAGCCCAAATCGTCGGCGAACAGCACGATAACATTCGGGCGCTGTTCGGCCGCCAATGCGGTCGCAGAAACGAATAGAAATCCAAACACAACACACGACAGCGTCTTTCTTATCATCGAGACAGTCTCCTTCTCCAGTCCATCATGACCGGAATGATAGTAGGCGCCGAAGTCGTCGGCACCGAGTTTCGTCTAGATCATCTTCACTTGCCATGAGCGTCTGGCTGGAAGCAGCAGCAGCCAGAAACAAGAACAATATTACCTGCAATCACGCGGTTTGTCATGTTCCTTCGATCCGCGGCTAGCCTTCAAGTTTTCGCTCCCCATTTGTGCGTCTCACCCCAGAAGCCGGGCCTAAACCGGCAAGCCCCTGTAGCCCCGCGCCAATCCCAAGATTCTGGGGACAACTCATTTCCAGTCGGGTCCATCCGCCATGACGCTCGCGGTGATTTCGAGCATCTGATTCTTAAGTCGGGCCGCAACATCCGGAAGCTGGGCCGACATAACAGCCAATATCTGTGTAGCCCAAATCGTCGGCCAGCAGCACGACGACATTCGGACGTTGCTCTGACGCAAGGCCAGCGGTAGAGATCAAAATCAATGCGAACCCAACACACGCCGACGCAGTCCTTCTTATCAAGGCAGTACCTTTCCTGACAGGCTAGTGGTTTGATTTATAGTTGAGGGAATTTATCTTTTATCGTATGTGTTCTCT
>CAYNZS010000161.1:0-9507 GCA_964401695.1 uncultured Nitrospirales bacterium
AAAAAGAAAACCCTGGGACCATACTTTTGGGAAGGCCCCTAAACCAGGGAGGGGGATTGATTCTGTCATCCTGAACGAAGTGAAAGGTCTCTCTACGCCAGAAGCCCAGTGAAATGGAGCAGTGCTTCCTTTAGAGCTCGATTGACACGCGTCCATCCATTCACACGCAACATTGAGCTCTTTCTTGCAGCCTATGCGTCCCCAACGCCCGCTGCGCCTCGTTGATCCTCCCCATGCCCTTGTAGTAAGTTCAATGCGCAACCCGGTATTCTCGTCGGCAGAGTTCCGCTGCGTGTGCGTTTCTTGGAGTTTGGGTTCGAGCGGGATGTGGCCGTCAACGTCTTGCCGGAAGCTTCTGCGCAGGATGTTGTACGCAATCGGACTTGTTTTCCCGGCAATTGGGACGAGCGACTCAATCCCCTGGCGCCGGTGGACTGGAGGACATGAGGTCATCCTGGCCCCGGGCCTGCCTGTCGATAACTGAGGAGCGTTCGCTGGAATCCGTGAGTCGAGGATACGGTGCGACAACCCGGCGCGCTATGCCATGGAAGCTTCAATGGCCCAGAATCCGGGCCTTTCAGGATGGAAATGATGAGCAGTACAAAGCAGATCGACACAGATGACGCTCGGATTGAAGTGGTCTTGCAGGGTGGCGATGGTCCCTTGGCGGTAATGGTTCCGGCTGGTGGACGCGGCGTGGCAGACTTCGAGGCGTTGGCCGCGCTTCTGGCGAAAAGCGGGTGGCGAACCGCCGCCATCAACCCGCGCGGCGCGGGGGCCTCAGAGGGGCCGTCGGAAGGCATTACGTTGCACACTCTCGCCGCCGATGTGGGAGGCGTTATCGAATCCTTGAATGGCGCGCCCGCGGCCGTTATCGGTCATGCCTTCGGTAATCGCGTCGCCCGCTGCCTTGCGGCGGACAAACCGGATCTCGTGCGTTGTGTTGTATTGCTGGCCGCGGGCGGAAAGGCGCCCGCCGCTCCCGAAGTCATGCAGGCCATGGCCGCCCTCGGCAAACGGATGCCGAGGGAGGAGCGCCGGGCCGCTCTCAAGACGGCCTTTTTCGCTGAGACATCGGACGCCACGGCGTGGCTGAAGGGCAATTGGGCCAAAGCCATAGCTGCGCAACGCGTGGCCGGCGACAACACGCCGGTCGACGCTTGGTGGGGAGGTGGCGAAGCGCCGATTTTGGCCGTTCAGGGCAAAGAAGACCGCTGTGCCCCACCGGGAAACGGATATCTTCTGAAGGAAGAGTTTGGCCCACGCATCACGGTTTGCGACGTGGAAGGAGCGGCCCACGCCCTCCTTCCGGAGCAACCGGACCGTGTCGCGGAACTTGTGGTGGACTACCTGAATCACTATCGTTGAGGTCCCTGCTGAAATGTCGAATCGCAGAGAGACGGAGGACGATGCATGACCGCGCTCGAGGGGAGAACAGTGCCTGTCACAGGAGCGGGGAGCGGCATTGGTATCGGCCTACGGGGAGTTCGAGAGTCCGGCCGCATCCATTAGTTGTTTTGCCTCGTGAAACATTTGGGATCTTTCGTCGTCGCTGACGGCGCGCCAGTGTAGGAAATGGCGGCGTATCAGGGCTACGAAACTCTTGTTGAGGCGCAGCCATGCCTCGCGTGTGCCGGACAGCCGGGTCAGCACGATCTGCGCTTTGAATTCCTCAGTCTCCGGGTCCAGGGGCAGCAGAATATCCATCTGCTGCGAAACGCCGAGGTCGAAGGGTTTCAGCCAGATGGTCGAGGCGTTCATGGGGATGTAGCCGGTGTTGCCGTCGAGATCCGGCTCTTCGTTTATCCCTAGGCGGGGTTCGTTCGAGAAGAATCGTCCCGCGCTTCCTTCTCCGTGGTCGCGCAGGTAGCGGGCGAAGAATGCGAGGACGGCGACGCGGTCGCGTTTGCCGAAGGTGAAGGGCAGGTCGAATCTGAGGGTGTCGTCTTCGGGATCGGGCAGGCTCCAGCCGGACTCTTCGGCGGGCGCGGCGATGTCCATTGCGGATCGCGCGGGGAAGTATGTCGAGAAGAAGACTGCGGCGGCGATGGTGAGGGAGGCGTAGATTGTTGTAAGCGAGGTGAAGGTCATGTTCATGCCGCCGGTCCATTCGAGGGCGGTGAGTATGCGGCCAGAGCCCTGGCTGAGGATGTAGCCGAGCACGGAACCTACGACAGCGTAGACCACGGCTTCGGCGAAGAACATGAAGAAGACGTAGCGGGGGGCGATGCCGACGGCGTTGTAGACGAAGATCTCGTCGCGGCGCTCGTAGACCGAGCCCTTCATGGTGTTGAGGACGGTTAATGCGGCGATGATGAGCGGTATGATGAGGTCGAGCAGGCCGGCCATGTTGGTCTCGCGGGTGCGTTTACCGGCGTAGGCGATTCCTTGAAGTCCGTAGAACACGGGCTTGCTGGTTTGCTCCATGTAAGAAACGATGGCTTCCTTGGCTTCCTTGTAGGGCGCGCCGGGCATCGAGACAGCAATGGACTCCGTGACGAGCCATCCATATTGGACTCTGAATCCCTTGTCGCGCAAGGGCATCAGAATGAGGTCTTCGGCGAGGATGCGGGGAGAGGAGGGATCGGCAAGGATGATTTCAGTCCCCTCCGTTATTTCCATTATGGCGGCTTTGAGGGTCTCGATGTTGAAGGGCAGCAAGTCGAGGCCGTCGAGGTCGCACAGGTTGTTTAGGGCCTCGGAATCGAAGATCCCTCGTACGAGGAAACTCGTGCCGTTGACGGCTACCTCGACGGGCCCGCCTGTTGTTGCCGACGATGCATTGACATCTTTGACTGAGATGCCGAGGTTCCTGGCCATGACGTCGGAAATCATGATCGGGACGATGTCGTCGGATTCGATCTCCTCTTCTTCGGTGAACCAGTCGTTTTCGGTGAGGAACTCGATCTTGTTTCTCAGGGGCTCTTTGTGGGAGAACTGGAGCACGGAATCGAAATCGAGCTGCCGCTTCCGCCCATTCTCGACGTGAGTCATCTCGAGGTCGGGGTTGTAGCGTTGTTTCTCGACCCGGTTCTCCATGCCAAGCATCATTCTGCGTTCGCAGACGTCGAAATCGTCGGCGTATTTGTTCTTGGCGATGAGGACTTCGGCGGGGGTGAACATGCGAAAGCGTTCGCGCTTGATCAGAATTCCCTGGTAGTGGGCTTTGCCCAAGGGTTTCGCTTCGTCTACGAGATCGTTCTGCGCCGATGTGAAACAAATCATCACAAAGGTGAGCAAGGTGAGTGTGATGCAGGTCATTCCGGTGCGCACTTTGCGGCGGTGCATGTTGTTGAGCCCGAGCAGGAATGCGGAGCCCATGGCCGTCATGGTATTGACTTCGGCGGCGCTTACGCGGCCGCGTCGTTGCTTGAGCTCTTCGAGGTTCTCTTTGAATTTGCCGGAGAACAGGAAGATGGTGGCGCCCGATATGAGGATGATCGCGAAACTCAACAGAATCATGAGCGAGGAGCGGACCATCTCGAATGCGGGATGAAGAATGCGGAGCAGGGAGAATACAACGGTGAAAATGATGGCCTGCGCCGCCAACTGCTTGCGGATGTCGGCGAATCCGAAGGCGAGTTTTTCGAAGAAGAAGGCGAAGGGCACAAGCAGCGCCAAGTACCAGAGTATGCCGACAATGGCCTCGAAGATCGACTCGCGGAGCACCGGGTGGTTGAGGGTCGCGTAGGTCACCGATTGCCGGGCAGTCCGTGACGATTCGTGTCTCGATAGGGTGTCGTCCTCGCTCGTGGTCGAGAGCGCCTCGCTCTTCTCGGAGTAGGCGTTCGTGCGCTCGTCGGCCATGCCGTGTTTATTCTGCAGGTCAAGTCGTTTTCTGTTTACAGAGGCCATTGAACGTGCGACTTTTCTGGGTAGATCTAAGAGCAGAGGCGTGTCCACGGCGAGGAAGCCCGGGCCATCGATGATCTTGCCGGGATCCATGCCGTATTCAATCGAGGCGCCATCGGGGCCATCTGGGCTTGGTGTGCCGAGTATGAATCCGCGGGTGACTTGTGCGTACTCGTTATCGGGTGTGCCGGCCTCGAGCTTGGCGTAGAAGTGCTCATCCGGCTCGACGAAGATGGTGGTGATTCCCACGTCCTGCACGGTACACGTCTTACGGAATTCGGTCAGCCCTTCGCGTTCGATAAAGGTGACGCGGGTGTAGTCCTTCATGGTCTGAGGGTTGGTCAAATCGAGGATCGAGACGGGCGTTGCGCGGAACGTTACGATGATGGTGTTCTTCAGTTTGCTCAAGTTCCAGCGATTGACTTTGACCGACTTGAACAGCCGCTGCCCTTCTTCGCCTTCATCCTTCATATAGGCGATTAAGCCGTTCTCGCCGTAGCCCACGGCGAGGGGCGAGTAACCGCCGAGCAGCCAAGTGATTTGGTAGTTGGGGAAGTCCGAAGCGTTATTTGGGAGGTCGTACCTGCCGTAGGGATCGGTGAAGATGAACGGGTGCTCGTAGTATCCCGGCTTGCCAAAGGAGCCGGCGTTCCTGTCCGGGCGGCATCCGACCAAGGCGTTCTTGAGTGGATAGTTGGGCACAATGGATTGTCCGACGCCCGAGAGCAGGACGCTCCCGCCGAAGCTGGCGCGAGAGAAGTCGGCCGTCAACGTAGGTGGAAAGGTGCCGCTGCCGTGGGCGAGGGAAAGTGTGCCGACCGCGGTCACCGCCATCGAGTGTTCGAGCCATTGGCAGTCTTTGACGAAAGGGAGATCGACGGGATAGGCGTGGCGGCGATAGGATTTTCCCCGTTCGAAGTTGGCCATGGTGTATGTTGGAAAGCCTGCCTCTGCAAATATGAATGATGTGGGCCTTTGCCCGATTTCGGCACAGAACTGGTTATAGTGCCAGCGGGAGAGGGGGGCGATGTCGAGCTTCTCGTCGAGTGCGAGCAGTTCTTTGGCGTGCGAGAGCACGCTTTTGAATGTGTGGGCCTGCGCTTCGAGGATACTCTGGCCGGAGTCGAAGCTGAGCACTTCCTCGCGCTGGTCTTCACTGAAGGCTGGCGCAAGGTGCAACTTGACGACGAGGGTGTTTCGGTAGGGGGCGAAGAGGTTAACGATGTCCATGTCCTGCGCGAGCTGCATCTTGCGGCGCTCGTGATAGGCGGCCAACTCGTCGAAACGCTCGCGAAGCCGGCGCAACATGCCGTGCTCTTCGATGAAGTCATTCTTGTTGTTCAACAGGTTCTTGATGGAGTAGCTCGCCGCGGCGACAATCCTCTCATAGCGTTTGCGTACGGTCTGGTACTCGCGGAAGACATCGCTGTCGAGGCCCAGGTGTTCTTTGCGCTCGAAGGCGATCTTTGCCTGCAGCCGTTTTTCGCTGTGTTCGAGTATCAGCGAATTCATTGTGTATTGATATTGCTTGTCGAAGAAGCGCTTCGTGTCCCTATCGAGCCCTTTGATCGCGTCTACGGTGGCTTGCGTGTCCAGCATGAACCCCGGCGTGTCGATGAGCGCGCGCAACACGCGAACCCGTTCGAATGTCTCTTTATTGGTATTGTCGCGATTAAGCCAGGGCCGCATGCGCAGACTGCTGCCCTCGTCTGTCGCTTGGGCCCCCTCTTCCTCCTTCCCGAGCCGAAGCGCCGCCACCAACCGGTTGTCTTTCGCCTTGGCGGTGTTGGTGTTCAGCACACGCACCACGTTATTTTCGTCGTCGGCCGCCATGGTGCGGGCCCCGCCGCTCATGAAGAGGACATCGCGCTTGAGCGTCTTTTTGTAGGGAAGTAAGCCCTTGAGAATGGAGAGTTGCACCGCGGAGTTGAGGGCCTGCATGCCGCCCATGGCAAGATCGGGCAGGTACGAAGGCGCATCGTAGCTTGCCTCGACGAGGAGCACGTCTCTCGCGGGATTGTCCGGCGTACTCTCGCCTGAGCGAAGCAGGCCCAGGACCGTCGTGTTTCGCACGTTATCGAATATGGTCTTCACGCGCAGGCGAATGCGTTGGCCTATGTAGTCGAAGATCTCTTCGGTTGCGGCAAGGCGGACGTAGTTGACGGGTACGCTCGCCGCCATGCCCTCGATGCGGCCCCTCCAATGCATCCGATGCCATGGGATTGCTTCAAACCCGCCGGGGTGCGCGACGATCAGCGCCTTGAAACCGAGCCGCGCGTACGGAAGCCATGTGGGTCCCCAGTCTTTGGGCACCATTTCGTCGCGGAGATCGATGAGGGCGATGGCATCGTCGAAGCGAGTCTCGCTTTGGAGGAGTTCTTCGGTTGCCAGGACGAGTTGTCCATCGAGGCCCTCGGGAGGGGTGACCATGGGCTGCATGTGGTTTGGGAGGAAGGGATAGACTTTGGGAATCTCGGGTTTCGGGTCCTGGGCCGATTGATCCAGAGGAATGAATTCGCTGTACAGGGTGCGGGGGGCGGCTGTCCAGTTTGTCTGCTCGTAGACTTCGAGGCCGGCTTCTTCGTAGGTCTTGCGGATGTAGTCTTCTACGTCGTAGTAGCCGGGCTGGCCCATGTAGCGGGACCCGAAGGCCAAGATCTTCTCGGCTTCGGCGCGGACATTTTCGGGGGACACGGCTTGGCGCATCGCGTCGATCGAGTAGCCCCCGGCTGGGGTCATGGGTTTAAGGTGAGGCTCGGGGACGAATACCCGCAAGAACAACACGACGCCGGCGAGGGCAAGGCCTAAGGCCGCGAGAAATGCGGCGGCGCGGACGAGTCGCGTCGAGAGTCGCGGGAGGCGCGTTGTTTTGCTGTCGCTTTGTTCGACCCTATTCATCGGTGTTAGAAGACCCCGCCGTGTCTGAGCACACCGGGCGCAAAGAAGTATAGGAAGACGGCGATCAGGCCCATGACGACATGGGCGGTAACGCCGGCTAGAAAAACGCCTGTGAAGAAGGGCAGCAGTTTTGTGCGAACGGTGACGGCGCCGCCGAGTTTGAGGGTGAGCGATCGAATGATCCACGCGGTCAGGACGCTTCCCCAAACAAAGTTAGGCAAGTTCGAGGGGCCGAGGATCAGGCCGATGGGGTGGAACCAGAAACCGGCGAACAATTGGCGCAGGATGGTCACGAGTGCCGTGCTGGAGGCGGCAAAGGTGTAGGCCCATATTTCTGGTTTAACAGGGGCCGGTTCGGCCTGTGGTCCTTGTGATGGCGATGGCGCGCTTTGCTCGGCCATGTGTTGTGTGGCTGTTGTCAACTCGCTCGAGTACGTTTTGAAGGCTTGGCGCTCAGCGCGGAATATGGTCTGATTGCCCGCGTAGTCTGCGCCTAGCCCGTTGGTGCTCGAGAGGAAGACCCAGCCGCCGATGAGAATGCCGCCGAGGACGCCGAGGACACAGGTGTAGAGAATGTGCCTGCGCGGCAACCTGAGGCGCCTTCCGAACTCGACGAGTTCGAGCTGGAATCCGGGGATAAGGAAAAAGACGGCCGGAACGAACAGGGGCATGAAGACGGACATGGTGAGGGTGACGAACACGATGCCTTTGGGAGCGAACAGGCTCATCCCGCCGAGCACGGGCAGGGCTACCACCGCCAGATGTGGGAAGTAGGCCGCGAAGGGAGCGCCGCATTCGGCCCGAATTTTTGCCGCCACGAAGCAAATGAGCAACAGGACGCCGAAGTAGACGAGCATTCCGGCGGGGGGGATATTCACCCACTTGGACCACAGGATTATCCCTGCGAAAGAGCCAATTAACAGCAACAGGGCGGCGCGATAGGAGAATAGTTCGGGCATTTCTTGGTTCGCTGTGGCCGGGGTATCGTCACCGTCCCGTTTGCTCTTGTCGAGCGGGCCGCCCGATACCGCGGCGCGCAGTACCTTCCACAGGTATCCGCGCGTGAAGAACAGCACGAGGAGTCCGTAGGTGACGTAACTTGCTATGACCTGGTGCGGCGCGAAGGGATATGTTGTTTGGGCGAACGAGCCCCCCACGGACTTGCCCATGGCGAGGTAGTTGTAGCCGAACCAGAACTGGAGCCGGAAAAGGAAGAAACCGATCACCAAACTGATCAAGACGTTTAGTTCCATGAACATGGCTAGACCGATGATTACCGCATATACTCTGAAGTTCACTTCAGTCCAGGCTTGCCCCCATACGACGCCGTCCAGGTAGGGCTTCAGCGGTACACTAATCCACATGCTGGGCACTTCGGGATTGTACTGCCGCCAGCCGCGCATCAGGCACCAGAAAAGGGCAAGGCCAAAGCCCATCCACATGATGCGGTTTCGCCAGATGGCGGAGAAGGGGTTGTTGTCGCCGGTGTCGCTCCCTACCAGGGCCATCGTCACTTGCGCGATAGGCATCGGATAGCGCTCGTTGTCCACCCACTGCCGGCGCATGATAACGGCCACGGCGAGGGTGGCCACGAGGATAAGCACTACGTAGCTTCCCCACGACAGGAGCATTTTGGCCCAGTGGCGAAGCGGAATGTAACCAGTTAACAAGAACTCGATGCCCGCCCAACTCACCATGTTGTCGGGCCGGACGACAAGACCGGTGTTGCCTGGCCGGGCGCCGCGCTTCTCCTCTTCGGGCAGACTGTCGAGTTCGCTCTGGGAGATGATGGTGCGGCCGCGCAGGAAGCTTTCGATGCCGCCTACGCTCATGAGACGGGCATCGCGAAACGACACGGTTCCCGCGCCAGCAAATCCGAACTCAAGATAGATGTGGTCACGGACCGTCGTGGGTACGACGACACCGTAGGAGCCAAAGCGGCGGAATCCCTTCTTGTGGAGGTAGTTGATCTCCGGCGGGTCGGACGACGCGAAGATCTCCTCGGCGAACTGCTTCTCCTCATCGTAGTATAGGCGGCAGAAATAACTTGCGCCGGGACCCAACCCTTCGCCTCGGACCAACACACTGATGAGATAGGGCTCTCTGAGCAAGAGAAAGGGCTGTCCGTCCTTCTCGACAGGCACTTTGAGGCGCGCGGACGAGTAGTCACCGTCTTCGGTGTGTGCGATCGTTATCAATGGCGCGCGTTGACCCTCGTCGTACTCGGTATCCTGCCAAGCCACCTCGCCGGAGAAGGTCAAGGCATCGGCGTTTGCCTCTGCGAGGGCTCCGGCGAGTAGATCTGTTCCGTGGGGCCACAGGTTGTCGCTCAGCGCATCCATTTTTTCGAATGAAGCGGTGCGCGGCAAGGTAGATGTCAGCTTGATGAGCCCGTGCCACAGGCCACCGGACATCAGCGGCCCCGCGATGAGCATGGCGAAGAGGATGCAGAACATTTCTGCGCGGCACAGAATGTGCCGGCGGGTAAGAGCGAACACTACGGCCGCGACCGCAAGGATCGCCACAAACACCATGATGGCGGGCAACGGCAGCGCATGGCTCGCGATGTAGTGCATGCCACGGGGGGTGGCTTCGATAATCTCGCTGACCTGGACGATCACAGCCGTCAGAAACACCGAGGCGAAGATGACCAGCGTCGAAAGCGGCGTGATCCCTGCGTGGAGGGGCGATGGCGCGCGGGCGGACGCATCGTGGGCCACGGCGCCGGCGTCATCGATTCTCTCAGACGTCATCTAG
>CAYNZS010000162.1:0-9488 GCA_964401695.1 uncultured Nitrospirales bacterium
GCGGCATCGTCGAACGCAGAGCGACGTGCAACATGAATTGTGGCCAGCGTAGTAACCCTAACGAAATGATTACCGCATGTAAAACTTAAGGTGCTCTAGCCCGGTTGTCTTACCGCTTTTTCGAGTATACGGTGTTTCGCCTGGTTTGGTCAAGGATGGACGGTGGCTCCCTTTGCCCGAACGAGGGTTTCGGACAACCACTGAAAGATCTGCCCGGTTGCGTTGCCGGAGAAGGTTAGGATATCGACGCCCAAGCGCGACCCCGAATAGGTTCGCAGTTCGCAGTAACCTTGTGCCGCTTCCTTCAATGAGAGGCTCGACGACAGGGAGTAGCTGTCATCTTCGGAGGCGATGAGAAGGATAGGGGTCTTGCGCATATCCCGAATCGCCGCCTCCGTGTCGAAGGTTTTATGTTTTCTTCCAGGCGAGAGGAGGACAACTGACTGAACATCTGGGTCGGAGCGGCTGTAGAATAGCGCTGCGCTTCCGCCCAGCTCGGCGCCGATCACCGCTAGGTTACTGACGTCCGCCCCGCGCTCGGAGAGCTGCTCTTTCGCGGCAGCGAAATCGTTCGTCATTCCTAACCACTCAGCGTCGCGAAAGTTTCGTTGCGACAGGTTCCGGCCGTCTGGCATCAGGCTTCGGCCATGGCCTCTGGCGTCAAACGCGATACAGAAGTAGCCATGTTTTTGGGCTCGCTTGGCAAACGCGTCCCACTCAGAACGATTCGAACCGAGGCGGTGGGCCAAGATGAGGCCAGGTGGTTTGCTGCCTGACGCGGGATAGAGAGTCGCCTCAAGTCGGCAGCCGTCTTTGGTGTAAAGCGTTGTTTGATAAGGAGCTGAGGGGTCGTTTTCGGGGGCGCCCATGCATCCGTTCAGTATTGCGATGACAATAATACTGAATACGTAGTTAAGTAGAATTACATTACATACATGTTGCACGAATATGTATAGTCCATGTTAGTTTTCGCGCGCGCCGTTTGATCCGATCAGCCAATTAAGTATTGAAGCTTGGCGGCCAATGTCATGTCGCCATCGATCTTGACCTTTCCCACGACAAACGCCATCTGGGGGTTCAGCTTTCCGTTTACGATATTCAACCAGTCGCTGGCGGATACGGTAATCGTGAGGTCCGGGTTAGTTGATTCGCCAGCGTTGATCTCTATGGTTCCACCGGCGACCTCCGCGAACCACTTTCCGCCACCGTCGCCCGTGATGTCCCACTGGAAAGTGGCATTCATGTCTTCGATCTTCTCCGGGTCAACACCCTTCGCGATTTCGGAGAAGAATTCGTTGATCGAGTCAGCCATGAAAAATTTTTCACCTTCTGAGAGTCTTACGGGTCCATCCGCTGCGCACCGGAATTCACGCGCGTTAGGGAGTTACTCTAACAGAGGCTTCCGAATAGCGCAACGCGCGCGGCCTGCGAGTTCTCCAAGCGTAGCAGGATGAAAGCGTTTTTATCGCACATTTCCGTTCCGCGGCTTCGTGAAGATTTATCAGATAGTTCTCTTCAAATGTTCGATATTGAAGCCGCCGATTTTCGTTTCCAGCGGGTAAAGGTGGCAAGAATTATTCTTGAAGTGAAAAATAATGCTTGCATTTTTTCCTTTTGTCTGCTACATGAAACGTAGGACAGTTGAATCTTTATACTTTTTGCGCGTGTTCGTGGCCTTTCTTGACCGCGATCGCATCGTTTCCGATTGGTCGAGATCGTTGGCCGGTGTGTGCGCAAGAAAGTGTGTCGGCGAAATTTGGGCTGCGATCCGAGTCGAACACTCATGCAAGTCGGCGAGGCGTTCGACGACCGTTCAGGAAATTCTTCTCTGGTGTGCCGCGTGGACAATGGCGCAGACGAGAACTGTCTGCGGGTTTCACGGCGCGGTCCGGCAGGGGACCGAAGTATCTTGAGTCAGATTTTGTCGAGTTCGATTCCGCCGTTTGCATGCGTGTTTGGTGGTAAGACGGAATCGCAACAATAACCGGTAGTACTGGGACATCTGTGAATGTCCTCGTCGAACGGCGACCGCTAGATTTAGTGGCGCCGTTCGGTGATGACGTGGTTTCTCGCGCTGATTGTCAGAGCGTGATTACCTGCGGGGCGCGGCCTGTTGTCGTGCTGGAGACCGCGAAGGCAAGTCTGGTTTGGTATGGGGTGGCAAATCTAGGAGGCAAGTGATGGCCGCTGCTAAGAAGAAAGCCGGAAGAAAGAAGGCTGCGAAGAAGAAGTCCGCAGCTAAGAAGAAGACAGCCGTGAAAAAGAAGGCTACTAAGAAGAAGAGTGCGGCGAAGAAGAAGGTAGCGAAAAGAAAGGTAGCAAAGAAGAAGGCCGCGAAGAAGAAGGTAGCAAAGAAGGAGGTAGGCAAGAAGAAGGTCGCGAAGAAGAAGGCTGCGAAAAAGAAAGTAGCCAAGAAGAAGGTCGCGAAGAAGAAAGCTGCGAAAAAGAAGAAGCCCGCAGCCCGCAAGAGGAAATAGCTCCAGGCCGTCGCTGGGCCAAGAGGCCGGAGAAGAGTCAGACGGAGTTGCGGTACCACCGGCCTCGACGCTGGAAGGAGAAGCGCTATGGGCAGACTTGCCTCCGCGGAGGTCGGCATCGCTTCAGCGCGAGTCATTCGGTTGCTTGGTCCAGTGGCCGACGTTTTTGCTGGGCGTCCCCCCGAGGGTGAGGGGGGCGCCCAGAGTGCCTGGTAAGAGACTGCTCACAGGGAGGCGTACGGGGACGTCCGCGGCCTTCTCTCTTTGTCCTTTGTTGTAGCGAGTCCCATGGGGTACTCTGAAGCGCTGGCGCGTTTGTCGCTGCCGGCACAAACGGTGTGCCGCGTTGGATTCCTATTGGCCGTGTACGACGAAATAAGCACCGCCCTTCGCGGGGCCATCGACTCGACTGGCAGCCCTGGGGCCGTCCTTCTTGTTGGCGACCTCGATCAGACCTTCGTGCATGAAGCAGTGGGTTTGAGGCAGCGTGCCCCCGAAACGCGTCCTGCGAACGCGAACACACTCTACGACCTCGCGTCCATTACGAAGGTCGTAGTGACGGCTGTATCCGTTCTCATGTTGCGCGATGCGGGGGAGATTCGGCTCGAACAGCCCGTGACTGATTTCGTGCCGATTCCTGAATTTCGGGCGATGACGCTTTTTCATTTGCTCACGCACACTGCGGGACTCACGCCTGGCAATCCATATTATGAGACGATGGATTCTTTGGAGGAGATGTTTCTACGCTATGCCAAGGAGGGGATCGTTTCGCCTGTTGGCGCTGTTTCGCGTTATTCCGATGTCGGGTATATGCTCTTGGGAAAAGTTGTCGAGTCGGCCGCCCAGGATCGATTGGACAATTTCGCGCGCCGCGAAATATTCGAGCCCCTCGGCATGGAACGCACGGGATACCTTCCCCCTTCAGAATGGGTGGAAGACTGCGCCGCGACCGAAAGATGCCGCTGGCGCAAGCGCGTCATGCTGGGCGAGGTGCACGACGAAAATACCCATGCCGTCGGCGGCGTCGCAGGGCACGCCGGATTGTTCTCGACCGCGGCGGACTTGGCCCGCTTCTGCCGGGGTCTGCTGACCGGCAAGCTTCTTCAGGAGTCGACCGTTGCCGAAATGACCACGATGGACAAGGTCGCCAATTACCCCTGGCAAGGACTCGGCTGGCAAATCGATCCCTGGGCTAGCAAGAAACAAGGTTTTCTTCCGTCGCGAACCGTGTTCGGACACACTGGTTGGACAGGCACTTGCCTTTGGATGGACCGTGAAACGGGATTCTTCACCATACTGCTCGGAAACACTTGCCATCCTTCCCGGGCGCGCCGAGACAACGAGAATTTTCGCCGCACTGTGTTCATGGCTGTCGCCAAAAAATTCTACGGCGCCAATACGAGCACCCACTCCGGCCTCGACCGCGTTATGCGGCAGGATTTCAATGCGGTAAGCGGTAAGCGCCTCGCCGTGTTGACCAACCACGCGGCCACCGACCAATACGGCCGCCACATCGTGGAAGTATTGAACCTTGCGCCGGAACCCCGCATTCGAATGTTGTACAGTCCCGAGCACGGGATTCGTGGGCAAGCCGAAGCCGGCGAATATGTGGACCGGCAAGATTCCGCGATCCCCGTCGTCAGCCTTTATGGACAACGCAAGGAACCAACCGCGGAAGAACTGGATGGCGTGGACTTGTTCGTCGTTGATCTGCAGGACGTGGGCTCGCGCTACTACACCTACATGGCCACCATGCGCCGATGCATGGCCGCATGCGCGCGCGTGCGAACGCCCGTCCTGGTCCTTGACCGCCCCAATCCCGTCGGAGGAGAAATCCTCGAAGGCCCCATCGCCGTGGACACGTCGCGCGATGTCTCGTCGGCGGCTATTCCGATTCGGCACGGTATGACGATGGGCGAACTCGCGACATATTTCGCGCGTACGGACTTGCGTCGCGCCCGCCCAAAGCTAAAGCTCAAGCTTAGCCTGCTCGACAATTGGTGGCCCGAAACTCTCTTCGAGGACACCTCCCTCGAGTGGACGCCCCCGTCGCCCAACCTGCCGACGCCCGGCTCCGCGCTTCTGTATGTGGGAATGTGCCTTTTCGAAGGCACGAACTTGAACGAAGGCCGGGGCACGGAGACCCCCTTCAGCCTTATTGGCGCGCCGTGGCTGGACGCTAGGGCCGTTATTGATGCCGTGCCACCCGAGGAGCGCGCCGGCGCCGTGTTGGCCGCGCAGATCTTTACACCGGTATCCATACCCGGAAAATCCGCCAGACCGCGCTACCAGGGCCAGAAGTGCGAGGGTATCCGTATTCGACTGAACGATGCGCGCGCCGCGCGTCCTTTCACTTTGGCTGTCGCGCTGATTCAAGCGATTCGCGGACGGCACGAAGGCGAATTCGAATGGGTCGCGAGTTTCGACATTCTCGCCGGCGGAGGCGACTTGCGTCAACGCATCGAGGCGGGCCAGTCGGCCAGCCAAATCGCGGAAGCGTATCGTCCCGGGCTCGAAGCCTTCGACCGCAAGCGTCCTAAGCTTTACTTGCGGCCCGATCCCCACAGTTGAGGCGGCTCCGCCGAGCTATGGCCGGGGCCCACAAGAACAAGATATGCGCTCGCTAGCGAGGGCGCGGCGTTGAATCCTGGTCCCGCTAGGTATAGAGTCACTTTGGACTTGAAGCGGAGGCAGGAATGAGGACGCTGTGTACATTGGTAAGCCGCCGGTCGTTTCTGCACGGGTTGCTGGTTTCGCTAGGGCTGTGTTCGTGCCGGCTGAAGCTAACGGCGAACGGCGAGGGCTTCATGCCGCTTCGGGAGCCGGTTGTCATTGCGCTCGATGCTGCCGCCGAGAACGACGGGGTTTACGAGTTCGAGGCGTGGCTGTCACCGGGAGGCGATTCGGACAAGCTTCTCGACGGGATCCTATTGAGCAACGGAAAGGATCTCGCGGTGTATTCCACGTATTGCCCGCATGAAGCCTGTGTCGTGAAGCTGGAACGGAATCCGGGCCAACTCAGTACGGTGGTGGCGAGTGGCGCGGTGTTGCCGGAACACGCGGTGCTGTATTGCGCGTGTCATTTTTCGGTGTACGAGACGCAGTGGCCGGGGGAGCGTATCAGCGGGTACGTTGAACCAGAAGATCTACGTTGTGGATATGGCGCCGCTTGAGGAAAGCTACCGTATCTGAGCGGCCTTAACCGGCGAAACACTTCTGACTTCCGAGTATCCTGTCTGAATTGAATACCGCGTGGAATGTCTTTTTTGGGGCCCACCGAAAGGCAATTGACTTGGACGGCGAGGCAGGATTGCATCTTGCTGTTCAAAGAGAGGCTTGTTTACACTTGGCAAAAAGCAAAGGATGGAACATGGAAAACGCTCGAATTATATGGACAAAAATCGACGAGGCCCCGGCATTGGCGACATTTGCCTTGCTGCCGGTGGTTCAGGCCTACACGAAAGGCTCTGGCATTGATGTCGAAACCAGTGATATCTCCTTGTCCGGCCGAATCATCGCGAATTTTCCAGATAATCTGACCGAGGAGCAGAAGGTCGCCGATAATCTTGCGATACTTGGAGAACTTGCGCAGACTCCCGAAGCCAATATCATCAAGCTTCCCAACATCAGCGCCTCGATCCCGCAGCTGCAAGACGCGATTAAGGAATTGCAGGAAAAAGGATACGATATCCCGGACTATCCTGAAGAGCCGAAGAACGACGAGGAAAAGGCGCTGCAGGCTCGGTTTGCGAAGGTGCTCGGGTCGGCGGTCAATCCGGTGCTGCGCGAGGGGAACTCCGACCGCAGAGCGGCGGCTTCGGTAAAGAAGTTCGCCCAGAAGCATCCTCACAAAATGATGAAGGATTGGCCAGAGAGCGGATCGAAGGCGCGGGTCTCTCATATGGACGGTAAGGATTTCTATGAAAGCGAGAAATCCACAACGATTGAAAAGGCGACGAAAGTCAAGATCGAGTTCGTTGGCAAGGATGGCGCCGCGACGCTCCTAAAAGACAATCTGTCCCTGCAGGCGGGCGAAGTTATCGACTCATCGGTCATGAATGTGGCCGCTTTGCGCGCGTTCTACGCGCAGCAGATCGAAGAGGCGAAGAAGGATGACGTGTTGCTTTCGTTGCATCTAAAAGCGACGATGATGAAGATTTCGGATCCGATTATGTTCGGGCATTGCGTGTCCGTGTACTACAAGGACGCTTTGAATAAGCATGCCGATGCGCTTAAGGGGATTGGCGCGAACGTCAATAACGGCCTGACGGATGTGCTCGAAAAACTCGACCGGCTCCCCGACGCAAAGCGGGTGGAGATCGAAGCCGACATCGCGGCGGTCTATGAGACCCAGCCGCAGCTGGCCATGGTGGATTCGCGCAAAGGCATTACGAACCTGCATGTGCCGAACAACATCATCATTGACGCTTCGATGCCGAATGTAGTTCGCGATGGCGGCAAAATGTGGAACAGCGACGATGAGCTTCAAGACTGCATCGCGATGGTTCCGGACCGCTGTTACGCGACAATCTATAAAGCGATTCTTGAGGATTGCCGGGAGCATGGACAGTTCGATCCTTCGACGATGGGCAGCGTCGCTAATGTCGGCCTGATGGCCCAGAAGGCCGAAGAGTACGGCTCCCACGATAAGACCTTCGAGGCGCCAGCCGAAGGAACCATCCGCGTGGTGGACGCTTCAGGCGTTGTGTTGCTCGAGCAAAACGTAGAGATGGGCGATATCTTCCGGATGTCTCAAGCCAAGGACGCGCCGATTCGCGATTGGGTGAGGCTTGCGGTGTCGCGCGCGAAAGCGTCTGGTTCGCCGTCCGTTTTCTGGCTGGATGAAGACCGAGGACACGATCGCGAAATCATCAAGAAGGTTGAGAAGTATCTGCCGGAGCACGATACGAAGGGCCTGGATATCCGCATGATGAAGCCGGTCGACGCGATGACGTTTTCGCTAGAGAGAATTCGCAGGGGCGAAGACACGATTGCGGTCACTGGCAATGTTCTGCGCGATTATCTTACCGACCTTTTCCCGATTCTTGAGCTGGGTACGAGCGCGCGAATGCTCTCGATCGTTCCTCTGATGAATGGTGGCGGACTCTTCGAGACTGGCGCGGGCGGATCGGCTCCGAAGCATGTGCAACAGTTCGTAAAGGAAGGCCACACGCGATGGGATTCGCTGGGCGAGTACTGCGCTCTCGTCCCGAGCCTCGAACTGATTGCCAAGAACTACGAGAATGAGACCGCGGCCGTGTTGTCGGAAGCGCTGGACGAGGGAATTACTACCTACCTGGAGGATGCGAGGTATCCCTCCCGCAAGGTTAATGAGATCGACAATCGAGGAAGCTCTTTCTACCTGTCGATGTATTGGGCTCAGGCCTTGGCGGCTCAGGTCAAGGATGAGACGCTCAAGGCAAAATTTGGCCCGGTGGCGAAGGCCCTCGAGGAGAATGAGGAAAAGATCATACAGGAGCTCTTGGCGGCTCAGGGCGCCCCTGTCGATGTCGGCGGCTACTATCACCCTGATTCCGAATTAGCGTCAAGGGCGATGCGTCCTAGCGCTACTTTCAACGCAATTATCGATGCACTTTAGCCCGGGTATCTCACCGCTCTTCTACAGCGACAGCGGATAACCGGGCTAGAGCCGGAGATGGTGTGATCGATATAATCGAATCGGCATTAAACGATTAGAGCGCCGCGAGGTCGCAATGCGATGATCTCGCGGCGCTTTGCTGTGATACCGCCCGAACGATTCCATTGCCGGAATGCGCACTCCCGTTTTCATGATCGGATTCGAGCCTCCCGACCACGGCAATCACCAACGTGCATATTTTTCACTTTTTGTACTATATGGCGAGTTTGAGACGGATTCTGCCACAATTCTTGCTGATTTACGCCAATTGGAGGCCAATTTTGAGCTCAATCCGTGCATAATCGGCGCGATGGACGATTTCAGAGGCTTGCGAAGATATGAAAAGCGTAAAATACTCCAGTGAGCGGTGACACCTTCAGGCGTGATGGTACGATTGCTTTCGGGTTCAGGCAGGTCAGCCACAACCAGGAGGTTCGGCAAATGTCTTCAACAATCTCGCTCGAAGACTTCAGGGCCAAGATGTCCGAAATTGCCTCTCAATGGGATGAACTGCGTTTCGAATTGTACGAGGAGGCGCGTCTCGGCAAGCTGGCGTACGGCTGCTCTGGGCGGTCCTTCTACAAGCGCAGCCTGAACGGTGGGATGGCGATTCTCGGGGAGTGGATGTCGGAGACTGGACAGAGCACCATTCATCGATAGGGGGGTGGCGGGCAGATTGCCCACCTTGCGCGTGAAGGAATTCCGCAGTCGGAAGAAACGACTCAAGGCGCCGTTCCTACGACCGGCGGAGTGGGGGAGGCCGGTCAATAGATTGATCTGGCCGACTGCTATCGGTTGAAACCGCCGCTGCTGCGTATCGTCCCTATTCCTGTACGTGTCTGTCGTTGCGGCTTGCCGCCTATGTGGGCCACGGCGGGGGCGAAGCGGGACTTGATACCGCTGAGAAAATGGCGTACACGGAGGGATTCGAACCCCCGACCTCCTAGTCCGTAGCCGATATCGAACGCCGGATACCCTTCACTATGAGAACTTAAACGCCGAAGCAAGAGCCTCGGCATAACCCCATGTGCGATCCACTCAACAACCGCGATTTAGTGCCCAAGGGATAGGGTCCACCTCATTACCACAAGGACCGAACACACTTAGGCCTCAGGAAAGACACGCCGATGGAACGTCCAACATCGAGTCGCGCGTCACCGACATCCAGGCTGATTGAATTATCTCGCGTCGGCGGATTCCATCACCGCTACGAATGGAGCGACGCCGCATCAACAAAGCGCGAACCATTATTTGCGAGGCACAAGGAGCTGGATCACTTTTCGGAGCCTGCGGCCAGTGTTCCTCCAGTTATCCTCAGCATTACCACGCCGTGCGAAGGAACGTTGGCGGTATAGCTGTTGGAGTGGGAGCCC
>CAYNZS010000163.1:0-9445 GCA_964401695.1 uncultured Nitrospirales bacterium
GGTTAAACGATGCCGGCGGATCTGAAGATGACTCTTCCAAATGGGAAATCCGGGGATAAAGTAACCATGTATAAAGAGTAACATGATGAGCGACGAATGGCTACAGTTTTTCGCAAAATGCTTTGGGCGAAGCACGAGCGCAGCTGGGACGCTCCCCAATTCTTGCAGATTTGGCAGGTCAATTTCGGTAGAAGCCCTGACCGCGAAGGTCTTAAGGGTCCTCTGGGCTTACTTGCCGTACAGAGAAACGGCTTCGACCGACGAAGGCCGGCCGGCCCTCAAGCCAGCTTTTCTTTCACGAGCTTCACCACATCGCTGAGGACCGGCGCTACGGGAATGCCCGCGGTTTCGAGCTTGGCGATCTTCGCCGCGGCCGTGTCGTCTTCTCCACCGACGATGGCGCCTGCGTGGCCCATGCGTTTTCCAGGAGGGGCCGATACGCCGGCCATAAATCCTACGACGGGTTTCTTCATGTTGTTCTTGATGTACTCGGCCGCGACGACTTCGTCTTGACCGCCAATCTCGCCGACTAGAACGATCGCTTCGGTCTGATTGTCTTCTTCGAAGAGCGGTAGAAGGTCGAGGAACTTGCTGCCGATAACAGGGTCGCCGCCAATGCCGATGCAGGTCGATTCGCCCAAGCCCGCATTCGTGAGTTCGTTCACGATTTCATAGGTAAGCGTCCCGCTACGCGAAATCACGCCCACTCTGCCAGGCGCGTGAATGCTCGCCGGCATGATTCCGATCTTGCAGCCGCCGGGCGTGATGAGACCGGGGCAGTTTGGACCGATGAGCCGGACCCCCTTTTCCGTCAGCGCCTCGTACGCTTCCAGCACGTCCAGCGTGGGAACGCCTTCGGTGATGGCGACCAGCATTTTGATGTCGGAATTAGCCGCGTCGAACATGCCGCCCTTGGCAAACTTCGCGGGCACATACATGATCGACACATCGGCCCCGGTCGCGTCCACCGCTTCGGCGACGGAATTGAAGATGGGCTTGTCGAAGATGGTTTGGCCGCCCTTGCCGGGGGTGACGCCACCGACAATCTGTGTGCCGTAGTCGATCATCTGTTGCGTGTGAAATGAGCCGTCGCGCCCGGTGATGCCTTGGACGATGACCTTGGTGTCTTTATCTACAAGGATGCTCATGATTGGCTTCCGATTTCGGCGGCCTGCGTGGCGCCTTGTTCCAGGGATACGGCGGATATAAGTTCTGTGCCTTCGAGCAGCGCGCGTCCTTCCTCTTCGTTCGTGCCCACGAGCCGTACGATGAGCGGGACGGGCACGTCGAACTGTTCCATGGACGCCAGGATGCCCTTGGCGATGTCGTCGCAACGGGTGATGCCGCCAAAGATGTTGATTAAGATGACTTTGACATCCGGATCTTTGAGAATCATCTTCAGCGCGGTGACTACCTTCTCCGGGTCCGAGCTGCCGCCCACGTCCAGGAAGTTAGCGGGACTGCCGCCAAAGTGTTTGATAGTGTCCATGGTCGCCATTGCCAGGCCCGCTCCGTTGACCATGCAGCCGATGCTGCCTTCGAGGCGGATGAAGCTCAGGCCCGATTCGGTCGCGTCTAGTTCGTCCTGATCTTCGGACTCCATGTCGCGCAAACCCTCAAATTCCTCGTGACGGAACAGCGCGTTGTCGTCCAGCATCATCTTACCGTCCAGCGCGACGATGTCGCCGTTGCCATCCGAGATGAGCGGGTTGATTTCGACGAGCGAAGCGTCCTTTTCCACGAAGAGCTTGGCCAACTTCACCATGATGTCTGCCGTCGCGTCCGCCTGCTTCGGGTCGGGAAAAAGCTTGGCCGCGAAATCCAGGACGCTGCTCTTTTCGAGATTCGCCATTTCCTTTGCGGTTAGTTCATGGCGCAGAATCTTCTCTGGATTCGTCTTGGCCGTCTCCTCGATTTCCACGCCGCCATCCGCGCAGCCGATGAAGACCACTTTGCGCGCGCCGCGGTCGAGGAGGATACTGAGGTAGACCTCGGTATCGATGTCGCTCGCCGGCGTAATCAACAGTGTGCGCACTGGCAGTTCTTTGATGGTCAGCGCAAGAATTTCTTCAGCGGTGGATTTCACGTCCGTCGCGTCGCCGACGAACTTGACGCCGCCCGCTTTGCCGCGGCCCCCCACATGGACTTGCGCCTTGACCATCACCGGCATGCCGAAGCCCTCGGCCGCCTTGACGGCTTCGTCCGCCGTTTTGACGGCGACTCCCTCGGGCGCGTTGATACCGTACTCTCGGAATAGTTCCTTCGCTTGGTACTCATGAATCTTCATGTGTCAACCTATCTAGGTTCTTCCAGCTTACCCCAGTTTTCCCAGTAAAACAGACGTTATCGGCGCGGCGCGGCGCGTAGGCCCCAACATGGAAAGGGCGGATATTCTAGCTCCTGAAACGCTGTAAGATCAACTCGTCAACAGGCTGTGCGAGATCTATATGCCTATGTACAGGCCACAAGGGTTGCGTCTCAAAACAAGTTTCGGGCTCGATTGGCCACAGAGGGCCTAGCCAAAAAGACAGAACAATTTCAGTGTCCTGGGAGTTAGCGATACAGGGCTTACAGAGACAGAATTGAGCGCGTTTCTTTGTGCCCGCCGCTTGCTCAGGCGCTGAAGCGCGGGTGGGGCGCCATCATTACGAGCAGAGTCGCGTTCTCATCGGACTTGTTCTCGACGCCGTGGGAGATCCCAGCGGGCGCTACGGCGACGGTGCCCGCCGGGAGCGGTACGATGGAGTCGCCAATCTGGATGTGGCAGGCGCCCGTGAGCGCATGGTAGATCTTATCGTTGTCCGCGTGCTCATGCGGAGCCTGGGATTGGCCCGGCTTGAGGCAATAGACGTCGCAGAATACACGCGGCGATTCGTACAAGTTGACCTTGTTCATTTTCTGGTCGGAAAACTCGACTGCCGCGGCCGGGTCAAAAATATATTCAGACATGGTGTTCGATCTCCAAGTGGTCAATCGCGGGTCCAGTGAAAGTAGTCCAACATGATACCAGCGGCAACGGTCGAGAATTATACTTTTCTTGTCATTGCGGCCTGGGACTCGTCACGCGGGAGATTGGGTTGAGAAAGGAAGGCACGAATGGAGTTCCGGCGCCGGTCAGATGAAGAGACGCTGGGCCTGGAATTGGCGGCGGAACCCTAGCCGCCGGATTTCTCGATGACCTCGGTGATCTTCTGGATGATAGTTTGCGGCTCGAATGGCTTGATGACGTAGTTGGTCGCGCCCGCTTTCAAGACTTCGACGATTCGCCCCTTCTCCGCTTCGGTGGCCATCATAATCACAGGCATGGTCTTGCCCAAGGCGCGGATTTATTTGAGAGCGTCAATGCCCAGCATGTTGGGCATGTTCCAGTCGAGCAAGACGAGATCGTACTCGGCCTCCTTACAGCAATTAACGGACTCTACGCCGTCGGCCGCTTGGTCGACATCCGTGATGTCGGCGCGTGCGGGCGCCCCAATGACAACCTTGCGCATCACCGCCGAGTCGTCTACTACAAGCGCTTTCATACGCCATTCCTCCCACATCGTTCGGACAACGGAGAATATACAATGAGTCTCCAATAAAACCAAGTGCGAAAAAGTGGCGTATTCCAGCCAACACCCCATATCCAGAGCCGGGATTCACGTCGGGCGAAACGGTCGTCATGCCATTCAGTAAGGCCCCGAATTTCGAATGAAAGACGGATTCGCCCGATTCGGTTGCGGTGAAGCCGCCTCGCCCCAAGAACTCGCCGACCTTCATCTTTCGCTGATCGAAGCGCGGGCAGTTTTTACATCGCCCTAAGCTGCTGGGCGTCCGTTCCGGCTCGCAGCCGTTCCTCAAATGCCCTCAATTCACGCTCAATGCCGTTGCGCTTGGCGTCTTCCGCCAAGAGCCGTTCGCGGAAGCGCGCTAGAAAATATGCGATGGTTTCCACGCGAATCTTGATGGCGCCCGTTGGTTTGTTCTCGTCAATATCCTTGAAGTAGAAGAAAGGCGTTCTCGAGTTTTCGACAATCTCTTCGATTACGGTGTAGATCGGCGCGTCGTGGCCGCACTTGAAGTTCGAGAACTCGAGCGCCACAAGATTCGGATGCCGCGCCACATACTTGGCCGACCATAGCTTGCGCGATGTGTTCTCCGAATAGCTGTTCTTCCACACATCGTTGATGTCGAAGGGGCTGTTGATTACGCCGCTTCGGACATCTTCTCCGAAGAGGCGATCCACGATATCGTCATCCAGGGGGAGGCTTTCGGCCGCGATCACCGGATATCCCAGCTTCTGAAACTCTTCGCATATTCCGTGGTTGATGCCGGGGTCGTTGTGATAGGGGCGGGCCAGCAGAACGATGCCCAAACGGTTCTCAGCTTCCAACTGGCCGATAATCGCCCGCGCTTCCTTGCGCCGCGCCGCCTTGAATTCGCTCATCGCCGCCAAGCCAAGCTGGGTCGCCCGCAGCGATTCCTCTGTACTGATGCCCAAGGCCTCACCCCAATCCTCCTCCATCTGCCGCGCGGCCAGCGGCCCATTATCCAAGTTGAGAAATGTCTTCTTGAATACGATGCCCCGTTCGGCGAACAGGTCCGATTCCTTCGTGAATGCGGCATGAGTCGCTTCGGGCGACGCCGCCACCGTCGGACAGGCTCGGCTGTCTTCCACGCCGTCGAGCCACGTGGGAAATGAGTCGAGCATGGGGAAGAAAATGTAGTCGAGCCCTTTGCTGTGCTCGGGGTCGTGTTTTGCGTACAGAAGATCGTGAACGTGGGGAATGCCCACCTTGCTGGGGAAACACGGATCGATGCTTCCCCGCTTCGCGCCCTCCTTGTACAGATCCTCCGTGGTGAAATCCGACCAGACAAGATTCTTCGGTTTGATCCCGAGGCTCTGGAAATACGCCATGAAGAAGGGCGCTTGCGAATACATATTCAGCACCCGAGGCAGGCCGATGCGCGTGGAACTGCGCGCGTTCATCGACTCGCGCCGCCGTGCCGCGGATCTCTTCCGGGACCGCGGGGCGAAGCGGGGGACTGTGGGTAGCGGGTCCGAAGCGTCTTCCACCTTGACCTGCTGGAAAACCTTCACGGCGGCGCGCTGCGCCAAATTCGGGTGCCGCTTCTGGAGGCCGTCGAGGCCCTTCTTGATGTTCTTCATGTCCGCTATGTCTTCGACGGCGCCTTTCTCGCAGGTGGCGATAATGAGACGCTGCTCCTCGTCGGCGAGAGGAACCTTCGACACAAAACCGGGCGACTTCTTCTCTTCGTCCTTCACGCCGTTTTCGATGCTGGCGGCCTGCGCGCCCGCGCCCCCGAACTCGACGAGCTGCGCAGCGTCCTCCTCCTCCGTCTTGACGTCGATGAAGGTCCGCAGGCATTTGTTCTTGCAGAAGTAGCAACGTGTGTTTTCGTTTCGCGTGGTCCGGTAGGAAATCGACTTGACCGCTTCGAGCCCAATGAAGCTCGTCCGGCGCCCGAGTTCATGATACTGGCGATGGGCCTCGAACGCGCACCCGATCGCCCCCGATTCGGCGCAGTGCTTGTGGACGATCACCCGCCCTTGCACACCGGCCGCGCTCAAGCGGCTCTGGATGAAATCGGCCTGCGTCTTTACCGCGGCAAGATTGCGTTGTGTGCCCCCTTGCAGGATGAAGGTAGAGCCCAGTTTGGCGAGATCGGGAATCTGCGAAACGTAGAGCCAAATGTTCTTCGGCAATACTGCCGCAAGCCCCGCCATGATCTCGCCCGGACTCCAGCCTTGCCGCTGGAAGTCCACGATGTCCGACTGCATGAACACGGCGCAGCCGTAGCCAAACTCGGGCATCGCCCGGGCCTTGAAGGCTTCGTCCGCATAGTCGTAGACACTGAAGCCGAAATCCTTGGCCGTCGATTGCAGAAAATACCCGTTGCCAGCGGAACATTGCGTGTTGAGCTTGAAGTCCTTGACCGCGCCATTCTTCAACAAGATCACTTTGATGTCTTGACCGCCCACATCGCAGATCACATCCGCGTCGGGATAGAAATGAAGCCCGCTCTCCGTGTGCGCGACCGTCTCGACGAGGGCCACATCCGCATTGATCACTTCCCTGAGAACATCCTTCGCGTAACCCGTCGTTCCTACGCCCAGCAGGCGCAAGGTGCAGCCCTGCGATACGATTTGAACTTCCAGCTTCCGAAACATCTCGATGCAATCTTCGATCGGATTGCCGTTCGAAAGCTGATACGTTTTCGCTAGGACTTCTCTGTCGTGGTCCACCAACACCGCCTTGGTGCTCGTCGAACCACCGTCGATACCGATGAAAGCTTCCACCTCCGTGCCCGGCGCAAACTCCTTCGGCGACCACGGTTCCACGCGGTAGGTTTCCTTGAACGCCTCCAGCTCTGTCTGAGAAGCCACTAGAGCCCCCACCGCGCCGGCCTTCGCCTCAGCCGCCCGACCTTCCCCGACAAACCAGCGCAGGTTTTTCGCGCCCAGATACACGCCCTGGTGCGGATCGTCTTCCATCTCGTTCTTCGCGAATTCCGCCGCGCCGATTGCCGCGAAATATTGCGCGTTCTCCGGAACCGCGACCAACTCCTCGATGGTCTTCCCTGGCGAAATTTCCACATTCCGCTCGCGCCACATTTCGGGAATGGCCGCGCGCCAGCAATCGCGCATTCCTTTGATATAGTAATTGGGCCCTCCCAACAGGAGAACGACCGGGCGCAGCGTGTGCCCCCGCGTGAGCACCGACAGGTTTTGCTGGATGATCGATTGAAACAGCGATGCCATCAACTCGTCCGGCGGAACGCCTTGCTTCTGAAGGCCGTTGATATCCGTCTCCGCGAAGACGCCGCACTTTCCCGCCACGGGATGAAGCCGTATCCCGTCGAAGCCCATTTCGCAAAGCTCAGCGACGGGAATCTTCAGCTTAGAATTGATCTTATCGATGACCGCGCCCGTGCCGCCGGCGCACTTGTCATTCATGGAAGGAATCTTCTTCTTCTGTCCGGTGGATTCGTCATCCTTGAAGACAATGATCTTCGCGTCTTGCCCACCCAGTTCGATGACGCTCTGCACCTCCGGGTGCAGCTTCTCGACGGCTAGCGAGACGGCGTTCACCTCCTGAACGAAGCGCCCGCCAACGCGCGTGGCGACGGGGTTCCCGCCGGAACCGGTGGCGAAGATGTGGAAGGACTCTGCTGGAACATCAGGGAATGCGGCTTCGATGCGGTCGAAAAATTCCAGACACTTCTCCGGCTGCTTCGTTTCGTGCCGCTGGTAATCCTTCCACACAATCTCGTCGGACAAGGGCTCGATTACGACGGCCTTAACGGTCGTGCTGCCCACGTCCAGTCCAACGATCAGGCCTTGCGGATATTTCTTTGTCGGCTTGAAACGCGGGGCCGCGCCAGTTTCCGCGGGAGGGACGGTCCCCGTGGAAGGGTGTGGTCTGCTGTTATATTTCATGCCCTCAGCCCTCCCAGCCGTCGCGTTTCATCTTCTCCGCAATGTAGCCCACGAAGTTCGCCGCCCTGCCGATCACGCCTTCGCGACCGGGAATATGCAGGAATGGGTTTTGCGTCTCCGGATGCTCGTTGCAGTACGCTCGAATCTGCTCAATTGAATAACCCGTCTCCGCGACGCAGGTCTTGAATTCTTCCTTGCACCGAATCTTCGCCTCGCCCAACGCCATCTGTGCACGACTGTGGGCATTGACGTCCCCTTCGCCGGATGTTTCAATGGGGATGTAGATCATGTGCGAGAAATGAGAAGTCACCGCCGCCTGAGCCCCATCCGATTGCGACGATGGCATGCATCCGAAGGGCTTTAGGCTCATCACCATATGGGCCAGGTTTTTGTTTGAGTAGTAAATGTTCTTCGCCACCTCCAAGTGCCCTTCTCCGCCGTCCGACTTCCGGCTATAGTACGGGTCGCCCATCCGCTGCAGCTCAAGTTGGCAGACCTGGGCATGCGTCGTCCCGCCCAGCGTCCTGCGGATGCGGTCGTACTCACGGTTGAGCAGCGCGCTCCCTACAGCCAGACGGAAGCGCTTGCGGCGGTACGCGAACTCAGAGGCCAGCCAGCCGCGCAAACCGGGCGTTGCGTCCAGTCCCTCCTGGTCAATCAGCTTGCTCCGTTCTTGCGCCAGCATGTAGTTCAACCACGTCGTCACCGGCTCGATGAGGACCTCCGCGCCCTGTGATTCCATGAACCGGAACATGTGGTAGTTCCCATCGCCTTCCGTCGTTTGGGCCCAGAATTCGCCCGTGACTTTGCAGATGGGTTTCGGGCGGGTGAAGTCTACGTGAACTTCCCGCTCGATTAGCTCTTTGCACTCGGCCAGCACGGATATGTAGTAATTCGAACGAAGATGGGCCACTACTTTCTCGACTTGGTACGGCTCGCCGGCCATAGGCAAAAGCCTGGCGAGTACCCGATTCGTAAATGTGGAAGGCGGGCTTGTCTTGGGCATCGAACGAAGGCGTTTGCGAAGCCTGACCATGACCTGCTCCATGACCCGGTCGACCTGACCCTCTTCCACTTCGTAGGGGCGAATCTGGTATGCCAGCTCGTTGAGCAAATCGCCTATCACGACTCCGTTCAGAAGTTGAATGGCGAAGTCGATGTTCAACTTGAGACCGGCATTTTCATCCGACTGCGTCATGCCGCCCTGTTGCTGGAACAACAACACACGGAATCCGTCGAACCCGCTGTTGCGCAGGGCCATCCGGTATTCGGCCTCGTACATGCCAAAGCGGCACGGCCCGCACGCGCCCGCCGTGACGTACACGTACTTCTTCTTGATTTCTTTGGCGGACAAGCCCTCGTTATCGCGAAGATCGCGCAAGTAGTTGACGAGCGCACCCACGGTAAAGTACGTGGGATTGCATTGCCCGTTGTTGCCGTATTCCTTCCCCGCTTGAAAGTCGGCTTTCACCGGAGTCGGAATTGTTTCGACGTTGTAGCCCAGCCCCTCTATCGCTGCCTTGACAAGGGAATCTTGGCGAATTGTAAAGCCGCCGAAGAGAATGGTGGTATGCGGCCTTTGGGCCTTCGTGAATTTGTGCTCCTGGGGGCGCCTGAAATGGGCTGGGCCGCGGACACTCAGCCCGGCTCGCTCAAAGAGGAGCTTTCGTTCGGCGTCGAGCCGTGCCACAATGAGGTCCTCACGGTCTGATTCTCTGAGGATGATCTCTCCCGAGGTAGGCTCCGTCGACTCGGTCACCGCCATAGCATCCACTCCCTATCCGTCATATGTGTTGAATCCAAAACAACTACATCCATGGAATAAGGCCGCACCGAAATCCTTCCACAGCGTTTCGGCGCCGGTCGTGGAGGCGCCGCGAACACAGAGTGGCTCTACTTATAGCAAATTAGTGGCAACTTCGCAACGGACCCGAACACTCTTATTTAAGCACCATCTGCTTTAGATCGGGACGGTGGTCCTTGCTGTGGCCATATTGCCCCAGG
>CAYNZS010000164.1:0-9444 GCA_964401695.1 uncultured Nitrospirales bacterium
AGCTCAATAACGTGCCCGTGGTGGTCACGGGCGCCCATATGGGAAATGTCGGTTAAAACCGAGTCGCAGAGCACCTGCCCCGGAAGCTGTGAGCGATGCGGGCTAATCCGAAAGACACGCCGAGGTTTGTGAAGCGACGGGCGTGTAGAGCGAAGGTATATCCATTCAGTCCCACCTGGGATGGCGGGACGCGTGGGTTCGATACTGGACCGTTTTGGAGCATAGCAACAAGGGAGTAGGGCCAATAGTGAGCTTCTCTACGGTCTTCGCGATGAGGCGCGGCGCGTGGCGGCGGTCTCGACCCTCCCCTAACCCCTTCCTAAACCAGGGAGGGGGATTCTGCTTTGGCTTGGTGGGAAGCGATCTGGAAGAAGGTCTGAGGCCCGATGGTTGCCGTCTTCGTTTCGTTCGGGATCGGAATTCTGTACACTTACGAGCCGTGTGGAAGATTGGCGGGAATCAACGGTGCGCAGAGGTTGGCGATGAGACTTGTTCATACGGCGGATGTCCATCTGGACATGTGCTTCGCACGTTCGGCTATGGCGTCTCGGCTGGGGAACCACCGGCGCCAGAGCCTGCGCGAAGTGTTCCGCTCGATTGTCTCGCGGGCGGGGGATTGGCCGGCGGATGCGCTGCTTGTCGCGGGGGATCTTTTTGAGGGGGACCGCGTCAATCGGGACACCGTGGCTTTTCTTATGTCCGAACTGCGCTCGATTGAACATGTGCCTGTGTTCATCGCGCCAGGAAATCACGATCCGTACACGCCTGGGTCTCCTTATGCCACGGAAACGTGGCCGAAAAATGTTACGATTTTTCGTGCACCGGAATGGACGCCGGTATCGGTCAAGGACGGCGCGCTGACGGTTCACGGCTTCGGCTTTGACGGCCCGGAGCCTTCGGCGAATCCCTTCGGTTCGCTACGTATCGGGGAGACGTGCGGGACTACGCATGTAGCGGTAGCGCACGGTTCGGAGAAGAGCCATCAGCCACCGTCGAAAGAGTCATATGCGCCGTTCGACGCAGTGGAGGCCGCCGCCGATGGACTGGCTTATCTGGCGCTCGGACACTTTCATTCGCTCACGGAAATCCCCGGAGATTTCGGGACGACGATTTACTATTCGGGAGCGCCGGAAGGCCATGGTTTTCGCGAACCGGGCGTCCGTCATCATATCGAGGTCGAGATCGACGGCGTGGCGGTCGAGGTAAATCCAGCCGTTTCGTCGCGCGTGGTCTATGCGACCCACACGCTGAGTTGCGACTGTTTCAGTTCGTCGCAGGATTTGCTGGACGCGGTGCGGCGCGCCACGCGGGATGAGAGCCGTTCGCAATTGGCCCGTATCACGCTAACCGGTTTGTGTCCGCCTGCCATCCGTTCGGAACTGCCGTCGATCCGAGACACACTGGCGCAGGATTTCGAGTTGCTCGAGTTTGTGGACCGAACGGAGTCGATTGAAGATTACGCGAAGCTGGGCCGGGAGGATACAAGCCTGGGCATTCTGATCCGCCGGCTTAGCCAAGAGATCGCAGACGCCACGGAAAAGGGCCGCAGACAGTTGCTGGAGCGGGCGCGTGAGGTGGGCCTGGCGGCGTTTCGCGCGAGGGAAGTTGAGATTCGGGGCTTGGAACGCGGCTAAGGGAGGCTGACGGTTTTCGGTGAAGTTTACCAAGGTATCTATCGACGGGTATGGCCGGTTCAAAGACCGCGAAGTCGAGATTAGTCCCGGCCTGCAAGTTGTGGCGGGCCCTAATGAACAGGGCAAGTCCACGCTCCGCCATTTCATAGGGGATATGCTGTACGGCCAGAAGCGCAGCACGGTCCAGCGCCTGTATGACGAATCGAACCACCTGCGGGCGCCGTGGGACGAGTCGGGGGGATACGGGGGCCGGATTTGGTATGCGCTCGACTCGAACCGGGAGTTTGAGATTCATCGAAATTTCAGCCGGGAGAAGGAGAGCATCCAAGTCTTTGATCGGACGGATGCGCAGGATATTACGGGCGACTTTACGACATTGCGCAACCGAGAGTCGACCTTCGCCGAGCGCCATCTGGGCATGACGAAGGAGGTATTCCTCGCCATGGCCACGATTTCCCATGTCAGCCTTGATGAATTGGGGAACAAACAGGCGCTTATCAAGATTCGAGAGAAGCTTCTTTCGCTGACGGATTCGGGTACGGGCGAAAGTTCGGCGGAATCGGCAATTAAGCGCCTGATGGACCGTATTTACGCGATTGGCCAGAACGCGGCGCGCACCAAACCCCTTCCCATGGCGCGCGCGCGGCTCGTCGACCTGCAGAAGGAACATGAACAGGTGGAGGCGCTGCGCGAAGAGATAAACGGTATCGAGGTGGAGCGGCATTCGACATTGCGTGCGCTTGCCGATTTGGCGGAGGCGCGGACAGGCTTGGAGAAACAGCTAGCGGCTCACGACCGCCTAAACACGGAGGCGCGGCTGGATAAGGCGGAGGCGTTGAAGGCGGATATTGACGCCATGACGGCGGCGTCTTTCGAGTCGGCGTATTTGCGCGAGTTTCCGTTGGATTCGGCGCCGGAGGTGCGCCGCGCGGCGACTCTGATGGCCGCGGACGGCGAACAAATCAAGCGGACGGAGTCGGAACGAGACGAGTTGGCAAGTAATCGAGAGAAGGAGTTGGAGCGGCTCGGGCCCGACGGCGCGGTGGATATGGCGGAATTGGATCCCGCGTTCGAGGAGCGTCTCGCAGAGCTGGATTCGCGCACACATTGGTTAAGTGACCGGCTCGAACAGCTGACCGAGGGGTATGACACGGCGAAGCGCCGGCATGAGGAGGCCCGCGAAGACCTCGACGCCCTGCCGGATTTCAGCCGGCTTGCGGCCGATCCGGTAACGTGGCTGACTCAACTCGCGAGCGAATTTGCCGAGGCGCGCAATATACGCGACGATCGGCGTATTCACCTGACGGAGTTGGGCAAAAGTGTCGAGCGAACGCAGTCACAACTCGAAGAGCCAAACCGGCTTTTTGCGGACGTGCGCGACCTGCCAGCGGTTCTGCGGGAATACGAAGTTCGCGCGCAAACGCACAAAGATGAGTTGGAGGAGCTTAGGGCCGGCGCGGACGATGCGGCGACGCGGGCGGCGCTGATGGGCAACCGCGTTCCGGGGTTCGCGTTCCTCGTGCTGCTGTGCGCGTCGGCAGCCGCTGTTACGGGGGCGGTCGCGGTAATGACGGGAAACTACACGTTCTTTTTTCCCAGTGGAATTAGCGGCGCCGGGCTCGTGACTTTCACGTTGTTCGTGTTTCTTACGGTGCAAGCCCGGAACAAAGCACTCTTTCGGCTGGAGCGGGCAGAAGATCAAATCGCGAAGGCCGCGGAGGAAGACGAGAAAGGCCGTGAGTTTGTCGAAGCCTTGATGGTACGTGCTCGTTCACAGACGCCCCGCGAGCTCGAGGCGCGTCACGAACGCTATCAGCATCTGGTCGATGAATTCGTGGAGCAGGAAGAGGAGCATGCGGAGGCCTTGGCTGAGACGCGGGAGGCGGAGCAGAATGTGGACCGCATGTATGGAGCGCTGGCGAAATATTTCGCAAAAGCGGGCGACGACGTGCAGGGCGAAGGAGACGTTCAACCGGCCGCCATGCGGGCCATCGGCCGATACCAGGAATACCGCGACGCGAAACGGCGGGCGAGCGAAAGTGCGGAGGCGTTGGAGCGGCGCCGGAAGGAATTGGACGAGCTGACGACGCAGCTCGACGCGCTCAGGGAGGAGGAACTGGAACTCTCCCTCAAGGTGAGGCAGACGCTGCGGGAGAACCATTACGCGGACGAGCAGAAGGCGGACACGGCCCTCAAGGCACTGCGTGGATACCGCATCCGAAGCGCGCAGAATCGTCAGCGCCGCGGCGAAGTGGCGATATTGGAAGGCAGCCTCCAGCGAATCGAGCGTCAGATCGAATCGGAGAACTCCTCCCTATCCGCGCATGCCGAATCTCTGGAACACCTCTTGAAGCAGGCGGGCGTGGCTTCGTTGAAAGCATTCGAGGCGGAGGCCGAAAAGGCGCGCGCCTATGCGGAGAAATGGAGCGCGCGGAAGGTGCTCGAGGAACGGCTCGCAACGCTGCTCGAAGGAACGACGCTGGCGGAGCTTCGCGCGCAAGTCAAGTCGTTCGGTCCCCTTCCGGAACAGATGACGATGAGCATGGACGACGTGAAAGGACGGCTGGCATCGCTGCAAGAGGAGGTGGAAGCAAAACAGAAGCAGGAGCATGCCCTCCACATCTCGACTACGGAGCGCAATGCGGGCTCGCGCTCGCTAAACGAGGTCGAGGAGGAGCGCGCGGCGACGGAGGCGCAAGTTCGCGAATTGGAGTTGGAATTGCAGGCGGCGAGCCACGCGAGTTCGATGCTGGAGGAGGTCACTAGGGAACGACATTCGCGAATCGCGCCGCACCTGGCGGAACTGTCCAGCGAATATCTCAAGGAGATCACCGGCGGCGCGTACGACGAGTTGCTGGTGAATCGCGATATGCAGATCAGCATTCGCATTCCGCAGACGAAGGCGCTCAACGAAGCGCCGGAGAGCCAGTTAAGCAAAGGCACCGTGGACCAGATCTATCTGGCGCTACGGCTGGCCATGGTTCAATGTATCAGCGAATATGGAGAGCGGATCCCCATGCTGCTTGACGACCCCTTCGCCAATTACGATGATGCGCGCCTGTCGAGGGCGATGGAGTTGCTCTACCGGATATCCCTAGACAACCAAATTCTCTTGTTTACGTGCAGGCGGGATGTGGTGCGGGCGGCGAAGAATATTGACGTTCCGGTGATTCGGCTGTAGGGGCGGCGAGGTTTTCTCTTGTTGATATGCGTCGCTTTTGACCCCTTTTCGGTCATGTAGTACACTTGCCCCGTCGCCGCGGTATTTCTCTCCGCGGATCCCCGCGCGCATATAAAGGGGTAGAGCCATGTCTAAGAAACGAGACCGAGTAGAGCCTCGAACCTTGAAGGGCTTTCAGGACCTTCTCCCCGAAGACCTGATTCATCGCAAGGCAGTTATCCGGGTGATCGAGGGGGCATTCGAGCAGTATGGGTTTGTGCCGTTGGAATCACCTGCTTTGGAGCATCTCGACATTCTCTTGGGCGTGGGCGGCGAGGAAACGAACAAAGATCTGTTCCGCCTGGAGAGCCCAGAAGGCGAAGCTATCGCGCTCCGCTTCGATCTCACGGTACCTTTCGCCCGGCTGCTGGCCCAGTATCCCGACAAACTGAAGGCTCCTGTTCGCCGCTACGCGATGGGCCCGGTATGGCGCGCGGACAAGCCCGGGCCGGGCCGCTTCCGTCAATTCACCCAGTTCGACGCGGACGTGGCGGGCGCGCGCACGGTTGCCGTGGATGGCGAGATCATCTCGATCATGTGCCAAATCATGACCGAGTTGGGCGCGCCCAGTTTTCGAGTACTCATCAACAATCGAAAACTCTTCGATGCCCTTCTCGACGATTGCGGGATCTCCGAGGAGGCGCGGCAGAAACATGTATTGCGTGTGATCGACAAGTTGCAGAAGGTGGGGATCGAGAAGATTCGCCTCGAGTTGGGCCCGGGCCGTATCGACGATTCGGGCGACCCCATACCGGGCGTGAAACTGGACGAAGAGACGATCGAAAAGATCGTCGCGTTTGTCGGCGTCACCGGTTCGAGCCGGGGCGATGTCGTTGCCCACTTGGCCGCCATTCTTCCAGAAACAGGCCTCGCGAAAGAAGCGCTGGCCGAAATGGAGGAGTTGGCGGGGGCGCTTGAGGCGCTCTCGGTGCGGGAAAAGGACGCGCACTTCGATCCGAGCCTCGCCCGCGGCCTGGATTATTACACGGGCCCCGTGTTCGAGACGATCATTCCCGCCGCTCCGCAGTTCGGGTCGCTCATGGGCGGGGGACGGTACAACCAGTTGGTCGAGCGCTTCTTGAATCGTCCGATTCCTTGCACGGGCATGTCGGTCGGCCTCGACCGGCTGATGGCGGCGCTTACCCAGCTCGGCGCGGTCTCGCCGGTGAAAACGACCGCGCAAGTGCTGGTAGTGACGCTGGGCAAAAAGATCGCTAAGGGGGAGACTTTGAGACTCGCTGCGGAACTGCGGGCCGCGGGGCTGCGTGTCGAGGCATACTTCGACAACAAGATGCGGATGGGCGACCAGTTGTCTCATGCGGATCGGCAGCGGATTCCCGTCGCGGTGATCATCGGCGAAGACGAACTCGAACGCGGTGAAGTGGCCGTAAAAGACTTGGGGGCCGGCAAGGAACTGCGCAAGGACATCGAGGATCGAGACGAGTATCGGGAGGCGGGGAAGACCGGCCAAGTTACCGTTTCGAGAGAAGAGATGATCGCGCGCGTTATGGATCTGCTTCGAGCAGGCCAAGAATCATAACGTGTCGGGCTAGGCCGGATGTCTCAACGGGCTAGAAGATGGCGTAGCGGTTCTGCATGAGTTCGATCGTTTCATTGTAGCCGAGGAGCTTCGCGATGCCGTAGGGCGTGATGCCGCCTGCGAAATAATCGCGGGAATCGACACTCGCGTAACGGGCGAGCAGCAGTTCAACCATCTGTAGGTTACCCGTAAGCGCGGCCCAATGCAGAGGCGTCATCCCAATCGAGTCGGCTGTGTTCACATCGGCCTCGTTATCGAGCAGCACGGCCGCAACGCCCAGGTTCCCCATGCGCGACGCTTTGTGGAGGGGGGGGCTCGCCCTGCGCGTCCATGTCGCTCGGGTCCGCACCCTCTTCGGTGAGATCCAATACGATGTCGTCGAATCTCCAGCACGCTGCGCAGTGAAATTCGGACGGGTCTCGGAAGTTCGTCTGGCTGTCTTGAGCTTCTTGCAGCAGCATGATGTTGGTGACTTCGGAACGCCCTGAACGCGCAGCGCGGGTCAGGGGAATCTGGCCGACTTCGTCCAATGAATTGAGCCAATCTTTTACCATAGTCAACACCTCCAAGGCCTTCGCGGCCGCATCGTGCTTCATACGCTGGGTTCAAAGCAGGATTGATGCCAACTTCTTGGGATGGCTGCAATAAACCCAGTCGTCCATCCTAAACATAAGTGATTAAGTACTTAAAGAGGCGTTATCGCTTTCTTAGCTCTCGATTGTCCGCAACGGGGGAAGTGACAAATCTTTGTCAGTCTGCCAAAGACTAGGCGTTGTGACGGGGACGTCGACTGCTGACCGTTTTTCGGGCTTGGCCCGGCTGTCTCCTCGGAAGCCAGCAAACACTGGGCTTTGGCCGCGAGACGCGAGAAGAGGGCGATGAATATGCGCATGACTCCGTAATGGATAGAATCTCTGGCTGCAATTGATTTCGGTTCGGCTTGGGCCTATCATTGTGGGCTATCGGGATGGTGGAACTCGCTCGGCTTGTGCCGGTTTATGGAACAATTCGGCCTCTCTGTATATTAAGTCAACCTATGTCCGCGGCCGTCAGACGGCGGGCGTCGAAACCGGAAAACAGGAAGCTTATGCGTAGAAATATCGTCCACGTTGGTGCGGCTAATTTGGAGTACGAAATCCGCGAGATTGTCTCGATTGCGCATGAAGTCGAGCGACTGGGCCAGGCGATTACGTGGGAAAATATTGGCGATCCTGTCCAAAAAGGCGAGACGCCACCGCAGTGGATCCGCGAGATCGTTTGCGACTTGGTGGAGCAGCCCTCCTCGTGGGCCTATTGCGATTCGGCCGGAGTTGCGGAAACGCGCGAGTTCCTCGCGGGCAATGTGAATAGCCGCAAGGGCGTCCAGATATCCACGGACGACATCATGTTCTTCAACGGGTTGGGCGACGCGGTGGCGAAGGTCTACGGATGGTTGCGGCGCGAAGCCCGGATTTTGGGGCCTTCCCCGGCGTACAGTACCCATTCTTCAGCGGAGGCGGCGCATTCGGGGTACAACCACGTGACGTATAATCTCGATCCAGAGCAGGGCTGGATGCCGGACGTCGATGACATTCGCAACAAGGTCAAGTACAACGATTCCATCGCCGGGATCTTGATCCTGACGCCGGACAATCCCACGGGCGCGGTGTATCCCGGGTCTATTCTGGACCAGATCGCCAAGATCGCACGCGAGTACGATCTGTTCATCATCACGGACGAGATCTACGCGCATATTGTCTACAGCGGCCAGCCGCGCCTCCACCTGAGCGATTGGATCGGCGATGTGCCTGGAGTCGCCATGCGCGGGATCAGCAAAGAATATCCGTGGCCCGGTTCGCGATGCGGATGGATCGAGATTCTGAATAAGGATAAGGACACGAATTTCGCGACGTACACGGACAGCCTGCTCGCAGCGAAACGTCTGGAAGTTTCCTCGACCACGTTGCCGCAGATCTCCATACCGCTCGTCATGGGCGACGCGCGCTACGTGTCCCATTTAGATGGCCGTGAGGCCATGTTTGGCGAGCGGGCGGACGAAATGATGGCCGCTTTCGACGGTTGCGAGTCGGTGTTGGTGAACAGGCCGGGCGGCGCGTTCTATTACACCGTCATGTTCAAGGATGGCGTGATCAACGGGGATCAGACCCTCCCGATCAAGAACCCGCGCGTCGAAGAACTGGTTGCCGACCGCGTACGCGGTGTCGCGCCGGACAAGCGATTTGTCTACTATCTAATGGGGGCGACGGGAATCGTGGTCGTGCCGCTCACCGGATTCCAATGCGAACACGAGGGGTTTCGCGCCACGCTGCTGGAGACGGATCCGAAGAAACGAGCTTGGATCCTGGAAACGTTGCGCGAGTCGGTCGACACGTATACGGGAGTCCGCTCGAACGCCCCGCTTGCCGCGTCGGAAGCGTGATGCGAGGCTCAACCAAGCAGAGAACGCAGAGGCAAGTTGGGAAACGCAAGCACTGCTGTTCTAAATAAAATCTTCAACCGCCTTTGCGAGTCAGAACACGCTACGCGGGAAATAAGTAGAAGAACACAAGCAAAACGGGCGGCACCTTCAAACTTGCTGGGAGGTGGAGTTCTCGCGCCAGTCCTCATCTCCAAACAAGTTTGAAGGTGCCACCCAGTGCTCCGAAAATCTGTGTCCTTAACAGGGAGCGACCGCGGCAACCTTCTCCGGCCGCCAGAGCCGCTCGCCTTCTGTCAGGCGTGACGAGTTGTTGGCAGCAGATTGCTTCGTCGTTCCTCCTTGTATGATGGTCTTAGGAGGAAACGCGGAGCAATCCCGTAGTCTCCGCAGTGTTATCTTTTTGCTTCTTTTTCTTTTGTGTATGGGTGTGGCATGTGGATAACCCCACTCGGTTTTGAGTCTTTCCGAGCTTTCTAGCACGGTGGTGTGAGATAGTGGAACTGGAGGCGGAGGCGAGTTCCTCACGGGGCCACGGAAGCCCGACTGCGAGGTTTTCCCCGCCGCCCGTTCCGGCGATTTCCAATAAAGACCGGACACTATCTTGGGCTCGAAGCCCGCATAAGCAGGGGTG
>CAYNZS010000165.1:0-9376 GCA_964401695.1 uncultured Nitrospirales bacterium
CTAGCAATATTCGGGCTGGTTCGGAAACGGAACCGAAGATACTCAAAGGAGGGATGAAAAATGAACCAAAATACACCGCCAGAAGAAAACAATGGAGCCGAAGTGTCGCGGCGGAAGTTCTTGCAGAGTTACGCGAGGGGCGCGACGGCGCTCGCATTGGGCGCTCAACTAATCGCGCAAACTTCGAGTGCGCAAGAGACTGGGATTCCCACTAGGCCCCTTGGCAAGACCGGGGAGAGGGTCTCGATTATTAGCCTGGGTGGATGGCATATAGGCGCGATCCAAGACAAGAAAGAAGCCATCAGAATCCAGCACGCCGCCATTGATGAGGGTGTGACCTTCTTCGACAGCGCTTGGGATTATCACGATGGCGGTAGCGAGGAAATCATCGGCAAGGGCTTGGCCGAGGGCAACAGGCGCGACAAGGTTTTCTTGATGACGAAAAACTGCAACCGGGACTACGAAGGTTCGAAGAAGTGCCTCGAAGACAGCCTGCGCCGGTTCAAGACAGACCATCTCGATCTCTGGCAATTCCATGAGATCGTTTACGACAATGACCCGGCGGCGGTATTCGAGACTGGGGGGATGAAGGCGGCCCTTGAGGCGCAGCGGGAAGGGAAAGTGCGCCACATCGGATTCACGGGGCACAAAGACCCGCATATCCAGAAGGACATGTTCGACAAGCCTTACGACTGGGCAACAGTTCAGATGCCGATCAACGTCATGGACGCGCACTTCCGCAGTTTCCAAAAGGAAATCGTGCCTCTGTGCTTGGAGAGCGGCGCCGGCGTCATCGGCATTAAGGGACTCGGCGGTGGCGTCATCCCTAGAAACACCCACCTCACCGCGCAAGATTGCATCCGTTATTGCCTGAGCCAGCCGATCGCGTCACTGGTATGCGGGATGCTCTCGATGGCAGACTTGAAACAGAACGTTGATATCGCGCGCACTTTCACGCCTTTGACTGATGCCGAGACACACACGATGGAAGAAAGTGTTAAGGATGTGGCGGGCGACGGGCGTTACGAGTTGTTCAAGACTACGCAGAGAATGGACGGACCCTATCACATCAAGCAGCATGGCTTTGAACTCGTGAAGCACGAGCAGTCCGATAAGGACAAGAAGACCAGGGTTTAGATCGAGCACCAGCCCTTCAAGTTCAGCAGTAGTCACAAAAAGGGCGCGAATCCAGAAGAAAGAATTCCATCGTGTATGCATTCCCACGGAGGAACACGGGAACGAGAGCCAAATACTATTTACCGAGAGGATATTCCGATATGAGCGTCAATCGCCCCCAGGGTCGCCGGCTTTCGTTGCGCATGGCCGCGGTTCTCACTTTACTGCTGAGCGCCACGGCCGTAGCCCAACAAGACCGCGCCATCGGCGACTGGCTTACCTTTGGTGGCGATGCGGCCAGCACGAAGTACAGCCAATTGGATCAAATCAACGCGGAGAACGTGGGCGATTTAGAGATCACCTGGCGTTGGCCGACTCCCGACGCGGCGATAACCGCAGACAATCGCAACCTGCGCCCCGGCCAGTTTAAAGCCACGCCCCTAGCGGTCGGTGGCACGCTGTACATCAGCACTCCGCTGGGCGTGGTCGTGGCGATCAACGGAGAAACCGGCGAACCCATTTGGGTATTCGACCCTGAAAGTTGGCGCGCCGGCCGTCCAGCGAATACAGGATTCCAACACCGTGGAGTGGCTTATTGGAGCGACGGCGATATCGGTCGGATATTGATCGCCACCCACGACCGGCACCTGCTCGCAATCGACACTAAGACTGGAGCCCGTGACCTTAGTTTCGGCGACAACGGTGCGGTCGATCTGAGTAAGGGCCTAGGCCGCCCAATCAACCCGCGCCTCTATACGTTTAACTCGCCGCCGGTAGTCTGTAATGATGTAGTTGTTATCGGATCGATCATCCAAGACAGTCCAATTACCAAGGAAGAAGACCCCGGCCACATCCGTGGATACGACATCCGCACGGGTAAACACCTGTGGACCTTTAATACGATTCCCCAGGCCGGTGAATTTGGCGTAGATACGTGGGAAAACGACTCGTGGAAGTACACGGGCGCGTGCAATGTCTGGTCCATCGGCAGCGCCGACGAGGAGTTGGACCACGTCTACATGCCGACCACGACGCCGACCGACGATTGGTATGGTGGACACCGGCTGGGCAACAATCTATTCGCCGAAAGCATTCTTTGCCTCAATGCCAAGACGGGTGAACGCGTCTGGCATTACCAGACAGTCCACCATGGCTTGTGGGATTATGACAACGCCTCGACTCCCGTCTTGGCCGATATCACCGTCGATGGGCGCGAGATCAAGGCTGTGGCCATGGTCACGAAACAGGCATTCACCTTCGTATTCGACCGCGTGACCGGCGAACCCGTCTGGCCCATCGAAGAACGCCCGGTGCCATCGAGCAATGTACCCGGAGAAGTCACCGCGGCCACGCAGCCCTTTCCGACTAAGCCGCCCGCCTTCGACCGGCAGGGCATCTCGAAGGACGATCTCATCGACTTCACACCGGAACTCCGCGCGGAAGCTATGGAGATGACGGAGCGCTGGACATTCGGGCCTCTTTTCGAGCCGCCGACGGCCATCGAAAAGGGCCCGGACGGAAACTTGGGCACCATCCAAATCCCCGGTGCGTTCGGAGGGGCTAACTGGCCAGGCGCTTCCTTCGACCCCGAAACTGATACGCTCTTCGTCCCGTCGAAAACGACGGTTACACGCGCTTCACTCTCCAAGGGCAACCCGCAACGCAGCAATCTGAACTACTACCGAGGCGGCGCTTTCGACCTCATCGGCCCGCGGGGCCTCCCCTTGGTCAAGCCTCCTTACGCGCGCATCACGGCCATCGACCTAAACGCGGGCAAACACCTGTGGCAAGTGCCCCATGGCGACGGACCCCGTTGGCATCCCGACATCAAACACCTCAACCTTGACCCGCTCGGATCGTGGGGTGCGGGCAACGTGGGTGGCGGCGGTCCCTTGACAACGAAGACACTCCACTTCAACGGCCAGGGCGCGGGCGGTTACGCAATGGATGTAGACAACTCGCCAAAGCTTCGCGCCTTCGACAAGAAGACCGGAGAGGTCATCTGGGAGTTTGAAATGCCCGACAGCCCCAACGGCAACCCCATCACCTACCTTGCGGGTGGGAAGCAGCACATTGCCGTCGCGATCGGCCAAGGTTCCTCCGCTGAATTGGTCGGATTGGCCTTGCGTTAATCTAAAAGCCGGATAATCAGGGCCAACACCATGGACAACAACCCGGTCAACAGCAAGGAGCTGTGGCTGTGCCTCGCATTCGATAGATCGTGAGGCATTCACGCGGCTTCGCGCAAGCCGAGGAGGATCCGGAAGTCAGAGTCGTCATTCTGTGCGGCTTCGGGAAGGCGTTCCCAACTCAGCAACGCTGTGCAGATGGACAGCGTAATAGTATCGCAAGCGCGCGACGAAGCCCAGTCAGACGTGGCAAGGATCGGCCTGGCGGTCGAGCAGCATTTCCAGGAGCATGGACGCTATCCTGAATCTCTGGATGCCATCGCCGGATATCTCGGCAACGTCGTGCCCGTAGATCCCTTTACGGGAGGAGGTTGCATTTACCGTCCCACGTCAACCGGATTCGGGCTCTACAGCGTCGGCCAGAACCAGATAGACGACGGCGGTGTTCACGACCTTCGCGCTGGCGATATCGCCTGGCGCGGTGAGAAGAAACGCCCGACCAAGATGGCTTTGAAATCGAACTAGCCGGGATATCCACCGTCTCGCTACGAAAAGCGGTGAGATATCCGGGTTGAAGCGGATGTTGCGGTTGTGCTCCGTTCGAGTCCGCTCCTGGTCAATGGCCAAAGGCCTCGATTTCGCCACCTCTTCCGACCGGCATCTTCCGCGCCCGCGCCAAGCACGTCCCTACCGGCCGGCCTATGCGGATGTACGTGGGCGGCGCGACTCCTATCTCAACTCAGTGAGACACCACTATGGCTACCATTCCTCCCTGAGTGCCGGCAGATTCTTTCGGTCCAGCAAGTCAATCGCCTCCGTTGGGCAGGCCGTCTCACAGAGGCCGCAACCGAAGCACTTCATCTGGTCGATATTAGTCTTCTCTCTAGTAACCTCAAACTTGATGGCTCCGAACTGACATCGCTGCACACACACGCCGCAGCCGTTACAGGCGTCATAGTCGACCGTGGCAACCCAGTGGCTCTTGACGCAGTTTATCTTGAGTCCATAGTCGATACGCGTCCGGATGGCACCGCAGTCCGGATAGTCGCAATTGCAGATGCCGCCAACATAGGAACCGCCAAAGGTCATCAGAATGTGGACCATGCCCTTCTTGTTCCATTTGACCAGCCATTCCCTGGCATCGTCGGGCGTCATGAAATCCACCCCGCCTTTGTATCGCTCGGGCCAGCGCTCCCACTTGAACATGCCCACACCGAGGCCCGTGCACGAATACTCGTCCTTGTTCCTTTCCTCTTGGCCCCGAGAGTGGATCCGGCACACGCAAGACATGCCGACCACCGGATACGCCATCTCGATGACCTTGAAGATCTCTTGGATGGGAAGGACCTGCGCGATCTGGAACGGACTCGCCGCTTTCAGCTCATTGTTCTCTTTCACGAGCTTCTTGAATGTCTCCGGATCATCGAACCGGGTCTGCATGACCTCGCCGGACTTGCGGCCCGCTGTCATCTCGGGGTCAGAGCCGAAGGCCGCGGCCTTCTGGTCCGGCTTCTTAATCTTATACATCTGGCGCGAATGGTTCTTGGGGTTCAGCCACCATTTACCATCCCCATACTCGGGGTCGCCGAACTCGTCACATATCCAACACATTATCCAATCCTCCTACCGTCCCTGAAGTTGAAGCAACCTGGAGCGGATCTCGAAACAGAGACGATCGCCTCCCAAGGCGCAGTTGCCGCACACGCGGCAGTCTAAACAGCGTTTGCCTTCTTCCGCAATCTCCTGCTCGGAACAGCCCCAAACAGGCGAGGCGAAATAGCTACAGGCTTACTATTCCGGCAGCTAACAAATCATAGTGCTCACTTAAGGTGAGAGCTCGCCGCCGACAACCCTTGTTGCTCATTATACCCAGGAACGCACAGGAAGGCCACGCCCGCCACCCTACGCGTAGTGGAGGCCCCGTCTACACCTTAACCCGGCGCAACAACCTGGCTAATGCGGAGCCGCGCACGGCGTAAGCAACAACGAGAAAGCCGTCACACCCTCCGGGGTTTCCTCCAGCCGCAGGTCGCCATGGTGGGCGCGCGCGATTTCTCGCGCCAGACTGAGGCCGAGTCCCACGCCCTGTGCCGTGCGGTTCCGGGTCTTATCGCCCCGAAAAAATCGCTCGAAGACCTTGTCGCGGTCTTCGGCGCGGACTCCCTTGCCCGAATTGGACACGGTGAGCTGAGCCGTTCGCGCGTCCACCCGCAACTTCAGTGCGATGAATCCCCCGTGCCGATTGTACTTCACCGCGTTCGTCGTGAGATTCTGAACGACCTGCTTGATGAGATCCGCGTCGGCCATCACCCAAACGCCGGCGGCAAGATCGCCCCGCACTTCGAGATGAGGGGCGAGCAGTTCAACATCTTCGCTGACGCCTTCGAGCACTCGGCTCAATTCCAAAGGCCGGAGTTGGAGTTTGAGTGTGCCCGCGTCGACCCGGGACAACAACAGAAGTTTCCGCACGATACTCTTGAGGCGCTGCACCTCTTCCGACAACGCCGTGTAGCGCCGTTGTTTTTCGGACTCTGGCTCGGCATCGAGAATGGCCCGTTCCAGTTTCCCCTGCAAGATGGTAAGAGGCGTCTTCAATTCATGCGAAGCGTCGGCGCTAAAGCGGAAGGCCTGGTGGAAACTCTTCTCGAGGCGGTCCATCATCTCGTTAAACACCGTAATCAGCCGGACAAGCTCCAGCGCCTCGTCCTGTCCGGAGATGCGCTGGTCCAAGCCTTTCGCCGTGACGCGTTCCAACGTGGTCGCCAGCGCATCGATGGGCCGGAGCGCACGCCGTGAAAGCCACCAGGCGCAGGCCGCGATAAGCAGCAGGGCCACCACGAAGCCCAGGGCCAGCGCGCCGCTCACCTGGACCATTCCGGCATTGACGCGTTTCAGATTCACCCCCAGCGCGAAGGTCATGCCGGGCGTGCCCGTTACGATGACGCGCCATTGAGCGCCCTCCTCGGCATGGTTGAAGAGTAGCGCCCGCCGGAGCGGGGCGGACGCGTCAACCGTGGACGGTGCAGCGTCTGCCGCTGGGCCTGGCGGTGGAGTGAGGCTGGACGACAACGCTTCAGGCCAATTGGGCGTACGGTGGCTGGTTTCCCCATTGTCAATCAGGAGCGTGAAAGCATCCACCGAATCATCGCCCAGAAAAAACCGGAGAGAAGCGCTCACCCATTCCCAGTCTTGCCGCTCGGGCGGCGCGGTAAGATACCGGTGGGCAAGCTCACGCATCTCGCCATCAATACGCTGCAAGTTGATGCGCTGCACGGCCGCAAACGTGAATCCCCCCAAGAGCGCCAAGATCGCACCCGAAAGAATCACCGAGAGCAAGGCCGTGCGAATCCGGAACGACCGTATGCGAGCAGGCGGTTTCAAGAGTCGAGCTTCCTAAAGCGGTAGCCGACGCCACGGACTGTCTCGATGAGATCCGCTTCGCCCTCGCCCCGAATCTTCTTGCGCAACCGCTGGATATAGACATCGACCAGATTCGTGTTCGGGTCGAAATCGTATCCCCAGACGTGTTCGATGATTTGCGTGCGTGTGTAGACCCGCCCCGGCGAACGCATCAGGTATTCCAGAAGACCGAACTCGCGCGCGGTCAGACGGACCGCTTCCTTCCCCCGCGTTACCTCGCGGCTGAGCAGGTTGACGGACAACGCGCCCGCTTGCAGCACACTCAACTGATCGCCCGAAGCGCGCCGGGTCACCGCGTGTATCCGGGCGATCACCTCCTCTACATAGAAGGGCTTTGTGAGATAGTCATCGGCGCCCAGGTTCAAGCCCTCGAGCCGTTCCTCCAGTTCGGACCGCGCCGTCAGCAAGATGACCGACACCGCATTCTTCTTCTTTCGCAGATTCTTGAGAATGCTCAGACCGTCCCGCCCAGGAAGCATGATGTCCAACACGATGGCATCGTACTGCCGCACCGTGGCAAGGCGATACGCTTCGTCGCCGTCGTGACTCACATCCACGAAGAAGCCTTGCTCTTCCAGTCCCTTCTGTATGAAGCCGGCGATCTCTTTCTCGTCCTCTACGAGCAATATCCTCATAGCGCCCAAGTGTACCACCGCGTACGGCTCCATTCGATTACAAAACTGTAATGAAACCGCCGCCATCCCATTCATCTTCGTCGAGTAACCTTCCGTTAGTGGCAATGGCAGACAAAGGAGAAAAATGATGAAGGCGATTCGACCAACCAAACGCGCATGGCTGATTATCGGACTGGTCGGCTGCATCGCAGCGGGGTTGACCATGGAACGTGGACGGCTTCAGCGCGTCGATGCAACCGCCAGTGAAGCACCGCGGGAGGGACTTCCAACGCCTCCGCCCGATCAGTGGGTGGGCAGAGAAGCCCCGCCGCCACCTCCCGGACATGACCGTTGCGTTTGTGGCCATTCCTCAACGCCACGCGGCGGCCAAGGCTTCGGTCGCGAATACGGACCACCTCCACCCCATGGACCTTCGTCTCATGGCGGTCAGCAGGACTATGGAGCGCCGCCACCTCCTCCCGGTGGCGGCCAAGGCTTCGACCGTGGACACAGGCCGGGGCCACGCCATGGCCCTTCATTCCAAGACGGTCGACGGGGCTACGGAACGCCGCCCCCGCGCCACGGGTCAGACGGAATGGGGCGCGGTCCGGCTCCCGGAGGTCGCGACCGACGGGACAGTTACGGACAACCCGCCCCCTCGCCGCGCGGTGTCGACTTTGGCGGTCGAAGGGGAGCAGGAGCGGGCGGCCCTGACGGCCATCGCCCCCCGCCCCCCGAGCAAATGTTCGAGGATATGGATGCCAATGGAGACGGAATGCTCTCCAGAAACGAGTTCATGCAGTTCCACGAACGGCACCGACCGCCGCACGGCCCCCGCGGTCAACGGCCGCCGAGCTCGCCACCCGAATCCAGTGGCGAAGAAGGTCAGCCGCCCCGAGGACGCCCATAGCTTCACACCGCCCGCGCGGGCCGGCTCAGGTCAACGGCCAGGCCGGGGCGGCGGATGTTGTCCAGGCGGAGGCCCAAGAAGGTGGTGCGGCGGTGGCAATTCTTCGGGGTCTAGATGTCTATCGCCATTGATGTCCCTTCTGTTGAAACGCTCTTCATTCATGTTCGGATCGGTCAACGCTTCCGTCAGGGAGAGAACACCGTCACGATCCTTGTCCATGTCATCAAACCTGGGTGGCAGCCGAACTTCTGGCGGAGGAGGAGGTGGTGGGTTGCTATAGTTGGCCGGGCGGACCGCTTCGCCAGGGGAACCGCCGCCAAATGCTAGAAACAGAAGCCCGAACCCCAGGAGCGCCATGGCGCCAATGGCCAAGGCCCGCCAAGGTACGCCAGCGTTGGACGCCGATGGAGACAACCGCTTGGGCGCCTCGCTTCCGTCCAGAAGCTCATCCACCAACGCCAGGTGGGGTTCAGGGTCCGGAGCGGCGTGACGGGCCGACGGCAACCACTTCGGCGGCTGGCTCTTTTGGAGGAGTTGCGAATCCACCATTACGTGAGCGGCCGAATCATAACGGTCGCGCAACTCCTTGGCCATCAGCGCACTCACAAAATCTTCGATGGGCTGAGGCAGTCCCGGCACGGCGACGCCAACGCGCGGCGCTTCGTCCAGCGTGATCTGCCGAACCACCGCCGCTGTAGTATTCCCCGTAAAAGGCGTCCGCCCCGACAGCAACTCGAAAACGGTGCTCCCCAGCGAAAAAATGTCGCTAGCGGGACACAATTCGCCCACGCCGCATTGTTCCGGCGACATGTACCACGGGCTGCCCACCATCATGCCCGTCGATGTAAGGTCCTGCTGCGCGTCAAGTATCTTGGCAACGCCGAAATCCGTCACCCGGGCCCGCCCATTCTTCTCGACCAGGATGTTAGACGGCTTAACGTCGCGATGAATGATCCCGTTGGTGTGGGCGCAATCGAGAGCCGCCGCAACCTGCCCGCATATGCCCAACGCCTGATTCCACGTCAAAGCGCCATTCTGCTGAAGCCACACATCCAACGACAGGCCCCGCACAAACTCCATCGCCATATACGGTGGATTCGTGGAAACATCCACCGTATAGACCTGAACAATGTTAGCCGAGATTACCCATATGGACCCGTCGGCGACCGGAGCCAATGAGATTGAAG
>CAYNZS010000166.1:0-9297 GCA_964401695.1 uncultured Nitrospirales bacterium
TCGTAAGTGCTTGCAAAACAGCCGGTTAAGTTTTTCAACTGTAGAAGATGGGCCTGAGCTTGCTGGGAGAAACGGAGGCCGACCCTGCGGGAGCGCAACCGGCCAGGGGATACCCCGGCCGGGCTCATCGAGACGATGTGGCCTGTCCAGAGGACAGGTTGGGGCGGGGCGCGCAATTGACGTCCCGTCCCATCAAAGAAGCATCGGATTGAAAGACCCCCAATGCCTTAGAAAACTCCCGCCCGAAGGGCGGAACAAAATCGAATCCGGAGCTGAGATTGCTCCCTAATTGTTCACAGGGACTGTCTCAAAATCGTTGTCAGGCTCCGCTTCGCGATATGAGGATAATCGAGCCACACATCAATGCAGATTGCGATCTGCTTCTCCGCGCATCAGGAGCCACAGGAAAAATGGGCCGCCTAGAAAGGCGGTGACGACGCCGACAGGCAATTCGGCTGGGGCTAGAACGGTGCGCGCGAAGGTGTCGCACGTGGCAAGGAACGCGCCGCCAAAGAGGCAGGTCGCGGGCGCCAGGTAGCGATGGTCCGGCCCGATGAGGAGTCGGCAGATGTGGGGCGCCATCATCCCGATGAAGCCGATGGGTCCGCATTGCGCGACGACGCCTCCGACGGTTACGGACGTCGCGAAGAAGAGCAGGACCTTGGTCTTCTTCACGTTTACGCCACGGCTAATTGCGATCTCGTCTCCTGTGGCGAGGAGGTTCAGTTCGTGGGCGCAATAGAAGACGACCAGCGCGCCGGGAATGGCGAAGGGGAGGGCATTGGTGACAGCGGTGTAGCCGGGCGCGGTGGCGATGCCCCCCATTAGCCAGCGCATGAGGCGGAACGAATCGTAGATGTCGGCGGTGTATTGAATAAAGAGGATGAGGCTTGAGAAGAAGAAGCTGACCGCCACGCCCGCGAGGAGCATGGTGGATGTTGAGAATCCGCCGCGCATTCGAGTCAAGCCGTAGACGAGGGATATGGCTATGAGCGCGCCGAGGAAGGCCCCAATGGTGACCGTTGAAATGCCGAGAAGGGCTGTGGTCAATCCCAGGCGCAGTGCGATGAGCGCTCCAAGCGACGCGCCGCTCGACACGCCAAGGGTGAAAGGGGTGGCGAGCGGATTGCGGAACATGGACTGAAAGGCCATCCCGCACAGGGCCAGCGACGCCCCCGCGAGAAAGGCCAAGGCCACGCGCGGAATTCGGATTTGCCTGAGGATGAACCGATCGGGATTGGCGTGGCCCGCATCCGCGTCTTCCTGTTCGAACACGATGCCCACCGCAATCGGCGGAGCGCCTACAAAGGGCGCGGCCGCGCAGGTGAGTACGCTGGCCAACGCAAGAACAATCAGCACTTGCGGGCGCGTCATGAGTGAAACCCTTTGGGCACGACGAGGGGCGCTCCGGTGGGCGAATCCTGGATGTAATGGAATCCCGTTTCGTAGATCTCTTCGAGGCCGCCGCTTTCAAGCAGTTCGGCGGAGCTCCCGTTGAAAGCGACGCGGCCATCCTTCAAACCGACGATGGCCCCGCCATGGAGTACGGCGGAATTGACATCGTGGGTCACGGAAACGACGGTGATCCCCTGGTCGCGGTTGAGGCGTTGGAGCAGTTCGGCGACCTCGACCTGATGTTTGTAATCGAGAAAGGTCGTGGGTTCGTCGAGGAGAAGGATCTGGCCCCCCTGCGCGAGGGCCGCCGCGATGAACACCTTCTGGCGCTCGCCCCCGCTTAAGGTAGGGATCAGGCGTTCGGCAAAAGGTTCGACGCCGGCCGTTTCGAGGGCCGCGCGCGCGGCCTCGCGATTTTCCGGGCCGACCGAGGAGAATGGGCTGAGGTAGGGGTAGCGGCCCATGAGCGCGAATTCGAATACCGTGTACGGGAGATAACGGCCATCCGGCTGTGGCACATAGCTGAGGACCTTTGCCAATTCCCGTTGCGAGTAGCCATCAAGCGGCTCACCCATAAGTGATATCCGGCCCGCGTCATGTTCCAGCACCCCGTTCAGGCAGCGAAGAACGGTTGTCTTCCCCGCGCCGTTCGGTCCGATGATCGACATGTAGGATCCCGATTCCACCTGGAACGACACGCCGGAAAGGATCGCCTTCCCGTTGATGGAAAGGCTCAGGCCCTCTACCTCAATCGCGGGCGGAGTCATGGGATTCCAAGTCGATGCCGGGGTGCAGGATTCTGGCGAGATCTTCCACGATGAGCATGAATCGGGGACCGGGGATAGTAACGTAGCCGCCCGAGAGGACATGAACGCGTCTATTCGCGACCGCTTGCATGACCCGAAGCGCATCCCATTCCGCGATGAGCTGTCCCGCCGTGTAGCCTTCGCGTTCGAGGTCCGGCGCCAATTCCATCACCACATCCGGGTCCAGGCGGATAAGGCCTTCGGGAGACAGGGCCGGAAACTGGATCCCTTCTTCGGTGAATGCGTTCGACCCGCCCGCCATAGCGATGATGTCGTCATACCATTGGTTCTTGCCGGCGGCGAAGACCTGCGCCACTTGGCCCGAGCCCAGATCGCGGGCGGAGGACAGCAGCACGGTCGGTCGGGAAAGGCCTTCGGTTGCGCGGGCGATTCTCGCCGTCCTTTCCTCGATACCACTCAACAGTTCAGCCGCCGCTTGCCCGGCGCCGCAGGTCTCGCCGATCTCCTCAATCGAAGCGAGGATGCCATCCAGAGTACGATGATCGGCTTCCAACGTTTGGATGCCCAGCTCCTCGATCCGGATTTTCGTTGTGCCGTGGACGGGGAGCAGGATGACCAGATCGGCTTGAAGGCGCAGGATTACCTCGAAGTTAGGATCGAGAAAGCCGCCTACGGTTTCTCTCTCCAGCGCTTCGGCCGGGTAGTCGCAATATTTCGTGACGCCGACAACCTGGTCCCCCAATCCCAAAGCGAAAAGGACTTCGGTGATGCTCGGAGCCATAGATACTATACGCTCGTAAGGGCCTCCGTAGGCGTGCAGCCGAGTTTCGCGCCCGTCCTCTGGCGCGGTTGCCACGACGTTATCCGTGGGCAAGGGGCCATTTGCGTGAGACGGGACGAAGAAGATCGCCGCGACCCCTGCGAGCCCCACGAGGCCTGCTATGATTGCCAGTCGTTTCATCGCTTCTTCCCGGGGTTTGCCCCGATAACGTCCCCCTTTGAGGGGGGATCAAGGGGGATGTTGTGCTTCCCCTCTTACTCGGCCGACCTGCCCAGGCCCTGCTGGATTTTCTCCGCCCGGCCCAAAGCGTTGAGGAGCTGGTCGGCAGTGGTCTGATCGCCCTTTTCGCGCGCCTGGCCCAAGGCCGTCGCGAGGGCCTCTTTGAGGCTCTCCAACTGCGTCGCAATCATGTCCGAAACCTGATCCATGGTCGGGACGCGGTTGTCGAGAATGGCGTAGCGGCCCCTGGCGAGGGATTGTTCGCCCAACGATTCCGCGAGGGCGTTGGCCCCTGGAGAAGTCGGCGATTCCATCACGCGGCAACGCTCGTGTCCCTGGAGAAACTCGATAAGGCGCGATTCCCCGAGCGCGCGAAATTCCTCGCTCTCTTGCAGGTGCGCGCACAGCTTGGACACAGACACGAGGGGATTCGATGTCTGGCCCAGATAGTCGAGGATCTTTTCTTCGAGGAGTTCGAGGTTCACGGGTCCATGCCGATGGTGTGATTGGCTTACTGATCTTCTTCAAGACGCCTAAGGATAGCACCGGTGGCTAGCGTCATGCCATCGCACCCCCAACCGTGGCAAATCGCAAGCCTTTACCGCCGCGCCCCCGCGTGATACCCTTTCGACGAAGAGGTGCAACCATTGCAACACATCAGATTGGCCGCGGTTTCCGATTTCACGACAACGCGGATCAAGTCGTTCAGAGTGTTTGGCCGGAAGCTGGCTATCGTAAAGGAAGAGTCTGGCTCGTTCTACGCCACCGAGATCAGCTGCAAGCATCAAAACATCGACCTGACGACAGGGCGCATCGAGGGCGACATGGCGACCTGCCCGGCACACAGATGGAAGTACAATATTCGAACCGGGCGATGCCTCAACCACCCGATGGCTATGCTCCGACGCCATGGCCTGAAGATCGAGAGTGGCGAGATCTTCGTGACGCCCCTTCCGCTTCCCGATGCTGAGGAAGAGGATGTGGACGATATGGACGGGTGGGAGGTCGAGTTCAAGGATCCGGGGCGTTAGCCCGGTTATCTCACCGGTTTTCGTAGCGAGACGGCGGATAAGGTCACTCTGACAAGACTCTTCTCGACTTTCGACCTCGACGTGACCCGCCACGTTGTCGTCCGAAAGACTTCGAATAAGTCTCGACATAGCAACCTTCGCCACCGCCGCAGTAGAAAAGCGGTGAGATAACCGGGTTAGGCTGCCAGGATCGAAAGTGTCTGGCCTGCCGGTGATTATTGACCCGATCCCTTTCGGTGGCGGGTGGAACCGCCGCTACTTCCCTATGCTTCAAGGTCGCTACTGTTGAGCGGGGATCCGCCTGGATGACAAATTTGGAACCGGGCCCGTCTCGCGGTACTATGTTGGGGATTTTGCGAAAGCGATACGAGTTGACGACTCACAGGAGATGAATCATGTCATTGGATAGGGAAAAATTGCTGGATGTCTACCGCACGATGCGGACCATACGCGTGTTCGAAGACCGCGTCCATGTGGAGAACACCACGGGCGATGTCCCGGGCTTTATCCATCTGTACTCGGGTCAAGAAGCGGTGGCCACCGGCATCTGCTGCGGCTTGACAGACGAGGACGTTATCGGAAGCACACACCGGGGCCACGGCCATTGCATCGCGAAAGGCTGCGATGTGAAGGGAATGATGAAAGAGCTGTTCGCGAGAAGCAACGGACTCTGCGCGGGCAAAGGCGGCTCGATGCACATCGCCGATCTGTCCAAGGGAATGCTTGGCGCGAACGCCATTGTCGGAGGCAGCCCGCCGTTAGCCATCGGCGCGGCGCTTTCCCACAAGACCCGCGGAACGGGCGGAGTCGCAGTCTCTTTCTCCGGCGACGGCGGCTCGAACCAGGGAACCTGCTTCGAATCGCTAAACATGGCCGTCGTGCTGAAACTCCCCTGCATATTCGTGTTCGAGAACAACGGATACGGCGAAGGCACCGGTGTAGACTATCATGTCGGCAGCAAAGACATCGGCGGACGCGCCGCGGCATTCGGAATGCCGATGGAGAAGGTCGACGGCGCCGACATTTTCGCCGTACAGGAAGCGGCCGCGAGAGCCATAGACCGCGCGCGTCGAGGCGAAGGCCCGAGCACCATCGAGGCAGCCATTGGACGTTTCTATGGACACTACGAAGGCGACCCCCAGGTCTACCGCGGCGAAGGCGAAGTCGAGGATCTCAAGGCGAACCGCGATTGCCTGAAAATCTTCAGAAACAAAACCATCGGCGACGGCTCGCTCAAAGCCGAAGAACTGGACGCCGTTGACACCGAAGTTCAGCAGCTGATCGATGAGGCTGTCATCGAGGCCCGCGAAGCCCCGTTCCCGACCGAAGACGACCTACTGACCGACGTGTACGCGTCATACTAAAGAGGACTATATCATGGCAAAGTTAAACATTCGTGAAGCACTGCACGAGGGGCTACTATCCGAAATGCGCCGCGATCCCAAAGTCGTAGTTATGGGTGAAGACATCTCCGGCGGCGCGGGAACTCCCGGTGGCCGGGACTCCTTTGGTGGCGCCTTGGGCGTAACCAAAGGCCTCATCGGAGAATTCGGCGACGGCCGCGTCATCGATACCCCCATCTCAGAGTCCGCCATCATGGGAATGGCCGCGGGCGCAGCCGCGACGGGCCTTCGTCCCGTAGCCGAGCTGATGTTCGTCGATTTCATGGGCGTCTGTTTCGACCAGATCCTCAATCAAGCCGCCAAGTTCCGCTACATGTTCGGCGGAAAGGCCACCACCCCGCTGGTCGTACGAACCATGATCGGCGCCGGCGGCTCAGCCGCCGCCCAGCACTCCCAGTGCTTGTATCACATGTTTACGGCCGTACCCGGCATAAAATGCGTACTCCCCAGCAACGCATACGACGCCAAGGGTCTGTTCATCCAAGCCATCCGGGACGATGACCCCGTCGTCTTCTTCGAACATAAGGGCATCTACGGCAAGACCGACGAAGTCCCCGACGAGGCCTACACCATTCCCTTTGGCCAAGCCAACATCACCCGCAAAGGCGAAGACGTCACCATCGTCGCGTTCTCGAAAATGGTCCACCTCGCCAACGAAGTCGCCGACAAATTGGCCCAAGAGGGCATTTCTATCGAAGTCATCGATCCCCGGACCACCTCGCCGTTGGACGAAGACGCGATTCTCGAAAGCGTCGAAGCCACAGGACGGCTCGTCGTGGTCGATGAGGCGAGCGCCCGATGTGGCATGGCCGCCGACATCGCGGGACTCGTGGCGCAGGAAGCCTTTGGCGCCCTCAAGGCCCCCATTCTTCAAGTCGTACCCCCGCACACTCCCGTTCCTTTCTCCCCCATCCTCGAGCGCGCCTTCATACCCAGTACGGACAAGATCGAAGCCGCGGTTCGCAAAGTCATGGAAGCTACGGTGGCCAATCCAGCCGGAGTCAGTTGATGGGGGAGGATATTCACGCCATTACAGTCCCCAAATGGGGACTGACCATGGAGGAGGGGACCGTCGTCGAATGGACGGCGGAGGTCGGTGACGCAATTGCCCCTGGCGACGAAGTCATCACACTTGAAACGGACAAGATTGCCAACACTGTCGAGATCCACGAAACCGGAATTCTCCGCCGCAAAGTGGCCGACATCGGCGAACTTCTGCCGGTAGGGGCACTGTTGGGCGTCGTCGCCGAAAACGGCGTCGACGAAGCGGCCATCGACGCCTTCATCGAGTCGTTTCAAAGCCAGCGAAAAGCCAAGCCAACGCCGGCCCCCGCTAAACTCGCTCCGGCCAGAGCCCCGGTCAGGGCCCCGCAAAAAACTGGTTCCGCTTCAGTCAGTCCCCGCGCCCAAAAGCTCGCCGAAGAAAAAGGCATCGACCCCACCCTCATCCCCGGAACCGGTCGCGGCGGCCGCGTCATGAGGGGAGACGTGCTCGCCTACCTCAACCAAGAGCAGCCGGCAGCACCCGTCGAAGCCCCACAGCCCGAAGGCACAGAGTGCGCGGCGGACACCGCGCCCGAACCCATGACCACCATGCGCAAGATCGTGGCCGAGCGCCTCACGCACAGCTACACGACCACCCCCCACTTCTTTACTACTGTCTCGGTCGACATGACCGACCTGTTGGCCATGCGTCAGGAGTGGAAATCTCAAGGTGCGAAGTACTCGGTCACCGACTTCATAGTCAAAGCCGTAATCGCGGCCCTGGTCGAGTCTCCCGACGTGAACGCTTCAACTGACGGACAAGTCATTCTTCGCCACAACGACGTTCACCTGGGCCTTGCCGTGGCCCTTGACGACGGCCTCATCGTCCCGGTGATCCGCAACGCGAACCAATTGTCGCTGTCCGAACTCCATGATAGCGCGGCCGGACTCATCGACAAGGCGCACGCCAAACAGCTCACGCCCGACGACATTGGGGCCGGCACCTTCACCATCTCGAACATGGGCATGCTGGACGTCGAGAACTTTACGGCCATCATCAACCCAGGCGAAAGCGCCATCCTGGCCGTGTCCAGCGTTATCGAGACCCCAACCGTCCGAAGCGGCGGCATAGCGATTCGTTCGCTGATGAAGATGACGCTGTCCTCGGACCACCGCCTCATCGACGGCGCCACGGCCGCGAGGTTCATCAATACGATCAGGGGAACGTTGGAAGACCCTGGGCAGTGGAACCTCCCAGCATAGGGTAGGGGGACGTGGCCGAAGAGGCTGAGGTAACTCATAGAGTGGATCCAGAAAACGGGCCGGTCGGCTCATCTAGGGGACTACGGCCATTCACGAATCCTGAAAATTCGCAGTTTGGGGGCTCGCCTGCGTCGTCGCGCGGTTCGTCGCGCTCCCTTTAGCATGGATATCTCACCGCTTTTCTACTGCGACGGCGGATAAGGCCACTCTGACGAGACTTTTCTCGCCTTTCGGCCTCGACGTGACCCGCCACGCTGTCGTCCGAAAGGCTTCGGATAGGTCTCGTCATAGCAACCCTCTCCACCGTCTCGCTACGAAAAGCGGTGAAATATCCGGGTTAGACACTTACCGAGGCTTGGAGTTGCAACCATGTTCGCATCACCTAAGAACTGGCTTTTGGCAAAGCCCCCGACGCTCACAATTTCCGTCATCGCGTTGTGCATGTGTGGCTGCCCGCCCGCTGGGGGCGGCGGTGAGACGGAAACAGCCGTCCTCCGCTTCATCAACGACACGAGCTTGACGTGCACCGCCTTGTTCGCGTCGCCGAGTTCGAGTTCAACGTGGGGCGCGAGCGTTCTTTCCAGTGAAGTGGGCTCAGGCGGCTCGCAAGACATTACGAACATCCCGTCCAATACCTCCTACGATTTCAAGGCCGATTTCAGCAACGGATCGCACGCCCAGGCTATGGGCATTACCTTCGACGACCGCCAGACTCTGACGTGGACCTTGACCGACAGTGACCTGGAAGGCGGAAGTGAAGGTGAAGGAGAGGGTGAGGGCGGAGCCAGCCAGGAAATCCTGCAATTGGAGTTGGATGCGCATGACGACGTGAACGCGGAAAGGACCTCCCGTGGTTTGGGCGCTTTGATTATGCGCGAGGACCTGCGTCTCGTTGCCCGCGCCCATAGCGAAGATATGGTTGCGCGCGATTTCTTCACGCATGAGAACCCCGATGGGGAAAGCCCCTATGACCGGATGGGGGCCGCCGGGATCACATACCGGAGCGCCGCCGAAAATATCGCTTGGAACAGTTACCCGAACACGGTGGAAAGGGCCGTCGATGGATGGATGAATAGCGAAGGACACCGCACGAATATCCTCAACGGCAACTACAGTCATGGAGGCATGGGCGTGGCCTCCGATGGTAATGGCGGCTACTACTTCACCCAGGTGTTCATTGGCCTGTCGAAGACCGGGGCCGGCCTCGGCGATCTTGAGCCACCGGTGGTCGTCGAGTTCTATCTGCCGCCGCCGCTCGCGATCTCGCACGAGGACTGAACCGACGCCAGCCCGCATTGACAAAGTTTCTCATGCCCGCTCGTGTGTTGTGCCCGATTGACGCTGTTTGAGACTGGTTCGAGTTACTGCGCGAAATCGGCAGGCTCAACCCCCCTCCCTGGTTTAGAGCGTTTTAATTTATCATGCCTACGGTGGTATAGTGTGGGCATGAAGCC
>CAYNZS010000167.1:0-9255 GCA_964401695.1 uncultured Nitrospirales bacterium
TCTGTCAATACTTTCGATGAGACAAAATCGGACTTTTACCACGGGCTGCTAAGGCAACTCGCCCGGATAAACCAGGCCAATCGGACCCCATGGCCAATCCAGGAAACGTATTACAGGAATGTATTCGCGGCGGGTGCATTTCCATGTCAGGCGAAGGTCTTGCGCTCGAGGTTCGCTCCGGTTATTCGTACGGAGGATACACCCGGTCATCCTTGCGCGGGATGCGCTTGTCCCAGCCGGGGCGAAGGCTTTCGAGGAACGTGAGCGGATGTCCATCTTCGGGAAATTCGAATTCGATTCCGAGTTCCTCCAATAGAGTGCCTTCGGCAACTTTCAGATCGATGTTCGATTTTTCCAGCTCGATGCGAGCCTGTAACTCGTTCACCTGAGCAGTGGTCAGCAGTTCTTGGATGTCCAGGACATTCTGACTCGTGCTTGTGCCCAACTGAAGCTTGCGCTCCTCCGCACGCATACTGATTCCCTGCATGCTGGTGTCTTGCTGGTTCGCCTCGACGAGGATCTGGTTGGACAGCACATTCCGCAGGGCACTGCGCACTTGAAACTCAGTCTGGAACTTCGTGCCGACCAAGCTCTGCGACGCGCGCTCTTTGCTCGACAAGGCACGCTGGTGCGTGTGGCGTGCGGAGCGGTTCCCGATGGGCAGAGAGAATGTCATACCGACCGAATAAGACTCATCTTGTCCTTTGCGCAGGCCGAGGAATGTGTCGTTCACATGCCGGGCGCGGCCACCGGTCGTGTAGGAGCCATTGATATCGAGCTGCGGCAGCATGTTATTTCGCGAGCGCATTCGTTCGAGTTCTGCGTTCTTCACGTTCAACTTAGCGCTGGTGATCTCGAGTCGATTCTCCAAAGCCTTTTGGATGCTTGCCTTCTCATCCAAGATGATCTCGCCCTCGGCCGGCCGGTCGATGGGTATGATGGCGACGGTGGAGAAATGATCCTCCTCCATGAGGCCCATGGTGCGTTTCAGAAAATCCCTTGCGTTGCCGATCGCCGTGAGCGCTGTGATGTAGGCGCCCTGGCGCGATGCGATGCCGGCTTGGGCTTGCACCACTTCGATGTAGGCGGCCACTCCGATTTCGTTGCGTTTCGCCGAAATGTCGTACAGCCTGCGCGCGTTGTCCAACGATTCCTGACGCACCTCAAGATTCTCGATCGTGCCCACAAGATCCCAGTAGGCCTTGATAACGTCACCCGTCGCGTTGAGCACCGTCAACATGACCTGGGTTTTCGACGTTTCCTTCGCATTCTCGGCCGAGCGAATATTCACCATATTCACCTTGCGTCCGAATCCGCGCAATAAGGGCTGCGTCAGGGAGAGCGTCAGCGCCGCGCTGTACTCCTCTTCGAAACCCGAGAAGGTGCCAATGGTGCGGTCCGCGCTCAGCGAAACATTGTACTGCGCGCCCCAGTGGAGCCGGCCAGCCACGTCCAGTTGGGTATTCGTAAATGCGTTTTCCGTGGTCGTCAGGCCACTGAACACTTCCGTCTGCGAAGTCGTCGACTGCGCGGCGTCGAAGTAATTGAAACTGGCGGTCAGTACCGGGTCGAATTCGCTTCGAGCAATCTTTATGTCCGATTCCGCGCCCGTGGGATCGAAAACGGAGACCAGGATGTCCTGGTTCGACTCCAGCGCGATTCGGATGCATTCGTCCAGTGTCATCCGCACCGGTTTACCTCCGAACCGCGCGGCAACCTCCTTCTGCAACGCCTCCAAGTCCAGAAGCTCGATCTGGCTCTCCTCGAATATATTGATTTCTTGGACGGCGCCCACGGCGGTCGGCGTAGCCACATCTTCGCCTTCGTTCACTTGCTGCGCCCAGAGCGTAGCGGCGGCCCCAAGAATTGCGCAGATAAGGATTGAGCTGACCCGTAGAAAGTGCGGCATGGTGTCCTCCCGGAATTAGGTTGTTGATGAGGGGTCCTCAGGAAATAGACACTCCCCCGCGAGCGCGAGTTTCAGTAAATCGCCGATCGACCCCAGCGCTGCTTGAGGCGGGTCATTGTGAACATTCCGGGAGAGAAAGGCAACTTCGGCCGGTGGGCGAGCCGGCGGACCCGATCCGCTTAAGGATTGACGATGGGGCCGGGCCCCGGGTCCTTATCCTGGCTCGTTTCCTGATACTGCTGAACGCGCATGGCGAAGACTTTTTGGAGTTCGCGCACCGCTTCGTCCAGGGATTGCTCCTCTTGCTCGAGCAGATTCCCCTTGGTCTTTTCCTGGAGCATCATGAGCGTCGCGACCATGTGCTGGGCAAAGCCGAGATCGACCGTAATCTGCTCTTGGCCTTCGGGCGCGACCAAACCGAGCGCCATCATGGTCTGTGCGGCCAACGAAGAGAGGAGGGATTCGAAGATGGTCAGATCTTCTTTTTCACCGGTTTCGTCTTCTGCCGGCTCCACGGCCTCCGGCTCAAGTGGCTGCTCGGAACGCTCTTTCTCGACTTGGGCTTTCCACCCTTCATCGACAATGATTTCGGGCTTGTCTTCAGGAATGAGAGTGCTCCTTCCGTGCGATGCGAAAGAATAGGCAGACCACGCAGAAAACCCTTCCAGCCCACAATGAGCGGGCCACAAGGAAACTAGTCTGGGAACATGGCGCTACTTATTCTTATGACGATTCGCGCGGCGCTTTTTCTTGCGTTTATGCTTGGCGATCTTCGCCTTGCGGATCTTTCTGCCACCTGCCAACGTATTTTCCTCCAACAATTAAGACCGGGCACACGCCCGAAGGTTCAGCTTACTCTGGTCCAGCCTTCATCTTGCGCCGTTACGACAGCCACTGGTCGCCGGGCATAGGATAGGTCAACAACTCCGCATCGTCAAAATACAGCGCGATCTCCCGCGACGCCGTTTCGATCGAATCGGACGCGTGGACAATGTTGTTCTGAAGGCTTAGCCCTAAATCGCCACGGATTGTGCCCACGCCTGCTTCGAGGCAATTCGTAGCGCCGTTAATCTTGCGCACGGTTTCGACGGCGCCTTTGCCTTCCCACACCATCTGCACGGTGGGGCCTGACGTTATGAAACCGACTAGATCCTTGAAGAAGGGGCGTTCGGAATGTTTGGCGTAATGCGTTTCCGCAAGCTCGGCCTTCATGATCTGCATCTTCAACCCGACCAGCTTGAGACCCTTCGCCTCATACCGGCGAATCACTTCGCCCGCGAGGCGGCGCCCCACGCCGTCAGGCTTGACCATAACAAACGTGCGTTCAGCCACATCGGCTCCTTACTCAAATTAGCGGCTCCGGCGGCTCCGCCCGGAGAAATACCCACGCCCAAGCACACTTCGTCCAGTACCAAGCGTCAGGAAAGCGGCAATTCGCGGGAACCGCCGCCCGGGAAGGGAATCGCAACATCCGGGCGTAGTGTATCAAACGCGGAGAGTTCCCCGCAACCAGAAAAAGATCAAACGCGGAAACCATCCGCGCGATAGGCCGCCCCCGTGATTCGATTGACTGCCCATTCCCAACACGATGGTAAGGCGCGTTGGCGGCCTGCCGCAACCCGCCCCGATTCAACGTTCATGTCTGCCACCATCGTCCGGGCCGCGGGACGATACCGCCGCGACGATTCCAATGGATCCGTTGTAGTACGCGCCCGAGGTGCTTTTGGTCAAGGCCACAGCGCGGACCATGTAGTAGTGCGAGCCGAGCGGTCCGTGTAGGACTCCTGGTTTGCGTCGAGCACGGCGACGCGTTCGTAGTTGGCCCAGGCTTCTTCCGAACGGTATACGCGCTGCTCGACAATCCCCTCGTCGGGGCTCGGCGTCCACGACAGCGTAGCGTTGTCCCCAACTTTCTCTACGGCCGCCCACGTAGGCGCCTTTTTCTTTGCGCAAGATCACCGTGGGCGATGCGCTATCGCCGTAAGACATCCAGTCGAGAGCGATGGAAGGGGGATCCTCGCCGACAGTCGCCGTGGCCTTGAACGCCGCGCGTTCCGACGCGGTCTCGTAGGGCTCTCCGCGATCCCCTGAAGAATCGCTTGCGCGGTGGCGAAAGACGCCATAAGCCGATGCCCGCGGATTGCCATAACCAAGATATTCAGATCGAGGGGAGTTCCTATCGAAGGAGGCTTTTGCGCACGAAGAGTACCACGGCGAAAAGGGCCGCTTGAAGTAGGATGATGGCCGGGCCCGTGGGCACGTCCGCGTAATACGAAATGTAGAGGCCGCCAATGACGCTCGTGACGCCGAAGGCCATGGAGAATCCCGTCATCGCGGTGAAGGTCGAGGCGGTCAGTCGCGCGGTCGCGGCCGGGATGACGAGAAACGCGGCCATTAGGATGATCCCCACGACCTTTATGGAAACGACCACGGCGACAGCAAGGGTGACCGCGAGGAGGTAGTCGTCACGTTCGACGGGGAGGCGGTCGGCTTTGGCCAGGCTCTCGTCGAAGGTGGCGTAGGCCCAGCGCCGCCACCATAAGGGTCCGGTCGCGGCCACGATTGCGGTCACGCCCACGATTGTCCAGAGGTCGGCCCGGTTGATGCCGAGGATGGACGCGAACAGATATGTTTCGACGGAGGCGTGAAATCCATCGGTTCGATAGACAAAGACGATCCCCAGGGCCATGGAAACGGCGAAGAATATCCCGATGGCCGTGTCGGCGGCGAGGCCGGCGCTCTTCTGCACCCATACGATGGCCGCGGCGACAACGACGGTAAAGGGGGCCGCAACCCACAGCGGTTGCGCGCCGAGCATGATGCCCAAGGCGACGCCGCCGAAGGACGCGTGCGCGAGGCCGCTGCCCAAGAAGGCGATGCGGCGCTGAACGATGAAGGGTCCGAAATAACTCGCCAGGATTCCGACGAGTACTCCGCCGATGAGCGCGCGCTGCATGAACGGATACACGAGCGGCTCAAGCATCGGGTGGCCCTCCGTTCGAATGCGCATGCGTGGCTTCAACGTGACCCGCGTAGCCAAAGGCGTCCATAAGCCGGGCCTCCGTGGCGACCTCGGCCGAAGGCCCATAGGCCGCAACGCCTCGATTCAGGAGAAGGACATCGCTCGCGTGGACCCGCGCGCCTTCCCAGTCGTGGGTAACCATGAGAATGGTCGCGCCGGTCTCCCCCTGGTAATCGTCGAGCAAGTGGTACATATCGGCTTCGCCACTGACATCCATGCCCGCGGCCGGCTCGTCGAGAATGAGCAATCGGGCCGGACGGACGAGGCTTCGCGCAAGGTAGACGCGTTGGAGTTCGCCGCCGGAGAGGGCGGCAATCGAGCGCTTGGCGGCATGGCCGACGCCACAACGTTCGAGCGCGCGCATGGCCGTCGCCCGTTCCTCCGCCCGAATGCGCCAAGGCCAGCCGCGGCGCAGGCCGGTCACGACCAACTCCAGCGCAACAGCGGGGAAGCTCCGGTCGAGGGTCTTCAATTGGGGGACGTAGCCGAGGTCACCGGGCGGAAACGCGCTTGGGGGGCCACCAAAGACTTTGATGGAGCCGGCCGAAAAAGCCTGAACGCCGAGCAACACGTTAAGTAATGTGCTCTTGCCCGCGCCGTTCGGGCCGATAATCGCAACGAAGCCGCCGGGGTCCACGTCGAAGCTTACCCGGCGCAACGCATCGTAGGAACCGAAGCGGACGGCTACATCGTCAAAGCTAACGGCGGGCTCGCTCATCGAAGCGCCTCGATCAGCTTGCGCGTGTTATAGTCCAGGAGTTCCGCGTAGCTTTCCCGTCCGGCAACGCCACCGATGGGGTCGATCTCGACGATTTCGGCGCCGGAGTCTTCCGCAACCACTTCAGCAGACCGGCGCGGTAACTGCGGCTCGGTAAGAACGGCTGCGATATCTTCCTCCCGAATGATTTCGGCGATTTGCCGGATGCGGCGGGGGGTTGGTTCATGGCCTGGCGAAGGCTCAATCGTCGCTGCAACCGCAATGCCATAACGATCCAGATAGTAGTTCCACGAAGGGTGAAACACGACTACCGAAGAGGATCGCGCGCCAGCCAGATCATCGCGTATCTCCGTATCCAATCGCGTGAGCGCCTCGGCGAATCGTTCGCCATTTCGTCGGTAAACTTCCTCGTCTGCCGGATCGAGAGCAACCAACTCGTCGACAAGCCGGGGAAGCATCGCGCACACCGCGAGGGGATCCGGCCAGAAATGAGAATTGAACTCTTCCTCCGAATCCGGATGTGCGCCAGCGTCCCACCTCCTTCTGAACTCATTCGGTACGAGCGAGAAGAGGGAGATTCGAGCCTCCGCTCCGGCCGGCGCCGCCCAACCGTCAATAGAATCATCCACGAAGAACACGGCCGCTGCCGCCGCGGCCTGCCGCGCGCCGGAAGGACGAAGGCTATACGCGTGGGGCGAAGCCCCAGGCGGCACGAGCACGGTGACGCTGGCGCGGCCGCCACGAATCAATTCGTTCAAAATAGCGGCCACAGGAGGTATGGTCGCGACAAACGCCGCTGGCGCTTCGCTGGGGACGCCGCAACCCGCGAGGCACACGGCAACGCAAACGGCGGCCATGCGCACGGCAAACGTGAGAGCGCGGAACGGTCCGCAATTCTTGATTGAAGTACGCCGCATTGTCTTAAGGTGATCGTTTCTACCCCGTGGGCCGGTTCCTTCCAGATGGCGCGAGGCCGCATTATACAGAATCGATGCAAGAGACCTCAGGCGTGTTTTCGCCATAGCCGGTCGTTTTGGCAAACGCCCTCCGCGTCTCCGCGGTGAGTCAGAAAGGCCAAGCAGGTAGGATGGCTCACCAAAATTCGCGGAGGATCGATCATGCTGCAATGGAAAATCGGCGCCGTTACCGTTACACGCGTCGTGGAACTCGAATTGCCGGGGCTGACGTTCATCCTGCCCGACGCCACACCCGAGAATCTGCGCCCGATGCAATAGCCGTCGCCCCATTTCCTGAACGACAAGGGTGATCCCATCGCGAGCGTCCACGCGCTTGTCGTCGAATCGTAAGACAAGCGGATCGTCGTGGATACCTGCATCGGCAACGACAAGACGCTCGCTAGAAAGGTGTGATGCGATCGGAAGGGGCCGTTCCTAGAAGACCTCAAGTCGGCCGGGCACGGTCGAGAAGAGATCGACACCGTTGTCTGCACCCACCTGCATCCGGATCACGTCGGCTGGAATACGATGAAGATCGACGGCCAATGGAAGCCGACCTTCCCGAACGCGAAGTATCTCCTTGGCCGCGTCGAGTGGGAACACTGGTCCCGGTCGGGCAACCGGCATAGGGCGCGGATCATCGAAAAGTCGAACCAGCCTGTGCTCGACGCGGGGCTGCAGCAACTGGTCGAGACCGACCACCGCGTCACAGAAGAAGTCTGGCTCGAACCGACACCGGGACACACCCCGGGCCACGCGTCCGTGCGCATCGCATCCGAAGGGGCCGAAGCTGTCATCGCCGGCGACGTGCTGCACCATCCTGGGCAGATTGCGCAACCCAACTGGAAGTGCGCGGCGGACGTGGACGCGGATCTGGCGGTCGCCACGCGAAGAGATTTTCTATTCCGCTACGCCGACAAACCCACTCTCGTCATTGGATTCCACTTCGCAACGCCAACGGCGGGCCATATCCTGCGCGATGGCGACGCGTGGCGCTTCGAAGTGTAACTCGCGGGCCTCGTTCCGACGATCCGTGCCATCCGATAGCAGGCCGTATGCTATGATCATTCGACCTTTCGCGCGTGGAGGGCGGATTCCGGTGACCGATGCGAATGGCGAGCAGACGTTTACGAAACAGCGTTTTCTCGTCGAACTTACAATCGTCGTGCTCGTCTTCATCGTGGCGGTAAGCGTTCTTTGCGGGGCGGCGTACTGCCTGATCGTCGTTCGCGCGCAGATAGCGCCGGGGGACACGCTCTCCCTCGAGATCGAAGGGTTTCCCGATCTGTCCGGCGTGGCCCGGGTCGACGGCGCCGGCCACATTCGCGTCCGCGAGATCGGGATGGTGCGCGTTTCGGGAATGAGCGCGCGGGAAGCGGAAGCGCTGATAGCCGAGCTCCTCGGCGGCGCGATGCGGACCATGCTTGAGGTGCGCGTCGAAAAACGGAAACCTTAGGAGAACCCAGTGCGTCCCATACGATTGATTACCGCCTCCGGGGAGGACAAACCGGGCGTAAGCACCTCGCTGCTAGTCGAGCACGGCGGGACGATTTTCGACATGGGGCAGGCCGTCATCCACGAGACGCTCTCGCTCGGGCTGCTCGTGCAAGTTCCGCGCGACGAAGACTGGCCGCCCGTCGCAAAGGAGATGCTGTTCAGGGCCTACGAACTGGGACTAAAGATAAAGTTCGAAACCGTCGAGCCCCAAATCTACACCGAGTGGGTCAAGGCCCAGGGCAAAGAGCGGCACCTCGTCACCATCCTAGGCAAACGCCTCGTTGCCTTCGACATGGATTCGACCCTCATCCAGGCCGAAGTCATCGACGAACTCGCCAAGGCCGCGGGAACGGGCGAAAGAGTCGCTCGAATCACCGAAGCGGCCATGCGGGGTGAGATCGACTTTCAAGAAAGTTTTCGACAGCGTCTCGCGCTACTCAAAGGCCTCGAAGAAGACACCCTGAAAGAAGTCGCCGAACGCATTCCGCTAACCGACGGCGCCGAACGCCTGATCGCCATGCTCAAGCGGCTCGGCTACAAAGTAGCCCTCCTCTCCGGCGGATTTACCTACTTCGGCGAGCGCCTCGGAATCGACTACGTCCACGCCAACAAACTCGAAATCGTCGACGGTCCGCGAAAAGCCGAACCCTCCGTGAGATCGCCGCAAGAGAAGACATCGCCTTCCGCGCCAAGCCCATCGTAGCCAAATCCGCCCACCAAGCCATCTCCACCGTCGGCCTCGACGGCATCCTATATCTTATCGGAGTGCGCGGCCGCGACACCATCGAAGAATTCAACCGGATGTAGCCCCGCGGATTGCAGGCCAATGGACAGACTCCTGCTGCCTCAAGAAAGGGCTCTCAAGATGGAACCGGGAGACTTTCCATCTGTTTGTTTTTGTCTTCTTCTGCCAGCCTTTGGAGCGTCCGATGTATAAACGTGAAGTGTCCCAGTTTATCGTCTCAAAGCCTTGATCCCAAAATCGTTCTGGACGATCTGGGGTAAGATGGAGGTGCTCCGCAAAGTTTTTCAGAATGCGCCGAACACCAAGACGCGCGCGCCGCTACGCCATCGAATGGACAAGAAAACGCGAAGCATACACTAGCCTAGAGTTTTGCGGTTTCTCTACCGTATTTTGTTGCAAATGGTGGGC
>CAYNZS010000168.1:0-9253 GCA_964401695.1 uncultured Nitrospirales bacterium
CCGTGCGCGCATCGCACTGCATAATGATCCATCAGCTTAAATCACACCACTAGCCTGGGGCGGAACAGGTGAGTTTCAACCACGCCCTGCGCCCGCCCCTTCCTGCAAAGGAGCGAAGCCGATTACCACCGAACGCCCCGGATTCTTGGTTCGATGGACACCAGGCAGCTTCGTCTCGTAGAATGAGCCTGACGTAGCGAAGCGACGACTATCCCCCTCCCTTCCAGAGCAGTGCGCAGAGGGTCGATACAACCGCAAAACACAAACCTTCCATCCGAGGGAGTCCAGCGGAGTGACAGCGGAACCAACGCATCAAGCCCGGCCAGATGCTTCTGCTCTGCTCATCTTCGCTCTCTTCGCCGTATTCTTTCTCGCCTTCGTGCTGCGCACCGCGGGCATGGCCGCCGAATCGCCGTGGAATGGCGAGGCCCTCAGCCTGCGCCATCTCGACGCTGCCACATACACCGAGTTCACGGCCCGGGATTTGGGCAACGATGAGAACGCCCGCCAAGTACCGGTCTACTTCATCCTCCAATACACTTGGTCAAAGTGGGTCGGCCATTCCGTATACCGGATGAGAATGCTGTCCGTGCTCTTCTCCATGCTCTCGCTCGGACTGCTCTTCGCTGTGGCCCGGCGCTTATACGATGCCTTGACAGCGCTCGTGGCCTCTCTGCTGTTCACCGTTTCGCTGCCACACATCTATTTCGCGCAAGAAATCGGCTTCTACTCGCTCATCACTCTACTCGCGCTCCTTTCCGTGTATCTCTTCCTGCGGGCGGTTCAGGGAGAGTCATTCGCGTGGTGGATTCTCCTGATTCTCGCGGACGCGCTTCTCATCTGGACTCACGTCTTCGGGTCGCTCCTATGGCTGGCCCAAGGACTTTTTCTGTTCGGATTCCGAAGGAAGTGGAGAGGGCGGGCCGCGTTCTGGCTGGTAAGCCACGGACTCTTGTGCGGCCTGTTCGGAAGTTGGCTGTACTCAACCGAATACTTCATCCAAGATCCATACACAAGCGTGGCCACCCCCACCGGCCGCGAGTTTCTCAACGCCTGCCATGTCTACGCTGGCGGACGTTATTCCGAATTGAACCCATCCGCCTATCTCCCGAGCGGACAATCCTTCGACCGGATTATTACCGTTTGGCTCGGCCTCATGGTGGCGACCCTCGCCATCAGAGCGACAGCCTCCTGGCAACGGCACGCCCCTAACGAATCCCCCCGAGACCGCGCAAGAGGCATCGAGAGCTTCGCGTTCAGTCTCGCTTGGTACATCGTGCCGCCCCTCTTCCTATTTCTCGTGTCCCAGGTCTGGAAGCCCTTCTTCGCTTACCCACACGCCCTGTTCGCTTCGCTTGGACTCTACATCATGGCGGGAAAGACCCTCGCCTCCCTCGCGAGCCGCCGAGCCCAGGCCGCCGTTCTTCTCGTCCTCGGATTCATGTTCGCCCACCAACTCACCGTGCTCTCCGGGCCCTTCCGCCCGGACTACTACGCCGCTAGCGACTACATTGCCGCACACGGATCGGACAAAGATCCCATCTTCGTGCTCAACGAATTGAACGGCGTCCCTTTCACGTACAACGCCACTGTCGACCGCGGCCGCATCGAAACCCACGAAGGCCTAGACGAACTTTACGACGCCGTCCTCGCGCGCATCGACGAACGGAAGGACGCTTGGGTCGTTCTGTGGCAATGGGACGATACGGATGCGGTCGAAGAGTACTTTGTGGAACAAGGCGTTTCCCTGCGGCGCGTGACCTTTCCCGGGATTCCTCCACTCTACCTCTACCGACTGCGCCACGCCTTCCCCCTCGCCAAGCCGTTGCTCGCGCGCATGTGATCAACCCCCATCCAATCGGAAAAGGCGGCGAAATCGAAACATTTGGACATCGGCCAAAGCGGACGCAAACGGAACGCAACATCCCCCTCGATCCCCCTTCAAACGGGGACTATCTGCCCATCGGAGTGCCCAAAGCCCCACTTTGAAGGCGGAGCGATGAGGACGTCATTGGAAGAAGGCCGGCGCTATTTGTGAAAGTCCCTGCGGAACCGGCAGAGGCTCGACGCCGGAACGGCAGAACCGGTGGCCTAATGATGAGTGAGCCGCCACGAATTATCGTCTTCCACTAAGCAATCCTAACATATATCAATATCTCTATTCAGTAGCTTAACATGCGTGTCAAAAATTGTAGGGCCAAAGTCGTATTTCTTGGTTATACCGCGCGTTTTCTTCATCAGGTTCAACGGTAAGGCCGCGGCTGATCGTAACTAAGCAGGCAGTGGAAAATCGACTTGACCCGCGGCGACACGGACGCCAGAAGCGTTTCTGGGGCAGTCTGCCGCAGTTGGTCAGTTGTATGCCAAGGATATCGCTCAATCAGTTCTGTCGGTGACTGGTTGCTCGTCGAGAATTTCACTGGTTCGTGTAGCTCTCCGTTCGTGAGCGTACTCGCGATAACGCGACTTCGACGAGATATTCTTAGGCGGGGATGGCGTCGGTGCGGTCTGGCTCTCTTGGTGTTGCACTTACAGAATGCCGCAAATCTTCGTTGGAAAGCCAAGCTCAGTCTGGAGAATCAACGGCGGCAAGACCACTCTCGACTGGCAGCGAACCCCGCGGCCAACGCAGAAGCGTCTCCGCGGTAAACCACGGGCGCGGTCCGGCCACCACATCGAGCTAACCGCATAGGGCTATCGGGCGGCGGCACGCCTGAAGCCGATCAGGCTCGACGTGGCGCGAAAGAGGCGCCAGAGGCCGTGGGCATTGGCGTTGGGCATCTCACGGCGGGGGCATACCGAATTGGTGGCCATGAGCGGTTGCTCGCAGTGTCGGCAAATATGCAGTTTCATCACTGATAACTCCATGTTGCCTTCCCGACCCCGAACCGGGAAAGGCCGGTTCCAGCCAGCCTCTCGCCGTCGATGGCCGGAGCGGATGGCTGGAAATAGAGTAGCCATTTCCATACCTATTCGCGAATTTATGCGTAAGCCATTAAGAGTCATTGGATTAGCCCGAAAACCGCCATTTAGGACGCTGTCAGTTTACCCTGCAAGCGGCACTTTTTGTCGAAAACAATGTTTCATTATTCACCAATGACCAAATTGTGCCGTGCGCCCTCAACTTCTAGTCCCCTCCAAGTCACCAAGCATGGTACGCTACCCCATATGGAGTTCCGTCTACAGATCATAGGCCTGGTCCTGGCCGCGCTCCTAAGCGCTGAGTCCGCCGCCCAACGGGTGTACGCGTTGACGGAGGCCCGGAGCGCCGACGGCGGAACCGCCTCATCCGCCATCCACATGATCGACCTTTCGGAGGAACCGTCATCGGTGTCGATATGGCGATTTCCCGGTGCGCAAGCAACTGCCGCGCTGGGCTCACCGACTCGACACGATATCTTTGTCACCTCCCGTATCAATCCCATTATCGGATTGCCAAGCTCGAACTACCCCCGGGGCCAATTCTGGACCGGACCTGTTCGGCACCCTAACATGCCATCCGAGCCGATATCGTCATCGCCGGCCGGATGGACCTACGGTGGCCTCGTCTACGTCCCGGGAGAAGCCGATTCTCCGGGCAACGTCATCCTCTTGGCGTTCGAAGCGGATAAGGGTCGCGACGGCAAGGGAAGTCTAGAAATTCATCCAGTTGGCGGCGGCGTGCGGAAACTCCGCGAGAAACCTCCCGCGTCCGTTCCGCTTTCCGATGCGCCTCTTGCCATGTCCGTCATTCCGAATGCACAACGTGTCGCCGTCCTTTGCGAATCCGCGGGAGACAACCTCCGCGTCATCGACGTCGCCCGCCAAGAGACCGTCCTCTCAACCCGCGTCACCGCGCCAACCGAACTCGTCGCGCAACAGCCCTCCGGCCTATCTGCCGGCCCCAGCGGCCAATACCTCTTCGTACTCCTTTCTGGATTTACATCCAGGGGCTCTTCGGGCGAAGGAGCCTCCACATTGTGCATTCTCGATGCAGCGACACTAGAACCGGTCGCGCCTCCACTCGGCATCAGCGGGAGAGCAATCGACCCATCCAAGTCCACGCGGCCTACAGTCGACGGACTCTGCTGGATCGTAACGCGCGACACGGGTTCTAATTTCGCGTACGTCACCGCTGTGCGCTTCTCGGACGGCCAGCTGGAAACGGTCGTGGAATCGCCGAAAAGATCCATTCGCCACGTCGCGTTACTCGAACCGCCGCCTTCCGGTAACGGCGTAGCCCTCGGTCTGGACAACCGGCTGGAAGTATGGCCGGAAAACCGCCCTGGGGGAGCAGTCGCCCAATTCGACGCCCCAATCGGGAGCATCGCGTGGAACGCCGAGACGCTCTTGGTCGGCGAAGGCGGCCGGATCCACCGGATCGACCCGACAACGGCGCTTTCGGAACAACGCCTTCAACTTCAAACCGGAATCGTCGCCGACATCCTCCCCCCGGACCCATCGTCTGGCGCTGATCGAGCGGTTTCCACGCCGGCCCCGATCCTCCGAGATATTCCCGGTTCGATCTGGCTTTGGGGCGAAGCCGCCGGACAAGAACTCAAAGGGTTTCGGATCGATCTCAATAGATACGAGGGATTCGACTGGAACCTGAGATATGATCAAGACGCGTCGCCGTGGCTCCTCGTATATCCCCTGTCTGGAACAACTCCCGCGACGATCCACATGGCCGTGTACCCCGAACGATACACCCCATCGAACGCGACAACCCAGGCCAGTTCGTTTAGGCTCCGCGTCGAAAGCGGCACCGGGCCCGCCTCAACGACGCTCGCAGTAAAAGATGTCGCCGTACACGTCACGTCCCATCCAAACGAGTTGCGCCGCATCCTCTGGATTTGGCCTACAGAAGACGAGCCAACCCCTCTCCGCAGCCGGACCGACCCCTACGGCCTCAAACGCTTGGCCGACCTCCTCGCTGCGCCACCGCACCTGTTCGCGCACACCGAAACCTGGGACCCCATCGCGCAAACGCCGGAATCCTACACCGTCGTGGTAATCGACATTCGCGCCGCAGCCGAAGGAACACTCACCCGTTCGAGCCTTCTGGACTACGTGGCCCGCGGCGGTTCGCTGCTGCTTCTAGGAAACTACTTGACCGAAAACGAGGCCTCCGTCCTTGCGCAATGGCTCAGCCCCATCGACGTGCGAGTCAAAGGCGGCATCCGCGTTGACGGCCAATTTCCGGCCACCTCAGGCCACGAACTCGCGCTCCGCTGGTCTAACTTTAAAATGCGGGATGGGTGCGTCGTTCAGGTGGACCGCGCGGACGCCGTGTTGGCCAAAGGAAGCGAACCCGGCATGAGCGCCGTCTTCGCGCAAGTATCCCACGGACTCGGACGTGTCGCCATCCTCGCCGCGCCCACGCCACTCAAAAGCCAAGCGCTATCGACTCCCGAGAACCACCGATTTGCCTCGGAACTATTCGAGTGGCTCGCACGCGCGCGCTACGAAATCGACGACATAGACTCCGACGGGCTTACCAACGCCACGGAGGACCGCAACGGTAACGGCGTCGTCGACCTCGGCGAAACCGACATGTTCAACGCCGACACCGACGGCGACGGATTGCCTGATGGCGGCGAGGACACAAACCGAAACGGTTGGTTCGACCGCGGCGAAACGAGCTTTCTCAATGCCGACACCGACGGCGACGGCATCCAAGACGGCGCCGACGCCACTCCTTTGCCGGAAGGAAGCGCGCCCTTCGTGTCCGCTGTGGAAATGACCGAGCCCGGCCCGCTGGAAGCCCCGGCCGAAGGCGGAGATTTCGTCACCATTCACGGCGGGAACTTCACGCTCGAGACCGCCGTATGGTTCGGCGATCAGGCCGCGCCACGGGTCAGGAAAGTCGACGAAGAGCGCCTCATCGCCACCACGCCGCCCCACGTAGACCCCAAAGGCGGAACCGTCCGCGTACGCGTCGTCAACCAAACCGGCCAACAGGAAGGCGCGCTCCCCCTGGGCTTTCAATACACCCCCATCAGCCAGGTGGAGATGGAACTCAAGCGCCTCGGCGCAGCCGCGGACGTCTACGCGGGAACTTTGTCTCTTAACGTCAACGCTCCAGGCGTCTCGCTCGGAGAAATATCCTTCGACATCGAAGCCGCCCCCAAAGGCAGCGTACACATACTAGGGGTCGACCCAGGCCAGGGCGCCAACCTCCACGAAAAGGCCCTGTCGGTCCAGCCCTACGACATGTTCAGCACACACCTGACACTCTCCTCGGGAAACCGCGTTCTCGGCCTGGGCGAAGCCGTCCGCATCCGATGGAAGCTCACGCGCGGTCTATCGTTGCCCTCCGTTTCCTTCCACATTGCGAACCCCACCGTCCGCGCGCGCAACGGCGTCGCCTTGCCCGTTACCGTTCACAAAGAGACAATCCATTATGCGGACCCAACCCCCAAAAAACGCCCGCGTGCCAACTGACGCGCACACAGCGACACCACCCACAAGCGACAGCGCTATGCCAAACATATGGATACAGACCCTCAAGAATCTCTTCCTGCCCGAATTCTGCCGCGAGTGCGGCGTACGCCTGCTCACCGAAGAAAACGGATTCTTCTGCCCCACATGCTGGGAGTTTAGCCCCCGCATCGAGCGCCCCTTCTGCATCCGCTGCGGACAGCCGCACCGCGAGCGCATCGGATTCGGCGAGACGCACAACTTCCCATGTAAATACTGCCGGGAAACCAAAGCCCCCGCGTACACCCGCATCTTCGCACCAGCACTCTTCGACGGCCCCGTCGCCGAAGCCATACGGCTACTCAAATTCAACGGAAAACGCCGCCTCGCCCGCCCCCTCGGCGAACGCATGGACGCATTCGCGCGCCAAGAACTCGATTGCGAAACCTACGACGCGGTTGTGCCCGTCCCGCTCCACAAAGTCCGCCTGCGCCACCGCGGCTTCAACCAAGCCGCCCTCCTCGCCCACGAAATCTGGCCCGCCTTCCCCAACGCAACACTCGACGAATCCTTACTGCGCATCCGGCCCACCCGCGTCCAAAGCCGCCTCGCAAACGAAAAAGAACGGACCGCTAACGTCGTCGGCGCCTTCGCCGTGCCACGCCAGTCATCATTCGACAGAAAGAAGATTCTCCTCATCGACGACGTCGTCACCACCGGCGAAACCGTCGCCGAATGCGCGGCCGCCCTCCGCCGCGCCGGCGCCAAACGCGTCGACATCCTCTGCGCCGCGCTCCCCGCCCGCGCCCCAGCGAAATAACCATTGACCCGTGCACTAGCGAAGGGCTACGATCAGCGCGACACAGAAAGGAACCATCCATGGCTCTCAAAGAATGCTTCGGCCAACTGGCCAACCTCAGCATCAACTACAGCAACAGCACCAAGAAACATTTCCTGCGCATCGACGAAGAGAAACTCAAAGAATGCGACCGGTGCGAACTCTTCACCAAATGCATGTTTCTCCGTCACAACGAAATCTTCAAAGAAATGTTGCGCATGCTCGACGAAAGCGGCATAACCGATTCCCGCCCAAGAATCGGCTAGCAAATCCATCGAACCCCAACCCCGAAATTCACCTCCGCCGCCATCGCCCTGGATTCAAGCGCCATGGATTCAAACGGCAATTGCGCCCCCGTCCCCACGGATGCTATAGTCACGCCTCCCCGCCAAAGGGCGATTAGCTCAGCTGGCTAGAGCACTTGGTTTACACCCAAGGGGTCGCAGGTTCGAGTCCTGCATCGCCCACCATTTAACTCGCTATAAGTCAATGACTTACAAATCAAGGACATTGGCCTTCTTTGTGCCATCTTGACAAATTGTGCCTCATTTGTGACAATAACCTCAAATGGCACATATCTACAAACGCGGCGATACCTGGTGGGTCTCCTATTTCGAGGGGGACCGCCGGGTCCGAAAGTCCCTCAAGACCAACTCCAAGCGCGTGGCTGAGCGCGAGCGCATCGCCATCGAGGCGAAGTCCCTGGAGCCGCACCGCCACGTCAAGACGGAGAAGAACGCCGAGACAGACACATTCTGGGCACAATACCTGGAATGGGCAAAGGACCATCTTCGCCCCAACACGATCACGATCCAGACCCACTTCTGGAAGCAGTTGACTGGCTACCTCAATCCCGCGCGTCTCGGCGACATTACTCCGGATGGACTGGAAGCGTACAAGCGGTGGCGGCTGGCTGAGGGCAATTCTGAGCGGACCATCAACAACGCGCTCACCGATATTCGCTCGATATTCCAGAAAGCCATCGCTTCTGGGCACTTCACTGGCGAAAACCCCGTCGAGCGTGTTCGCCGTTACAAGCTCACCAAGAAGCAGCCGGAGTTTCACACCGAGGAAGAACTCAAGACGCTGCTCGATGCCTCGAAGGCTCATAGTGTGGAATGGGTTGTGCTTCTGGGCGGATGGGCTGGACTTCGCAAAGCCGAGATTGTGAATGCCCGCTGGGAGTGGTTCGACTTCGATCCCGACAAGCCCACCATTCAGATCAAGGCGTCCGAGGAGTTCACGATAAAGGACTCTGAGGAGCGCACCATTCCCATGAGCCGCCAAATCCACGACGCCCTCTACCTGCACCGGAAGAAGGAAGGGTACCTCTTCGAGTCCAACCGTAAGTCAGAGGGTCGATATCGATACCGTTACGAGCCGAAGAAATCCATGCTGGCCTCTCTGAAGGATGCGGGGCTAACCACGAAAAATCCCTTTCAGCGTCTTCGCATGACATTCGGTTCAATCCATGTACAAAAAGGGAAGTCCATCTTCATAGTGAGCAAGTGGCTCGGCCACAGCTCGGTCAGCGTCACCGAGAAACACTACGCTGGGATACAGGCATACGACTCCGACATAGACTCGTTTTAAGCGCCTTCCCCGTTCCCACGGCATCGACACGCCCGAAGGCCGGTTGCGTCCAGTGTGGGCGATGCTAGGGCGTCCACTAGGTAGATCACCGAACACCCGCGACGAACGGCATAATCACGGCATCACTCCTAATCGCCTCCTGCCCGGACAATCTAGGGCTTTCGGGCTCAATCCCACGACGGGGAGGCGCTAAGCGTCGTTTGCTTCTTTATGCTTGACCAAGATTTCCCATATCGACATGTCCGCGACCACGACGAGCCCATTTGACCATCATATGCGCGAAGACCTTTGCCGTCAACGTCTCAAGGCAGAGGCATTTGGGAAGAACGTGTTCTATGGCCATGAACTCCCCGCGCCACGCTGGAGCCCAGTCTCTTCCATGAGTGAGGGATGTTCGCTGCGATATATCATTCGGTGTTGACC
>CAYNZS010000169.1:0-9162 GCA_964401695.1 uncultured Nitrospirales bacterium
TGCCTGTTGCACTTAGTATATGAATCCGGGATCCAGCAAATCACCCGAGAATCTTGCTTCTTACGCTTATTCAAGGTAGAATGGTGTTGTTAACTGCGGTGTCGTTTTTCTTGCGGCATCCCTTTTGAATCCCCCTTTACTCTTCGGACGCCCGGATTTCGGGTAACGGCTTACTCTCAACGATCGCGCACGACTACTGTGTCTACGAACTGGGCGCGCCAGAAAAAGGAACCATGCCGCAGTGAGGTTCATCGAACGCATTCGCAACGTGGCGATTGTTGCCCATATTGACCATGGCAAGACTACGTTGATCGACAGTATTTTTCGAGAAACGCAGGTCTTCCGCAAGAACGCGCGCGTGGAAGAGCGGGTCATGGACAACAATGAGTTGGAGCGGGAACGGGGAATTACGATCCGCGCGAAGCATTGCACGGTCGAGCATGACGGTTATCTTATCAATATCATCGACACGCCTGGGCATGCGGATTTCTCCGGCGAAGTCGAGCGAATCCTCTCGATGGTCGATTCGGTTTTGCTTCTGGTGGATGCGAACGAGGGTCCTATGCCACAAACGCGTTATGTGCTCATGCGCGCTTTGAAAATGGGGCTGAACCCGGTCGTCATCGTGAACAAAGTCGACCGCCCCAATGCAGACCCCGAAGGCGCACTCAATAAGACCTTCGATTTGTTCGTGGAACTGGGCGCAACTGACGAGCAATGCGACTTCTCGGTATTGTACGGTTCCGGCCTTGACGGCTGGCTCGTCCGCGACCTCGAAACCGGTGAACACAAAGGGATGGACGCGCTCTTCGCGGCGCTCGTCGAAGATGTGCCTCCGCCGGAAGGGAAAACGGATGCCCCGTTTCTCATGCAAGTGAGCACTCTCGGCTGGCGCGATCACATCGGTCGAACGGGAACGGGCCGCGTCCTTCAAGGGATCCTGAAGAAGGGCGAACCGTTTGTTCAAACCACCACGCGCTGGAAGAAAGCCGAGTGGCTTCAGCATCACGACGCCACCCACCGCGAGGAATGGGATGTGGTTGGCGAAGAGACCCAAAAGACCACGTATCTGTGGGTTACGCGGGGCTTGGACTCGGTCGAAATGGACGAAGTGAGCGCGGGCGACATCGTGACGATTGCCGGACCGAAACAAATCGCTATCGGCGATACGATCTCTTCGGTCGACCTTGAAAGCCCTGCCCTGCCCCCGCTGGAAATCGAAGAGCCCACGGTCTCGATGCTCTTCCTTATCAACAACGGTCCGTTCGCGGGTCAAGACGGGACCGCGGTAACGATTCGCCAGATCAGAGCGCGCCTAGAGCGCGAACTGCGCACTAATGTGGCCCTGCGCGTGGAAGACTCGGACCGCGGCGACGGCATGAAAGTGTCGGGGCGCGGGGAGTTGCACTTGGCGATCCTGATTGAGGAGATGCGCCGCGAAGGCATGGAACTGTGCGTGTCGCCTCCGGAAATTATTACTCACCGCGATGGGAACGGCCGGCTCCTCGAGCCTTTCGAGGAGTTGTCCATCGACGTGCCACTGGAATTCCAGGGCACCGTCATCGAGAAACTGGCGCAACGCAAAGGCCAGCTTCAGAATGTTGAGAATAACGGCGCCGGCATGGTGCGGCTCACCTTCGCGATTTCTACTCGCGGCCTCATTGGCTACCGAAGCGAATTTCTCACGGACACGCGCGGCCTCGGCATCATGGCTTCGCGCTTCACCGCCTACGGCGCGTGGTGCGGCGACGTGATGACCCGTAGCCGCGGCTCGATGGTCAGTATGGACACAGGCGAGGCCACGTCGTACAGCCTGGAGAATCTCCAACAACGCGGTACGCTGTTTGTCACCTCAATGGAATCCGTTTACGAAGGCATGATCATTGGCGAGAATTCGCGGCCTGGCGAATTGCCGTGCAAACCCACCAAGCGCAAGGCCCTCACCAATCACCGCGCTTCGGGGAAGGATCACTCGACGGGCTTGGATGTTCCCCGGGAGATCACGCTCGACGCCGCTATCGAGTGGATCGCGCCGGATGAACTCGTCGAAGTGACGCCGAAGAACGTTCGCGTCCGCAAAGCAAACCTCAACTTTGAGGCCCGCAAACGCGAATTGAAGCATAGCGTCGCCAAGTAGGCCACTTGCCCGCGCCAAGGGCCAGTGACGCGGGCGCCTTGCCCGTGATTCATGGGCTGGAAGCCCATGCCACCCTGCCCCAGTGCTCTTCTCCCAAGGTTTCATGCAGGGAGTTCTGATTCGCAAGGAATCCACGAGCCTGCGCCATGAATGTTGGTTTTGAGAATGTCTCTGTAAATGTTCAGATTGGTATAGGGTGAGCGTTCAAGTTCTAGAGAAACAACTGTACCCGTATCTGCGATGCGCCCGCCCTGCGAGTCCTTGATGGCCTCGCCCGCGGCAAATACAATAGCGGTGGCTGTGCATTGAGGAAACTCCGATTGAGCTTCGGGTGGTCGTCCCTCGCCAGCAAAAAAGCTCCCTGGGACGACTGTCCCTCTCCGCCAGACTCCCCGGTTGGCCGAGCGGAAGTCCGCGCCACTCTGTCATGATTTTGCTCCGATCCATTCAGAGAAGCACAAACTTCTTTGCTTAATAGAGTTACCGCAATAAACAGTTGACGGATAGCCCAAATAGTGCTACACTGCTTGAGGAGTGAGTGCTGCTTTGACTTCGGACGGCGTCATGGAATGGTCAGAACGCCGGGCCTGTTTAAGTTAGTCCCTTAGTGGTTGAGTTTGGTTCAAAGTGGCGTGAAAATCAATCTTCATTGAGGAGTCCTCGAAGCGATGGGATGATGAATATCTAGCGCAGAAATCGGCATGACCTTCGCCAGCGCCCTGCGCCAATCCTGCGTCAAGACCCCGACGTGGCGATGGTTGGCGAAATTCGCGGTGAAGAAACCGCGGACGTGGTCGTCAAGGTGGCGCTTACCGGCCACTTGGTTTTGAGCACACTGCATACGAACGACGCCGCGAGCGTGCTCGCCCGTATGATCGATATGAACCTGGAGCCCTTTCTCATCCAGTCATCCGTTGCCGTCGCGGCCGCTCAGCGCCTTCTCAGGCGCGTATGCGCCGACTGCAAGGAGCCCATTAAGGTTCCCGACGAAGTGTTGGAGCGTGTCTAATACTGCTCTGACACGTATGACGACACGCCGACATTCGTGCGCGGACGGGGCCGTAGCAAGTGCAAGGACACCGGATACAAAGGGCGCGTCGCGGTGACCGAAGCCATGCCCAACTATCCGGAACTTGAAAAGATGATTCCGCCCCGATCTTCCTCCTCTCAACTCAAGGATGTGGCGGTCGAGTGCGGAATGCGAACGCTTCGTCAGAACCCCCTCGCGAAGGCCGCCAAAGGAATCAGCACAATCGAAGAAGTCCTGCGCACGACCGCGGTCGATAAATAACTTCGCCGGAAGCATCCCCACAATTAATCCGAAAGGATTCCAATATGGCTGCAACGGACATCGACATTCGCGTACTCCTCACCAAGATGATCGAACAAGGGGCGAGTGACCTCCACATCTGTGTCGGCGCTCCGCCCATGATACGGATGCACGGCAAGGTAGAGCCGATGCAGGGCTACCCGGTCCTTAAGCCAGACGATACGCAGGACATTATCTATACGGTCATGAACGAAGATCAGATCGCCGAGTTTGAAGAGCACAAAGAGTGCGACCTCTCATTCGGCATCGAAGGGGTAAGCCGTTTTCGCCTAAACGTCTACCGGGACCGCGGTTCGGTGGTGGCGGCATTCCGCGCAATTCCTTTCGAAATCCTGAGCTTCAATGAGCTTGGCTTGCCCAAGCCGATATCCGACTTCGCGAACCGCCCTAACGGACTCGTTCTGGTTTGTGGCCCCACGGGTAGCGGTAAATCGACCACCCTCGCTTCGATCATCGATAAGATCAATAACGAGCGCCGGGTGCATATCATCACGGTCGAGGACCCGATCGAGTTCTTGCATAGGCACAAACGCTCCATCATCAACCAGCGCGAACTCCACGCCGACACGGACTCGTTCAAGGAATCCTTGAAACGCGTTCTGCGTCAAGACCCCGATGTCGTGCTGATCGGCGAGATGCGCGATCAAGAGACCATCATGTCGGCGTTGGCTGTGGCGGAGACAGGCCATCTGGCCTTCGCGACTCTCCACACGAACGATGCCCTGCAAACGATGAACCGCATCATCGACGTGTTTCCCGCGACACAGCAGGATCAGGTGCGCACCCAGCTCTCCTTCGTGCTTGAAGGGGTGTGCGTACAGCAGCTCATTCCGAGAATCGATGGAAGCGGGCGTGTGCTTGCCATGGAAATCCTCATTCCGAATCCGGCGATACGAGCGCTCATTCGTTCCGAGAAGCTCGAGCAGATACCGTCGATGATCGAAATCGGCGCGGGCGAGGGCATGATGACCATGAACCAGTCGCTGTACCGCCTCATGCGGCGCAATATGATCACGATGGACACCGCCATGAAGCGCAGCAGCAACCTTGAAGGCCTTCAGCGCCTTATCGAAAAAGGCGGCGCCAATTAGGGCCTCTTCGGCGTACTGTACCCGGCGCGTCAAGTAGGCATATGGGTATATCGGTGTGAATTCGAACGACTTGCGCCCCGCCTATGAGGGCTCAGCTACGTGGGAATCGCCCGGATTGGCGTTCTTTCCTTCGTCATCGTAGGCGTTACACTCATCGGGTTGCTCGGCGATGAAGGGCCCAACTACAGCCTCGTGTTGCTCTTCGCCTTTGCGCTCGGAACCAGCATCTGGTACCTCCGCCGTTTCTACCGCGAAGGGATTTCCGGACACCAGCAACACCGCGCCAAGTCCTCGTCGACTTCGCGGTAGTGGCCATCACCGTCACATTTTCCGGGGAGTCGGCAAGTTTCTTCACCTTCCTTTTCGTCATCGTCGTTATCGAGTCCCTCTTGCTGTTGGGACTGATCCAAGGCTTTCTGATTTCAGGACTGGCTTCGGGATTCATGCTCTATCAACTCTTCAATCCAGCAGAGGAGAGCATCTATGCGAACAGTGTCAACATTTTCGAGAACTGGTACAACTTCCTCGTTCAATGCCTCGCATTCTTCCTTACCGCGTTCATCTCGGGATATTGGAGCCAGCAACTGAAGCAGATTCAGAATTTCCAGAGAGATATCCTGGAGAATATGGGCAGCGGCTTCCTGATCACGGACGGCAACGGCGTGGTCGTGTCACAGAACCGGGCCGCGGGGATTATTCTCGGCGTTCCCGAAGGCTACGCAGTCGGCCGCGCGATCGAAGACGTTCTACCCGCCGAGCCAGGGAGGGAGTGTCCGGTGCTCACGGTATTGCGCTCTGACAAAGACTTTACGAGCTATGAACTTCGCGTGCCGGGCGGCGCTACGGGGCCGCGGCTGCTCGGCCTGACGACGAACCAGGTATGGGGCAAGGATGGAACTCTGAGCGGGATTATAGTCAGCTTTACCGATCTGACCGAAATGGACCAGATCCGCCAGGAAATGCGAAAGCAAGACCGCCTGGCGGTAGTGGCGAACTCGCGGCGGGTCTCGCCCACGAGTTCCGCAATCCCGTGGCGATAATCCGGGGCGCGGTCGAAGAACTGAGAAACGGGCAGCCCCAAGACGAGACGCAAGAGAAACTGCGTTCGATAGCTTTGCGCGAGTCGGATCACCTCAACGATATTGTGGGAGGCTTTCTCGATTTCGCGCGCGAACCCGACGTAAAGCGGGAAGTCTTTGACCTGTGCGGCCTCGCGCTCGAGGTGCGCTAACTGGTGGATTTGGAATACAGTGAGATGGGCGGGTATACCACCCGGCTTGGATGTCCAGTGGATTCATGCTGGATTTCGGCGGACGTATCGCAACTGAAGCAAGTGCTCGTCAATCTGGCCCGTAATGCCATGGAGGCCATGGGGCCCGGCGGCGGCGCGGCAAGGTCGAGAACATGGTCGGCACAAGCGCCGCTATCGAGGATGTCCGCGAGATGATCCGCCGTGTCGCCTGGCTTCCGAGCACGGTGGCCATCTACGGAGAAAGCGGTACAGGCAAGGAGCTTGTGGCTCGGAATATCCACCAGTTGAGCGGACGATCCGAGAAGCCATTCGTCACCGTAAACTGTGGGAGCATCCCGGAAAACCTCTTGGAGAGCGAGTTGTTTGGCCACACGAAAGGCGCTTTTACTGGCGCGTCTCGCGACAAAGAAGGATTGTTCGTCGTCGCGGACGGGGGGACGCTTTTTCTCGATGAGATAGGGGAAATGCCTTTGTCATTGCAGGTGAAACTCTTGCGGGTACTTGGCGACAGTCTTGTGACCCCTCTAGGCGGAACGCGCGGTACCGTCGTGGATGTCCGCTTGCTTTCAGCGACGAAACGAAACCTCAAGGAAATGGCGGTTGAGGGAACGTTTCGAGAAGATCTCTATTACCGCTTGAATGTCATTCCCATATCTGTCCCGCCGTTGCGGAACCATACCGATGACATTCCGCTTCTCGTTCAACACTTCGCCATCAGCATGGCCGAACGCCTAAACCGCCAGGCTATCGAATGCGACGAGGAATCCATCGCAATTTTGTGCGCGTACCACTGGCCGGGAAATATCCGAGAACTGGAAAACATCATGGAGCGGGCACTGGCATTGTGCCAGGGGGAAGTCATAACCGCGGCGGACATTTCGACTAATGTGCGCGAGCATATGTCAACAACGAGCGACCGCAAACACAGGTTGCAGGATACCGGACTGGATCTCGGGGAGTTGATAGCGAAAATCGAAGTCGACCTCATCGAACAAGCGCTGACCTGGTCGAGGCATTCCCAGAAGCGAGCGGCGGAACTACTGGGCCTGTCCGCGCGTTCGCTGAGGTACCGCCTGCAGAAATACGAACTCGACGGGTAATTCTCCGGCCTGATAACCGCGTTAGGCCCGGGTGCTGAGCAGACGCCCGGTATCAGAGCGGTCGCGGTAATAGGGGAGGCCACGCAGTTTCGGATTCGCTATGCCCGTTGTGATGAAAGTTGTATACGGCCTGTCGTCGCGGTCGTACGTTTCCGTTCCTACGAACCCCGCCTCAAGCAAGCGGATCGTCATCGCGATAAATTCCTCTAATCCGGATATTTTGGTTTTACAGAACGGGAGGGATGCCGTCCAAGATGCCCCTCGTATGGATCGTGAGCGTGGCGATCCACAGCTTCGCTGTTTACGCGCTATATAGAGTCGCAATCCGCCGCTACGCGAAGAAGGTCGGTTCGAAAGGATTGTAGCACTATGCAAGGGTCAGGCAATTGTTGACGCTACCGACAAAAGTCGACAATCTTGACAGAAGCACTACATCGTCATTCTGAACGAAGTGAAGAATCTTTTCTTTGCCAACAACTCACGCACGAAAGAGATCCTTTGCATTCGCTCAGGATGACAGCCTTGGCGACTTTTGTCGGTGACATCATTGTTAATCAATACAACTGATAACCATTGCTTCAGCACTATGAAGCAGATAAGATCCTGCCCCGAATGGACTGCGGGTTGTAGCCGGGGATGAGCGAGGCGATTCCCCCGGTCAACGTTCTCACTCAAGATTTCCCCGAAGGGGATACGGGCGCAAAGGCGGATTCGATGGCTGAGACGTTCACCAACATCGTGTATTAGATCGTCTACGATCCCGAGACGATCTGGAAATAGGTTGATCGGTCAGTTAGGCTGGAATTGCCGTATCCCCATCGGGGCAGGATGGCTCATAGATGAAGCAAGAATCACGAGTCAAGAATTTTTTCACACTGGAGAACGCGGACGTGCCCAAGTCAATACGATGGGGAATCGCTTCAATTGTTCTATCCTTATGCCTGTCTTCATGCACAGGCAACCGCAGACCCGAGGTGGTCGTCTACGCTTCTCTCGACGAACTCTACTCGCGCCCCATCCTGGAAGAATTCGAACGCGTGACGGGCATTCGCGCGCGGGTGCGGTACGATTCCGAGGCCTCCAAAACCACCGGCCTTGTGAACAGGCTCATCGCCGAACGGAACCGGCCGGGGGCCGACGTCTATTGGAGCAACGAACTCATCCAGACCGTGCGCTTGAAGCAAGAAGGACTCCTCGCTCCATACGCGTCGCATATGGCCCAAGAGTTTCCTGCCCACTTCAAGGACCCAGAAGGATACTGGACGGGATTCGCGGCGCGCGCGCGCGTCATCATCTACAACACCGACTTGGTCGACGACCCGCCGCGCTCCCTCCAGGACTTCACCGACGCAGAATGGAAAGGCCTAGCCGCCATCGCCAACCCGCTGTTCGGAACGACGGCCGCCCACGCAGCCGCCCTTTTTGCCGCCTGGGGCGACGAGAAGGCGGAGGCTTACTTCCACGCGTTGAAGGCCAACGACATAGCCATTTTGCCAGAAAACGCCACCGTGCGCGACCTGGTCGCCCGCGGCGAATACGCCGTCGGCCTTACCGATACCGACGACGCGAACGGCGCGGTCCTCGATGGCTTTCCAGTCCGCTGGCATCTCGCCGAAAACGACAGCGCGCTTGGCGCCACGCTCGTGCTTCCCAACACCGTAGCCCTCATCGAAGGCGGCCCTAACGGCGAGCACGCGAAAGCCCTCATTGATTACCTGTTAAGTCCGGAAGTCGAAGAAGCCCTCGCCGCGTCGCGCGCGATTCAGATTCCCTTGAACCCCGAGGCGGCGACACCCGAGAACGTGCCCGTAATCAGCTCCATAACCCGCATGGATATCGATTTTGCCATCGCCGCCGAAAAATGGCCACGCGTCGCCAGTTTCATCGAAACGGAGTTTCTACCTTAGTGCGGTCATCTCCAAAATATGGCAACTCATGCCACAGAGGACACAGAGTTCACAGAGAAGGACCTGCGACTTCACATGGAGGTCCATACCAGCCCGGTGGCCCGAATTTGCTTCCTCCAGGATGACAGAAAAAGTACGCTTTGCCTTGCTTTCGGAAGCCGCGCCAAATGTGGGTCAGTACACTAGCCAGGATATCTCACCGGTTTTCCACCGTCTCGCTACGAAACCCGGTGAGATATCCGCGTTAGATCGTTGCCTCAGAACTCTCTCGATTGCCAGTTTCTGGTATAATCCGACATTTCCCATATGGGCGCCCGTGACCACCACGGGCACGTTATTGAGCAT
>CAYNZS010000170.1:0-9146 GCA_964401695.1 uncultured Nitrospirales bacterium
CTTCATGCCCACACTATACCACCGTAGGCATGATAAATTAAAACGCTCTAGCGCTATGAGTCATATTCATTATGGCAGCAAGAGAGGCCGCGAGTCAGGCGTGAGAAGATCGGTTCAAAAAGTAAAGAAATCCGCCCTGGCCCGGTGAGATAGCCGGCCTATTTCTGCCCGGTCGACAGATGGATCTCCTTGGCGGCGAAATCCGGAACGAATGGCATGACGGTATCGTCAAAATCGACTCCCAATTCGGCCTCCAAGGCGATTTCCGTCAGTTGCGTCACGACTTCACTGGGGGCGCCTGGGTACTTGCGGATGACGACGCGCGTGGTGACGGGATCGGGGAATTGAAAGAAGCGGCGCCGGAGTTCGTCGAGGGTTACCATCTTGTTCTCCGAAAAGAGTTCGCCGCTCGGCCCTACTGCGATGAGGACTTCGATGCGCCCGCCCGACAGGCGCTCGGATGCCCGCTCGAAGGCATTTTTCTGGTCGTGGCGTATGGTTCGCGCGAGACCCGCCTCGGCCTTGGCGAGGCGCAACGATTCGGGCTGGGTATACTCGTCCACGATAGTGGGCGTAATGAATACTAACAACTCGTTGTGCACATGCTCCTTCTTTGTGCTCTTGAATATGTTGCCGATAAGCGGTATGTCCGCCAGGAATGGAACTTTATCCACGTTGTCCGTGAAATTGCTTGTGCGAAGGCCGCCGATAACGATGGTCGATCCGTCGTGAACCATCACTTGCGTCTCGATTCGGTTCTCTGTCTTCTGCGGAACGGAGTTGTTCTGATCCGATCCGACAACGAGAACCATGATGAAGCTGCTGTCTTCCGCGTCGATGTCGAGCAGAATGTTCCCTTCCTCGGAAATGACGGGGTAGACACTCAGGATCGTGCCCACATCGATGAACTGGATCGTGCTCCGGCTTGGAAAGAGGAAGTTCGAGTTGGAATTATAACCGTTATTGCTGAGATTCCTATTGAAATTGCTTGAGGTGCTCGACTGCGCGTAGGGCACTTGGGTCTTTTCCCCAAACAGGGCTCCCTGGCCATCTAGTACGGTCACGCGTGGCTGCGCGAGAACCGTCACGTCGCCTGTCGCCTCCAATAGATCCAGCATGGCCGACACGTCGCCACCCACGATATTGCGAATGATGGGATTTCCCGCTGCGTCGCTGATTTTCGTCACTGCGCCATTTGTGTCGTCCCCGTTGCCTCTATCCCCACCCAACACGGTCGGGAGTTGTCCGAGCGACACTTGCTGTCCTCCTGAACCGGGGGGGCGGACCGCGAAGGGATTCCCTGCCTGGCCGCCGACTTGGAAGGCGATTGGATCGTCTCCCGACATGCCGAAGTAAGACCAGTTCACGCCAAGGTTGCGCGCCACGTTTGACGAGGCGGTGACCAGATAGGCCTGGATCTGAACCTGCTTCCTCATGCGATCCCACACGCGGATACGTTCGTCGATCACGTCGATGCGCTCGCGCGTCGCGGTAACGGAAATCTGGCGCGTTGGCTCGTTCACCGTGATGCTCCCCATGTCTTCGGGCACCAGGAGCTCCAACTCGTCCGCGATGAATAGGGGATCGGCGTAGTTGAGCGTCCAATCCCGCGTGACCAATTCGCGGTCGAATTGCTCGACCATGGCCGCGATGCGCTTCTGCCGGGATTTCAAGTCGGTCACGACCAGCACGTTGGTCCGCGGATCATACAAAGTCTCTCCGCCTTCGGAGAGGACCGTCTCAAGGCTATCGATGAGCGCTTCGGCTTCGATATGGCGCAATGTAAAGGTCTGCGATCCTCGTTCGTGATCTAGCCCGTGCACCGTTCGCCGCATGACTTCCAGATTGTCCGCCGTGTCGCGAACGGTCACCATCGAGGTGCGATTGTCAACGATGATCATGCCTTCCTCCGAAGAGAGGGCAGTCAAGACTTCTTCCACATCCCCGAGATCCACATGTTTGATCAGGAACACCTCTTCGATGATAGAACCGTAGGTTTCGCGCAGATATTCATCGACTGTCTTCACCACGATCCAACCCGATTGATTGTCATAGTCGTAGTAGATGCCGTTAAGCTGAAGCAGTTTCATGGCCTGTTTCGGCGACAATTCGCCGCCGTAGAAATGCAGCCTGATCGTAGAAGCAGCCTCGGTGACCGCGACGTTCCACATCGTGTTCTCCTGGACGTGGGAAACAAAATCGGTCACGGTCATGGGGCCGAACATGGACATGGTGATATCTTCTTCGTCTCCCGGCAAGGGGCCGTATTTCACGGGCTTGTTGAGGAAGGGCTCAAATTTGCCTCTAGTCGACGAAGTCACATTCACCGCGCCGGCCTGACTGCTGCCTTGTATCGTCTGCACGGACACGCCGCCTGAGCCACCGGAGCGGCCGCCGCTCCGGCTAGAGGTGGTCGTTCGGCGCGGGGTAGCCCCGCCGCCGCCCCGCCCCCCCCCCCCCAGCCTTCCGCTCACGCCGCCGCTGGAACGAGTTTCTCGCTGTTGGTTTTGGCGGACCTGACTGGACAGACCACCCCCTGGACGGGTTGGGGAGGTGGGGGTTTGTTGAGCCTGAGCCTGTGCGTAAGACCATACGCCTGCGCACAAAAATAGCATGACCGCGAGGCAAAGCAGCCGCCGGTGGGCGGCATTCTCGCGGGGGGAATGTTGACGCTTCTTACGCATGAATCTCACAGTGTTCGCTATCCTTGACGTTTGAGGCCTCGCCACGCACTGAGTCAACGTGCGCCGCACCTATTTGGCTGACAGCTTGGGGCTACGCCCCGTCTCTTTCCCTCGGAAGTTCGTGCGTGTATTGTTTCCCGCCTTGTTTGTATCCGAAGGTAACCGAATCTTCGTTGAGCTTGAGGATCTTGCAATTCTGAATCACTTCGCCCACTTCATGCATGGCGCCACGACGGCCCGTGCCGGCATATCTGAACTTGATCTTCTTGATGACGCCACCGACCTTCGTCTGTGTGCGCTTGCTCGCAGTCACGCTCTTGAGCAACTTCTTGAAATCGGGGGGAGGGATAACCCGAACCGGTCTCGGAGGTGGCGGCGGCGGTTTGATGAGTTCATTCCATATGGCGCGCTTATTCGAGATGCCCGCCCGGAGCAGGTCGTAGTTGTTCCCGCCCGAGACGGTATAGTCTGCCTCGAAGGGCGCGATGGCACCCAAATCTTGAACTAGAGCGGCGCGCCGTCCGTCCAGCGGGTTGTTGGCTAGGTTCATAGCGAACAGCGCGGCGGCACCTAAGGCCACAGCGGCACAGATTCTCGAAGCGAGCCGTTCCATGAGTCAGTCCCCGACTTTCATGAGTGCGATGTTGTCCACAAAAACGCCTCCGCCGTCATTCGCGATAGTGAGATGGGGAGCGAACACTTCGGCGGAACTTCCAGGCGAGCCTGGAGCGACGAATTGAACTTCGTAATGGTACGTCTTCCCATCGCCGGGCAACCGTTTCGCGCCCGCGAAGGCCGATCCGCGGTCGGGGTCCAGTACGCCCAATTCTCCGGTGGATAGGGCTGTAATGTCCGCCTCGATCTGGTAGGTCGTGCCTCCGTCCAGCATGACCCGCTGGTACAGTTGCCCTTCCCCAAGCTCGGTGATGGCCTTCGCGGACCACTTGCCCTCGGTGGCGTGTTCGAGCGAGCGCTCGACGGTACACCCAGGGACGAGCCAATGGAGAAGGCCCGATTCGCCGCCTTCCTCCTCGAAACTGGGGTTCTTCACGAGATTCCCCACCCGCGCCGCGTGGACGTACTCGGTGTCGTCCGGAATGCTATCGACCACCGTTCGCGTCACTTCGAGGTTGGCGCTGATGGCCGTCCTGTTGAAGGGCCTCGTCAATTCGAGTGAGTTGATGCGCAGGAATTGTCGGCTCGACTGCAATCGCTCGATGAAACGGAAGAGTTGCTCCGGTTCGGCCGGGCTTACCTTTATGGGCAGAGTATACTCGCGATACCCATCGCCCTCGGTGTTCAGCGTCCCTTCGCGAAGCGTGGGGATCTCGACCATGCGGTTCTGCCGGGCCATGCTGCCTTCCGGCGGTTCGGTGCCCGGAGGATAGGGATCCTTCAGTGCGAGCCGAAGGATCTCCAGGTCCAATCGGCGATGGATTTCCTGTTCGGTCCATTTGCTCGAGTGTTCGGCCGCGACTTCGTGGAAGGCTTGCTGAATACTCGCGCCTCGGGCGTCCTGTTCGGCCAGGTTGTAGAGACTCCTCTCCAGGTCCGCGATCCGATCATCAAGATCGGCGATTCGCGCCACGGCCCGCGTTCCGATCAGGACAGCCAAAATCAACGACGTCAACCCCAGCGTCGTCAGGGCGAGGGATCGTTCCCGCTCCGAGAGATTTGCCCAATACTTATTCATTCGCGCCTTCTTCCTCTTCCGGGGCGAACGGAATGTCGAAGCGGAACATATAGACGTCCTGGTTGCGATAGCGGGTATCGGTGATGTACATCCGCTGTGCGCGCGCGAATTGTTTGTAGGATTCGAGGCCCGCGTTGTTCAAGTCCTTCGTCAACTGAAGGACAGCCTCCTGCGCCGTGGCCCGGCCATTCAGCTCGATCCGATCGTCGTGATAGAATTCGTAGCGGGTGATGTTGACGCCTTCATCCGGCAGCAACCCCACTAGGCCCGCCAGCAGCTCGAGCGCTGTGTCCTTCCGCTCGACCTGCTGTTTGAGCCGTTCCAGATGTTTGCGTTTGGCGATCAGACCCGCTATGCGTGGGCGCAGGACGTCCGCCTGCTGTTCCAATTCCGACAGATAGCCGGTCCGTTGCATAACCGCCTGCGTGTAGAGGGCCGTAAGGGCCACGATCGCGGCCGCTGCAAATGCGGTGACACGAACCGCGGATTTCCGCCGCGTCGCCGCGGCCCGCTGTCCCAGTTCGTCCTCCGGTAGCAGATGGATCGTCCACGGGGTTTCGCCGAGGGCCTCGACCGCGGCGCCCGCGGCAACCAGTGGGACCGCGCTGCCGAAATCGACAGCCTCGGCATGGCCGACATTGAGGCCGAAGGTGGCCGGCTTGCATTCGTAGTCCTTATCCGCGTCGAGGGCTTCGGCGATAGCCGCGAGTCCGCCCGTGTCCGAACAGAGGTAGACTTCGGTGGCGCTGGCGCCCATGAACGATTCGCGACGGTGCGCGGAAAGGGAGTTTTGGATTTCGTGAGACAGCTCCGCCACCGCTTCGCCACGCGCTTCCGCGTCTTCGACGGACCAGTTAGTGTCCGTGGCGATTCCGCGCGCGTATTCGACGACGCCTTCGTTGAACACGACGACCTCGAGCCCTCCCTGGGCGAGGTTTACCACGGCGAAGCAATGGCTCTCCGGCGGTGGCGATGCGGCAACGGCGTCTATGAGGCAGGTCGTACTGAGAAAAACTTGGCGGGGTGCGATGCCCGCTTCGCGCAGGATCTCGATATGCCCGTGGATGAGGTCGCGGTGGGCGACGGCGGCAAAGACTTTCGCCGTACCCGTGTGAGCCTTGTCCAGCACTGTGAATGCCGTGATCAGCTCGTCCGCAGTGAAGGGGACGAAATCCTCAGCGTTGAGCGCGACCATACCCGCGAGTTCTTCCTGGTTGTGGGAGGGCAGTTCGATGATGCGGGCCGTGATCTCATGGCGTGGAATGACGGTATAGAAGTCGTCGTCCGCGAGTCCGTTGTCTTTCACGAACTCGCCGATGGCCCGCGGCCACTCGGGATGCGAATCGAAGCGCTCGGTGTAGACCCGGTCGATGAGCAGGCCGCCGCCGCCGTCGCGCGCGCGCAAGGCCGAGATGGCGCAGCCGCCGAATTGCAGGATGGTGGCGTAGGAAGATTTACGACTCAAGGGAACCTTCTCTCCAATATAGAATGCGTGGCCGGGCTCCTGAGAGCAACACGACTACGGAACAATAGGCACGAATTTTTCCTCGGCGACGTGTCGCCATCGCCTCAATTGTAAAAAAGATGGACTGAGTGGTGCAATGTTGGCGCAATTGCCCGACTTTTTCCGCGCTAATTCCCAGCAATTCGGGCAGTTCATGAATGTTCTTGATGGCCAGATCGTCGGCGGTGCCGAGTTCGCCATCATTGCCGCGGCGGTATCCGACGATCGCGTCGGCTACAGAGCCCTCCAGTTCGGGCACGAAACTGAGCACTTCTCCCGAAGCGGTGTTTATATTGATTCTTCCGTTGCCCCACGCGGTGATGAGATCGCGCAATCCAGGCTTGTCGCCTCGTCCGAACCAATCGCGGTCGTCGACCTTCGCTTCCGTCCTAAATTCGTCGATGGTCGCGAAATTCTGGACGAGTTCCTCCTCGGGCACATTGCGCCTGCGGCGCCGCAGAATTCGATTTACGTTGCGCGAGCCAATTCCCGGGACTTCGCGCAGCATGTCTTCGCTCGACGCGTTGATGGATACTTTGCTCAGGCAATCGGTGATAAGGTAGACGCATAAATCCTCCGTGTTCTCTTCGCTGGAGAACTCCTTGAAGTACTTCCCGCCTTGGAACAGATCGGTAAGGACGGCCCAGCGTTGGTCGAGGCCCGTATAGCCTGCCTGGGCGAAATAGCTATCGACGACGCCCTTGTTTCCTAGCTCGACGAGGGCCAATTCCACCGCGCCTCTCGCCATGTTTTGGGCCTGGGCTTGGTCGAGGGCGTACCAGGCCACCTTCCGTTCGAGCGAAGCGCGATTCGCGAAGCCGAGGGACACGACGGTCAATATGGCGAGAATCCAGAGCACCGAGACGAGGACAAAACCCCGGCGACCGCGCGCTTCTCTGGCTGCGTCGTTTACCATCATCCTACCGGCGCCTCCCCGAATTTAGCCACTCATCGTTCATCTCCTCAGAGATCCCGCTGGTGGGCCCGCGAAACGTCAACGTCGTCTGAAAAACGGTTTCTAGATTCAGAGCGCCCTCGTCCAGCAGGAGCAACCGAATTTCCAGGCCATCGGGCAGCCCCGACCCTTCGGGGTTCTCGTCCACAACCAGCAACTCGACCTGTACGGGCGGCTCCGCGGGATCCACGCGCTGCCCCAAGGGAGGATGGGGCACCCAAATGTAACGTATATCGAAGCCGGTCACGCCCTTCGCCAACAGGAATTCCTGGCGTCGCGCCAGCTTGATCCGTTCGCGCTTGGGCGGCTCGTCCCGCGGGGTTTCTGGGGGTAGCGGACTTTCGACGACCCACTCCTCGCGGCGAATGGTTTCCCCTTCGCTGCGGCCGCCGCTCTTCAGGCTGTACCTTATCTTCATGAGGCGTGGCCCTCTGCCGTCTTCAATATTCATAGGCGCTGTGATCGTGAAAAACGTTATCTCGTTTCGCCGCCCCTCGAACAGGTGCTTAGTCCCCGGCGGGATTCCTTGTAGTTCGCGGGTGAAGAGGCCAAGCGTCGACCGGGCGTCTTCGTAGGTCCGGTAATTCGTTTCGCCCACGCGCCACGTTCGGATCGCCGTCGAAAAGGTCGTGTACACGGTGGCCATCACGATGGCTAGCATCGTGGAGGCGACGACCAACTCTGCGAGCGTAAAGCCAGCCGTTTCGCGGCTCGATGGGGTCGCGTTTGGAGAAATGGCAGTCATTCGACTTCCGGCGGCTGCCAGAGTTTGAAGGGGTTGAACAAAGTCTCCAAGCTCTCCGAATACGGCTGGCCCGCGCGCTGCCAAGTCACTGTCGCCGTGATGCTGCCCAGGTACTCGACGCGGTATTCAAAGTCTTCCGGCTCGACCCAGTCCTGCGGCGGGATGGGGGGCGGCTGGGGCAGGGGCATGTCCACTTTCGACAAAGTGTAGGACCACGAAAAGCGGCTGAACTCGGGTCCGAAGACGCCGGATTGCGACTCGGCCTTCACCATCGGTTGCAGCGCAACTTCCGCGGTGATCCGTTCGAGTAGAAACCGCGCCTGGGTGTAATCTTGCGCTTGGCCGCGCGTGATAAGCGCTTGACGAATCGTGCCATGAACGGCGTAGGCGCCCAGGCTCAACAGCACAAGAGCCACGGTGGCCTCGACGAGAATGTAGCCGCCCCGCCCCGACCCTCGCCGCGGTGTATTCGTTCGGCTATCGCTTGGAGGCGTTTTCATCTCTTATCGGGCTCCTCGATATCGAAGCTGCTCAACGAGCCGCTCGTGCTTATCGTGTGCCGGTCGCTGTACGAACCGCCGATCCGTTCTATTTCTATGGACGCCACGTCGCTCGCGCCACTGGGATAGAACGTTATGAACATCGCGTCGAGTTGCCGGTCCGTGGCCGCCCTCAACCTGCCATACTCCAAGCCCTCAGGGAGTCTTCTGAATTCCCCTTCGCGCTCGTCCAAGTCCTCGAAGAGCGTGGCCCCTTCTTCGCGTCCTATCTCGACCATGAGCCAGTACCCGTTCTCCTCTTCACTAAAGTAAACGCGGTACTCGCGCACATCGGTGACAGCGCGGGATTGGGCGTACTTCATCATCGCGGCCAAGTCGCTGACGCCGCTGCCGGCGCGGGTCTCGATGAGGGATCCGCGCAGCACGGGGATCACCGCGCCCGTCATAGCCGCGAGTATCAGCATGACGACGATGAGCTCGAGAAGGGTGAAGCCTTCGTTGTGTGAATGTATTGAATGGGATTTCATTTTCTTAGCCACAGAGGGCATATAGATCACAGAAAGATTCTTTTAACTTCGTCTACAAGTCGCGCTTCTCCAAAGTTGATTAAGAGAGCTCGCTTTAATCCGGTAGCTTTCAAACAGGAAAGCGCCTGGGCTTTAGCCACTGCCGGAAGCCGGCTCACAGATTTCAATTCGACAACCACTTCTTGTTCTATGAGAACGTCCATGTGCTGGCCCTTGATTACGTGGCCTTTGTAAACGACATCTACCTCGACTTAGCGATCGAGATCAATCTCGCGAATGTCCAATTCGTGGCACAGGGCCTCTTCCTAGATGGACTCCAAGAATCCAGGGCCAAGCAATCGATAGACTTCAATAGCCGCGCCAATAGTCCGTCCCGTTAATTCATCGCCCATTCAATTCTCTGTGACCTCTGTGGCTAAAAAATAGCGCCGGGGCCTACTTGCCCTCGGCGGCATCCACGCGTTCGAGCTACGGCGCTACGTTGTCGTCCGTTCCGGGGGTTCCATCCTCGCCCGCCGAGAAAACGTCGTAGGTCCTT